>CAMCWB010000019.1 GCA_945882315.1 Bauldia litoralis | reverse complement strand
GGTATCAGGCTGAACGGCTTCGGGCTTCGTGGTAGTGCTCGTCATGGCGTGGTCTCCTGTCCGGCGCGTCAACGCTGGACTCGTTCGGGTTAAAGCACCCGGAGACTACGCCACCCTCAATTCCAACCAACTTCGCGACGGCACCGGCGCGGCGAACATTGATGTGTCTCAACGGATCCATGGCTTTCAGTATCGGCGGAGTTCCCGGAGTCGGCAAGGGTAGGTTGCAGCGCAGCAAAGTTATTTTCGGTCCCAAAACCTTTTTCGGCAGGCGTGTCGAAATCCGGCCGCTTCGATCGTCGTCCCGGTATCGGCAGTGCCGGAGGGCGGCCCGCCGGCGGACAAAGGAGACGACACGATGCTCAGGACCACGATCGCCACGCTTCTCGCCACCGCCGTTTCGCTGGCCATAGCGCCGGCAATGACAGAGGCCCAGGAAAGCGAAGCCAAGCCGGCGACGGCGATGCCGGGCGCCAAGAAGAGCGGCCGCATCCCGGTCGACGGCGTCGACTATTATTACGAGATCGCGGGCGCGGGCGAGCCGCTCCTTCTCCTGCATGGCGGCCTCGGCTCGATCGACATGTTCGGGCCGGCGCTGCCGATCCTGACGAAGGGCCGCGAGGTCATCGCTGTCGACCTGCACGGCCACGGTCGCACGACGCTCGGCAACCGGCCGATCGACCTCGTCGATATCGGCAACGATCTCGCCACAATCCTGAAGACACTCGGCTACGCCCAGGTCGATGTCGTCGGCTACTCCTTCGGCGGCGGCGCCGGGCTCCGCCTTGCCGTGCAGCATCCGGAGGCCGTGCGGCGGCTGGTGGTCGTCTCGGCGCCCTTCGCCAAGGACGGCTTTTTCGCCGAGATGATCCCGCAGCAGGAATCGGTCGGCGCCGGCATGTTCGAGATGATGAAGGCGACGCCGATGTACAAATCCTATGTCGCCGTCGCGCCGAAGCCGGACGATTTCCCGCGCCTCCTCGACCGGATGGGCGAGCTGATGCGGCGGCCCTACAACTGGGCCGAGGACGTCAAGACGCTGAAGATGCCGGTGATGCTCGTCTTCGGCGACAGCGACATGATCCGGCCGGAGCATATCGTCGAGTTCTACCAGCTCCTTGGCGGCGGCCTGAGGGATGCCGGCTGGATGCGCGAGAACATGTCCCGGAACCGCCTCGCGATCCTGCCCGACCTCACGCATTACGAAGCCTTCGCCACGCCGGTGATGGCCGAGACCGTCCTGCCTTTCCTGAACGGCGTCAGCAATGCGCCGAGTTGGGCCGAACAAGTGAAATAAGCGGCGTAGGGCGGGTTAGCCGTAGGCATAACCCGCCGCTTGCCCTTCGGCGGATTACGGCCCGATCAAGTCGGGCCTAATCCGCCCTACTTACTTCTCCCGCACCCACGCGCTAACAAGAGCGTCGGCGTTCGGCCCGGGAGGAAATATCGTGGCGACTTATTCGGATGTGCTTCTTTTCATCGGCGGCGAATGGCGGAAGGCGGCGGACGGCGCCACTCTGCCGATCCTGAACCCGGCCACCGGCGAGACGCTGGCCACCGTCGCCAAGGCCGGCCGGGCCGATCTCGACGCCGCGCTGGACGCCGCCGACAAGGGCTTCCGGAAATGGCGCGCGACCTCGGCCTATGACCGCGCGAAGATCATGCGCAAGGCCGCCGATATCCTGCGCGAGCGCGCCGACGACATCGCCTTCAAGATGACCAGCGAGCAGGGCAAGCCTCAGATCGAGGCGAAGATGGAGACGCTGGCCGGCGGCGACATCATCGACTGGTTCGCGGAAGAGGCCCGCCGCACCTATGGCCGCATCATCCCCGGCCGGCTCGCCAATGTCACGCAGCTTGCGATCAAGGAGCCGGTCGGCGTCGTCGCCGGTTTCTCACCGTGGAATTTCCCGATCAACCAGGCGGTGCGCAAGATCTCGGCGGCGGTCGCCGCCGGCTGCAGCATCATCCTGAAGGGGCCGGAAGAAACGCCGGCCGCCTGCGCCGAGCTGGTCCGCGCCTACGCCGATGCCGGCGTGCCGGCCGGCGTCGTCAACCTCGTCTTCGGCGTGCCGGCTGAAATCTCCGCCTATCTCATCCCGCATCCAGTCGTGCGCAAGATCACCTTCACCGGCTCGACCGCCGTCGGCAAGCAGCTCGCATCGCTCGCCGGGCTGCACATGAAACGCGTTACCATGGAGCTCGGCGGCCATGCGCCGGCGCTGGTTTGCGAGGATGCCGATGTCGAGCTCGCCGCGAAAATTTTGTCGGCTAACAAATACCGCAACGCCGGCCAGGTCTGCGTCTCGCCGACGCGGATGCTGGTGCATGAATCGGTCTTCGACGATTTCCGCGACCGCTTCGTCGCCGCCGCGAAAGCATTAAAGGTCGGGGAGGGCACCGAAAAGGGCGTCACCATGGGCCCGCTCGCCAATCCGCGCCGCGTCGATGCGATGGAGCGTTTCACCGCCGATGCCGTGAAGACCGGCGCGACGCTGCAGACCGGTGGCAAGCGGATCGGCAACAAGGGCAACTTTTTCGAGCCGACGGTGCTCACCGACGTGCCGCTCGAGGCGCGCGTCATGAACGAGGAGCCCTTTGGTCCGCTCGCCATCATCAACCGCTTCTCGACGCTCGACGACGCGCTGGCGGAGGCCAACCGCCTGCCATACGGCCTCGCCTCCTACGCCTACACCCGCTCGGGCGCTACGGCCCACGCGATCCATTCCGGCATCGAAGCCGGCATGGTCTCGATCAACCATCACGGCCTGGCCTTGCCGGAAGTGCCCTTCGGCGGCGTCAAGGATTCCGGCTACGGCACCGAGGGTGGCGCCGATGCGCTGGAGGCGTATCTCAATACGAAGTTCGTCACGCAGGCGGGGGTTTAAACCCTCTCCTAAGGGAGAGGGCTTTGAGCCTTAGGAGCGGAGCGAGTTAGGCGAGAAGGGTGAGGGGATGGAGCCTGTCCGTATCGCCCGGCGTCTTCGCCGTGACTCGACGATCACGGAGAGGAAGCTCTGGTCGCGGCTGCGCGGCAGGCAACTCGGATTCAATTTCGGCGGCAAGTGCCGATCGATCGTTTCGTTGCCGACTTCGCCTGTATCGAGGCGAAGCTCGTCATCGAGGTCGACGGCGGTCAGCACAATATCGACATCGATCGTGATCTTGCTCGAACGGCCGTGATCGAGATAGCCGGCTATCTTGTGATGCGTTTCTGGAACGACGAGGTGCTGAAGGATATCGACGGCGTGGTCGAGCGGATCATGAGCACACTTGCCGCGAGGACCGAGGCGGGTAACTAGCGCTTCAGCCCCTCACCCCACCGCCCTAATTCGCTGCGCTCATAAGGCCGCTGGCCCTCTCCCTGTGGGAGAGGGGCGGATAGTATCGATGCATGGAGAAAAGCCCGGATCGCTCCGGGCTTTTTCCATTCTGTTGACGGACGTGTCTTACGAGCATCCGCTCGTATTTCCGCATGTGTCGCACTTCAGGCAGGTCCCGTTCCGGACCATCGTGAAGTTTCCACATTCCGAGCAGGATTCGCCTTCGTAGCCGCGGAGGCGGGCGATGGCGATGCGGGTGGCGGCGTCGGATTTGGCTGAGGCGGCGAGCGAAGCCGCCGTTGAGACGGGTGATGCGCTCTCGGAGCGGGCTGCCGGTGCCGCATAGTTGAGGCCCGAAGCGATCGGCGCGAGGGCCGGGCTGTCTTCGAGGATCGGCTCGAGTTTCACCGCCGTCGCGGCGCCGCCATGGGAGCGGGTGGCCGTCGAGATGGCGCTGACATTGCTCGGTGCCGATGCGGTGGCGGCGTTGCCGGGACCGCGGGCCGTACCGCCGGCGGCCGGACCCTTCGCCTCGACGATGCCTTCGACCAGGCGGACGCGGTCGGTGGTCTTGCCGCGGACGGCGCCGCGGCTGACCAGCGGCGCGGGTTGCGGACGGTCCTGCTCGACGCCGCTGCCCAGCGAGGTGGCGCTCGCCTCGTCCGGATTCACATGGGCGAGGTCGTGGCGGCCGAGATAGGAGACGGCGAGCTCGCGGAAGACGTAGTCGAGGATCGAGGTCGCGTTCTTGATCCGGTCGTTGCCCTGGACGAGGCCGGCCGGCTCGAAGCGGGTGAAGGTGAAGGCCTCGACATATTCGTCGAGCGGCACGCCATATTGCAGGCCGAGCGAGATCGCGATGGCGAAATTGTTCATCAGCGAGCGGAAGGCGGCGCCTTCCTTATGCATGTCGATGAAGATCTCGCCGATGCGGCCATCGGCATATTCGCCGGTGTGGAGATAGACCTTGTGGCCGCCGACGATCGCCTTCTGGGTGTAGCCGACGCGGCGGTCAGGCAGGCGTTCGCGTTCGCGCACCGCCTTCTCGATGATGCGCTCGACGATACGCTCGGCCAGCACTTCGGCGCGCTGGACGGCGGGCTTCACCGAGGTCAGCGTCTCGGCGATCTCCTCGGCTTCTTCCTCGT
This sequence comes from Bauldia litoralis, assembly GCA_945882315.1. Classification (GTDB taxonomy): domain Bacteria; phylum Pseudomonadota; class Alphaproteobacteria; order Rhizobiales; family Kaistiaceae; genus CAMCWB01. The sequence goes on along the minus strand of CAMCWB010000019.1, from coordinate 52,073 downwards.
CGTCGGCGAGGATCTGCGAGTTGAGCGGCTGCGAGAGCTTGGAGCCGTCGCGGTAGAGCGCGTTGGCCTTCAGCGCCAGTTGCCAGGAGAGCATGTAGGCGCTCTTGCAGTCCTCGACGCTGGCATCGTTCGGCATGTTGATCGTCTTGGAGATCGCGCCGGAGATGAAGGGCTGCGCCGCGGCGAGCATGCGGATGTGGCTCTCGACCGAGAGGAAGCGCTTGCCGATGCGGCCGCAGGGATTGGCGCAATCGAAGACGGGCAGATGCTCGGCCTTGAGGCCGGGCGCGCCTTCGAGAGTCATCGCTCCGCAGCAGAAGATGTTCGCCGCCTCGATATCCTTCTTGGAGAAGCCGAGATGGGCGAGGAGCTCGAAGGAAGGATCGAGCATCTGCGCGTCGGTGACGCCGAGCGACTTCAGGAAATCCTCGCCGAGCGTCCATTTATTGAAGGCGAACTTGATGTCGAAGGCGCTCTTCAGGCCCTCCTCGATCGCGTCGATCTTCGCGGCGGTGAAGCCCTTGGCGGTCAGCGCCGAATGGCCGAGCGCCGGCGAGCCCCGGAGCGTGCCCTGGCCGACGGCATAATCGATGATCGCCTTGATGGCGCTGTCGGAATAGCCGAGGACGCGGAGCGCTTCCGGAACGGCGCGGTTGATGATCTTGAAGTAGCCGCCGCCGGCGAGCTTCTTGAACTTGACCAGCGCGAAATCGGGCTCGATGCCGGTGGTGTCGCAATCCATGATCAGGCCGATCGTGCCGGTCGGCGCGATGACGGTCGCCTGGGCGTTGCGGTAGCCGTGGATCTCGCCGCGCTGGACGGCGCGGTCCCAGGCCTGGCGGGCATGGGCGACGAGGCGCTTGTCGGGGCAGGCGTCGCTGTCGAGCGGCACCGGCGCGACGTGAAGCTGCTCGTAGCCCGAGGCCTCGCCATGCGCCGCACGCGTGTGGTTGCGCATGACGCGGAGCATGGCGTCGCGATTCTTGGCATAGCCGGGGAAGGGGCCGAGCTGCTCGGCCATCTCGGCCGAGGTCGAATAGGAGATGCCGGTCATCAGCGAGGTGATGGCGCCGGCGATGGCGCGGCCCTCACGTGAGTCGTAGGGGATGCCCGACGACATCAGCAAGCCGCCGATATTGGCGTAGCCGAGGCCGAGGGTGCGGTACTCGTAGGAGAGCTCGGCGATCTTCTTCGCCGGGAACTGGGCCATCAGCACCGAGATCTCGAGGACGACCGTCCACAGCCGGCAGGCATGCTCGAAGGCATCGACCTCGAACTCGCCCTTCGCGTCGCGGAACTGGAGAAGGTTGATCGAGGCGAGATTGCAGGCCGTGTCGTCGAGGAACATGTATTCCGAGCAGGGGTTCGACGCGATGATCGGACCCGAGGCGGGGCAGGTGTGCCAGTCGTTGATGGTGGTGTGGAACTGGATGCCCGGATCGGCCGAGGCCCAGGCGGCGTGGCCGACCTGATCCCACAAGTCGCGGGCCTTCATCGTCTGCGTCACCTTGCCGGTGATGCGGCCGATCAGGTTCCAATTCTCGTCCTTCTCGACGGCCTCGAGGAACTGGTCGGTGACGCGTACCGAGTTGTTCGAGTTCTGGCCGGAGACGGTGAGGTAGGCTTCCGAATCCCAGTCGGTGTCGTAGATCGGGAAGTCGATGTCGGTGAAGCCCTGCTTGGCGAACTGCATGACGCGCAGGATGTAGTTCTGCGGCACCTGCGCCTTCTTGGCGGCGCGGACCTCGCGCTTCAGGACAGGGTTCTTGGCCGGATCGAAGCAATCATCGCCCGAGCCCGTGCAGTTCACACAGGCCTTCATGATCGCCTTCAGATGCAGCGAGACGATCTTGGAGCCGGTGACGAGCGCCGCGACCTTCTGCTCCTCCTTCACCTTCCAGTTGATGTACTGCTCGATGTCGGGATGGTCGATGTCGACCACGACCATCTTGGCGGCACGTCGCGTCGTGCCGCCCGACTTGATGGCGCCGGCGGCACGGTCGCCGATCTTCAGGAAGGACATCAGGCCCGACGACTTGCCGCCGCCGGAGAGCTTTTCGCCTTCGCCGCGCAGCCGCGAGAAGTTCGAGCCGGTGCCGGAGCCGGATTTGAACAGGCGCGCCTCGCGCACCCAGAGGTCCATGATGCCGCCCTCGTTGACGAGGTCGTCGGCGACCGACTGGATGAAGCAGGCGTGCGGCTGCGGATGCTCGTAGGCGGTTTCCGAGGCGTGGACGCGGCCGGTCCGGTGGTCGACGTAATAGTGGCCCTGGCTGGGTCCATCGATGCCGTAGGCCCAATGCAGGCCGGTGTTGAACCATTGCGGGCTGTTCGGCGCCGCCTTCTGGGTCGCCAGCATGAAGCGGAGTTCGTCGAAGAAGGCTTCGGCGTCGTCTTCCTTGTCGAAGTAGCCGCCCTTCCAGCCCCAATAGGTCCAGGTGCCGGCCAGACGGTCGAAGACCTGGCGCGAATCGATCTCGGAGGTGCTGCGCTCGCCTTCGGGCAGGCTGGCGAGGGCGGCGGTGTCAGGGACCGAGCGCCACAGGAAGGAGGGAACGTCGTTCTCCTCGACCTTCTTCAGGCGAGCCGGGACGCCGGCCTTGCGGAAATATTTCTGGGCAAGAATGTCGCTCGCCACCTGGCTCCAGGTGGTCGGCACTTCGACGCCTTCGAGCTTGAAGACGACCGAGCCGTCCGGGTTGCGGATCTCGCTCTTGGTCGTCCGGAATTCGATAGCGGAGTAAGGGGAAAGACCCTGCTCGGTATAGCGCCGCTCAATTTTCATTCTCTGGCCCCATCTGTCGCGCTGTAGCGCGCTTGTCATCCGAAGCGCGCAGGCTGGTTACCCAGGATCGGCGCTCCCATTCACTCTGTCAGCCGCCAAGTTTCCCGGGTTTCCCGGTTATCTTGTGCCTCATGGTGAGGTGGAGCACTAAATATAGTGTTACTGGACCGCCTTTGTCACCCGCATTCTGAAGATCTAGCCCGGAAAAAGATCACGAAAAGAGGCGCGGTACCGCACCCTTCCGGACATGACTAAGCTCACCCATTCCGGGGCGCTGGATCGATTACGCTTTTTGGAAAAACCCGGCGCCGCAAAGGCCGGTACGCCGAAACATAACGCTTGAGTGACGCTATTCTGAGTCCCCGGAGGGCGTCAAGAAATAGCGCATCAAATTTGTCGAAACGCAAAATCTTGGGGTTCGCCGGTGAATTTTGGGGAGAACTCCGGAGGCCGCCTATACGCCTGAAGCCGGCCTTAGCCGGCTTCGACGCGAATCGTCTCTTACTTCGGCTGCCAGGCGTCGTATTCGCCGTCGCTCTTCGGGCGAGTCGGCACGCCGAGGATCGAGCCCTTCGGGCGATAGGCGTAGGCCGAGCCGGTGTGGTTCGGCTGATGCGGCTTCTGCCAGTCGCGCGCCGCGTAGGTCTCGCGGGGCGGCGGAGTGTCGACGCGATGGTGCATCCAGCCGTGCCAACCGGGCGGGATCGTCGAAGGTTCGGCGACGCCGTTGTAGACGACCCAGCGCCGCGTCCCTTTCTTCTGGCTGTAATAGCGGTTGCCGAATTCGTCGTCGCCGACGAATTCGCCGTATCGCCAGGTCCAAAAGCGCGTGCCGAGCGTCTGGCCGTTCCACCAGGTGAAGAATTGCAGGAGAAACTGCTTCATCGCCGTCACGCGTCCTTCAGATCAGAAGAATGACTTCCGCTGCCACCAGCCGCTGCGCTTCGGCCGGTTGGGATCTTCCTTTTCAGGAGCCGGCTCGGGCGCAACCCTGGTCTCGGCCGGCTGCTCGCGGGGAGCCTCCGGCACAGGTTCCATCCTAGCCGCAGGGCGCTCCTCCGGCATGGGCGTCGTTGTCGCGGGAGCCGGTGCCTCTTCGGCTGCGGCCGGAGCGGCAGGGCGTTCCTGGCGCGGCGGGCGCGGCTCCATCACCGGCGTCGTGTCGATCTCGTAGGGATCGGCGGCGTAGGGATCGAGGGCGTAGCGGTCACGGCTGAAGGCGGGAACGTAGGAAGCCGGCGGCTGGTCGGCGTGAGGGTTGTCGTCATTGGCGATGCCGGCGTTGCCATTTGCCGTCTCGCCTTCGCCCTCGCCATTCTGGCCTTCGCGCCGGCCACGACGGCCGCCGCGGCGACCGCGACGGCGCTTGCGCGGCCGGCCGTCGTCGCCGAGTTGCTCGCTGCCGCGATTCTCGGTCTCGCCTTCACCCTCTTCGCGGGGCTCGTCGTCGTGATCCGATTCCTCGTCCGGCGACGCAGAGTCGGGAGACGCCGCGGTGACGGACTGTTCCGGGTGCGGCTGGTCCTGGTGACGGCCATCGCCATTCTTGCCGCGACGGCGGCGACGGCGACGACGGCGTCCGCCATCCTCACGCTCGCCGTGTTCGCCGGCCTCGCCGCGGGACTCGTCGCCAGACTCGTGATCGGCGCTCTGTTCGGTGTCGGACGACTCTTCCTCGTCCTCCTCGACCTCGGCTTCGATTTCCGGCTCCGGCTCGTCCTCTTCAGGCTGCGCGACGACGACCGAATCGGGGTGGACCGAATGGGCGAGGATTTCGCGCGGCTCGACCGGTTCGCCGCGCTCGATCTGGAAATGCGCGCCGCTGGCGATCGTTTCGTCGGCCGACACGGTGATGTGCAGGCCGAAGCGTTGCTCGAGCTCGGAGAGATGGTCGCGCTTCTGGTTAAGGATGTAGAGAGCGACCAAGGTCTTGGTGCGGATCGTCAGGTGATGCGTGACGCCGCGCTGCAACAGGTCTTCCAGCGCGCGCAGCACATGCAGCGCGACCGAGGCGGGAGCGCGGACATGGCCGGTGCCCTGGCAGACCGGGCAGGGCGTCGTCGTCGATTCCAGGACGCCGGTGCGGATGCGCTGGCGCGACATTTCGAGAAGGCCGAAATGCGAGATGCGGCCGACCTGGATGCGGGCGCGATCGTTCTTGAGCGCGTCCTTCATCTTGCGCTCGACCGAGCGGTTGTTGCGCTTCTCCTCCATGTCGATGAAGTCGATGACGATCAGGCCGGCGAGGTCGCGGAGCCGCAACTGCCGGGCGATCTCGTCGGAGGCCTCGAGATTGGTCTGGTGGGCGGTGTCCTCGATATTGTGCTCGCGCGTCGAGCGGCCCGAGTTCACGTCGATCGAGACGAGGGCTTCCGTCTGGTTGATGACGATATAGCCGCCCGACCGCAACGTGACCTGCGGCGAGAACATCGCGTCGAGCTGCGCCTCGATGCCGGAGCGGGCGAAGAGGGGCTGCTTGTCCTTGTAAGGCTTCACATTCTTGGCATGGCTGGGCATCAGCATGCGCATGAAGTCCTTGGCCTCGCGATAGGCGTCGTCGCCGGCGACCAGGATTTCGTCGATGTCCTTGTTGTAGAGGTCGCGGATCGACCGCTTGATCAGGCTGCCTTCCTCGTAGACAAGGGTCGGCGCCGATGATTTCAGCGTCAGCTCGCGGACATTCTCCCAGAGCCGGAGCAGATATTCGAAGTCGCGCTTGACCTCGGCCTTGGTCCGGCTCGCACCGGCGGTCCTGAGGATGACGCCCATGCCCTCCGGCACGTCGAGATCGGTCGCGACCTGCTTGAGGCGCTTGCGGTCGGCGGGCGAGGTGATCTTGCGGGAAATGCCGCCGCCGCGGGCCGTGTTCGGCATCAGCACCGAATAGCGGCCGGCGAGCGAGAGATAGGTGGTCAGCGCAGCGCCTTTGTTGCCGCGCTCTTCCTTGACGACCTGGACGAGAAGAACCTGGCGACGCTTGATGACTTCCTGGATCTTGTACTGGCGAGCCCGCGGCTTGCGGCGCTCGGGCAGCTCTTCGAGGGCGTCTTCGGCGCCGACCGATTCGACGCGATCGTCGGAGACGACCTCGAGCGAGTTGGCGTGGCTTTCGGAGCGCGGCGCTTCGTCGTGATGCGCATCGTCATGGTGCGCATCGTCGTGATGGCCTGCGTGATTGTCGGCCTGGGCCTGGTCGCCCTCGGAAGCGGAGAAACCGTCCTCGGCCCGCTCGCTGACGACCGCGTCGCCGGTGCCGGTCGACTCGGCGATAGATTCGCCGTTGCGCTCGGAGGAGGCGGATTCGCCGTCGGCGTCTCCCTCAGCCGAAGCGCCCGGCTCGCCGTCATGGGATTCGTGCCCATGCGCTTCCGCGTAGCGTGCGTCGGCTTCGGCAGCGCGTGCATCGGCCTCGGCGTTCTCGCGCTCTTCCGCCTCGATCAGTGCCTGACGGTCGGCGACCGGGATCTGGTAGTAGTCCGGATGAATTTCCGAGAAGGCGAGGAAGCCGTGACGGTTTCCGCCGTAATCGACGAAGGCCGCCTGGAGCGACGGCTCGACCCGGGTAACCTTGGCTAGGTAGATATTGCCGCGGAGCGGCTTGCGGCTGGCGGATTCGAAGTCGAATTCCTCGACCCGGCTGCCGCGCAGAACCACCACCCTCGTTTCCTCGGGGTGGGTGGCATCGATAAGCATCTTGTTGGCCATGGCCTGAACTTTCCGCGATCACTTGGCGCGGGCCGGCGGCGGGCGTAACTGCCCCATGCCGCAAAACTCCGGGCGGGATCGCCTTGTCTGGATTGAAACGGAACGCAGGGACCGGCGACCGTCCAAGCAAAGGCGAGATTCGCGGAGGCGAACCGTCTTGCGTTAGGCAGTGTGTCGACTGAGCGGGTCATTTCCTGCGCTGTTGACCTCATGTTACTGGTGGCCGGCGCGACTTACGTTGTCCGGCCTCGTGGCGGCCGCCCTAGAAGGCTGTTGCCGCCCGGATCGTGGATCGATCCGCCGGGCTTGCTGCGCACATAATGGCGCTCAGCCGCGGCGGGAACCCTCACATCCCCGTTTTGGGCTCCGATCGATCGGCTTGCGCACCGGCTCTCGACTTAGATCGGTAGTTCCTCGCGAGGAACGTGCCGTGTCGGGACCGTCGCAACCGCCGTGGGGGAGCCATTCGGACGGAGGATGAATTCCGTGGGCAGTGTTGTAGGTGGGTGTTCGAGTCTTGGCAAGGCTAGATAAAAAGAGGAGTTTGAAGGACTTGCCGGGGAGGGATGGGCTGGTAAAGAAGCGGTTAACCATTGGCGGTCAATCCTCGGGACGGGCGGGTGACGGCATCGCGTGGGGTCGATGCCTAGACCGGAAGCGATGACCACTCCCTTTGGGGCCTTGGGGGCCGCAGCTTTGCTGGCCCTTGTCATTTTTAGCGGGGTTGGCGGGCCTGTTCTCGCAGCCGAATCGGCTGCCGAGGCGCCGGCGACGGCCGCTCCCGCGACGCCGGCTCCGGCGTCCGAATCAAACACGCCGGATTCGGTAATGGTCGATGCTCGGATCGTCGGCGACGAGAGGCGGACCCGTTTCATCGCCGACATGTCGGGCCCGGCCGAGGTCGGGTTGTTCACGCTGGCCGACCCCTACCGCATCATTCTCGACCTGCCGCAGGTGCATTTCGGCCTGGCGGAAGGCCTCGGGGCGGAGGGGCGGGGGCTGATCTCGGCATTCCGCTATGGGCAGATATCGCCGGGAAAATCGCGGATCGTGCTCGACGTGACCGGGCCGGTGAAGGTCGACAAGTCCTTCGTGGTCGCCTCCGTGGCCAATGAGCCGGCGCGGCTGGTCATCGACGTCGTGCCGACGACCCGCAAGGAGTTCCTCGAAGCCAATCGCGATTATCGCGACGCGCAGACCGCCGAGGCGGCGGCGCGGCGCGACCGCGAGCTGGTGCCGCGGGCGAATAATGGCGACGACCGGATACCGGTCGTCCTCGATCCCGGCCATGGCGGCATCGACGCCGGCGCCCGGGGCGCGGCCGGCACCCAGGAAAAGAACGTCACCCTCGACTTCGCCAAGCTTCTCGGCGCCAAGCTCGAGGAGACCGGCCTTTACGACGTTCATTACACGCGCACCGACGACAGCTTCATCGCGCTCGGCGAGCGCGTCGCGCTGGCGCGGTCGATCGACGCCAAGCTGTTCGTGTCGATCCACGCCAATTCCTTTTCCTCGCGTGCCATCCGCGGGACGGTCATCTACACGGTGTCCGACGACGCCTCCGACAAGATGGCGGAGGAGATCGCGGCCTCCGAAAACCAGTCGGACATCCTCGCCGGCATCGAGATCGACGAGGAGGATTCGGACGGGGTCATGGATATCCTGATCGACCTGACGCGGCGCGAGACGCGCAATTTCGGCGTGGTTTTTGCCCGGAACCTGGTCAAGGAGCTCAAGACCGCGACCAAGATGTTCAAGGTCCCGCACCAGCAGGCGGGCTTCAAGGTCCTCGAGGCGCCCGATGTTCCCTCGGCGATGGTGGAACTCGGCTATCTCTCCAACAAGGACGACGAAAAGCAGCTACTTTCATCCGAATGGCGGGACAAGGCAGCCGATTCGATCGTGCGAGCGATCGGCGGCTACTTCGCCGGCAATGTCGTCCGGAAGGCAGAGCGATAGGGGATGCGGAACCTGTTGCCCGGAAGCCACGTTCTCCGGCTGTCTTACCGTAAACGGCGGAGTGCCCTAGTTTCTCCACAAAAGCTGCCGAAGAACGCCAGATACGGCCCGGAATTCCGCTATAGCGGACACTTCGGGTCTGACGTGGTCCTTATCGTTGCCGGATTGCAACGGCATGGGGATTTCGGCGGCGGAGTTCTAAACGAAACACCGGCCGCAAGGATGCGGACTAAACCTGCGGACGGGCCGCCAAGCGGGCCGACCGGCAGGCAATTGAGTGGCCGGGGAATGCGATCGACATGATTCTACGTATCATCGGCTATCTATTCGGGATTGGCGCCGTGCTCTTTCTGGTCCTTGCAACGGGGATCGCGTGGTTCGTTTCGGACCTCGCGAGCGATCTTCCCGACTATGACGTGCTGGCGAAATACGAGCCGCCGGTCACGACCCGGATTCACGCTGCCGACGGCCAGCTGGTCGCCGAGTATGCGCGCGAGCGACGGCTCTACTTGCCGATCCAGGCGATCCCGGATCGCGTCAAGGCAGCCTTCCTCTCGGCCGAGGACAAGAATTTCTACCAGCATGCCGGCCTCGACTATTACGGCATCGCGCGCGCCATCCTGCAGAATGTCGAAGCCTATGGCTCCGGACAGCGCATGGTCGGCGCCTCGACGATCACGCAGCAGGTCGCGAAGAACTTCCTGCTCACCAACGAGCGCAGCCTTGACCGCAAGATCAAGGAGGCGATCCTCGCGCTCCGCATCGAGCAGGCCTATTCCAAGGACAAGATCTTCGAGCTCTATTTGAACGAGATCTTCCTCGGCCTCGGTTCTTACGGCGTGGCGGCCTCGGCGCTCACCTATTTCGACAAGTCGGTGCATGAGCTGACGCTCGGCGAGGCGGCCTATCTCGCGGCCCTGCCCAAGGCGCCGAACAATTACCATCCCTTCCGCTATGCCGAGCGTGCCGTCGAACGGCGCAACTGGGTCATCGACCGGATGGTCGAGAACGGCTACGCGACCAAGGAGGAAGGCGAAGCGGCCAAGGCGCAGTCGCTGGGCGTCAAGCTTCGCACGACGGGGCCGCATATCTTCGCCGCCGACTATTTCGCCGAGGAAGTCCGCCGCCAGATCGGCGAGATGTTCGGCGAGAAGGATCTGTATGAGGGCGGGCTGTCGATCCGCACCTCGCTCGATCCGAACACACAGGTGCTGGCGCGCCAGGCCCTGATGAACGGTCTCGTCGCCTACGACACAGATCGCGGCTGGCGCGGGCCGGTGGCGCATCTCGATATCGGCGAGGATTGGGGCAAGGCGGTCGTCGACGTCATCCCGCTCGCCGACGTGCTGGAATGGCGGCTTGCCGTCGTGCTGTCGACCTCGGGCGACTCGGCGCAGGTCGGGCTTCGGCCGGATCGCGAGCCGGGCACCAACCGCGTCGCGGCCGACCGCACCACCGCGACCATCCCCTTCGATCAGATGAAATGGGCGAAATGGTCGACCGGGCCGAAGGCCGGCGCGGGGATCAAGTCGCCGGGCGATGTGCTGAATGTCGGCGACGTCGTCTATGTGCAGCGGCTCGACGACAATTCCGGCAATTACCGGCTCCGGCAGTTGCCGGAGATCGAAGGCGCGGTGGTCGTGATGGACCCGCATACGGGCCGCGTGCTCGCCATGGTCGGCGGCTTCTCCTTCTCCGAGAGCCAGTTCAACCGCGCCACCCAGGCGCAGCGCCAGCCCGGCTCGTCCTTCAAGCCGTTCATCTATGCGGCGGCGCTCGACAATGGCTACACGCCGTCCTCGGTGGTCATGGATGCGCCGATCGAGATCGACCCGGGCTTCGGCCAGCCGATCTGGCGGCCGGAAAACTACGCCCAGGAGTTCTACGGGCCGTCGACGCTGCGGACCGGCATCGAGTTGTCGCGAAACGTGATGACCGTGCGGCTGGCGCAGGACATGGGCATGCCGCTCGTCGCCGAATATGCACGCCGGTTCGGCGTCTACGACAATCTCGGGCCGTATCTGCCGATGGCGCTCGGCTCGGGCGAGACGACCGTCATGCGCATGGTTGCCGGCTACTCCGTGTTCGCCAATGGCGGCCGCTCGGTCAGCCCGACCCTCATCGATCGTATCCAGGACCGTTTCGGCCGCACCATCTTCCGGCATCAGGAGCGGGTCTGCGAAGGCTGCGACGCCGATGAATGGCGTGGCCAGGACGAGCCGACGATCATCGACAACCGCGACCAGGTTCTCGATCCGATGACGGCCTACCAGATGACGTCCATGCTACAGGGCGTCGTCGAGCGCGGCACGGCGACGGTCGCCAAGCGGATCGGCAAGCCGCTCGCCGGCAAGACCGGCACGACCAACGAATATCGCGACGCCTGGTTCGTCGGCTACTCGCCGGATCTCGTCGTCGGCGTCTTCGTCGGCTACGACCAGCCGCGTTCGCTCGGCCGCGGCGAGACCGGCGGCTCGCTGGCCGCGCCGATCTTCACCGAGTTCATGGAACATGCGCTGGCCGATGTCGGGCCGATTCCCTTCCGCGTCCCGCCGGGCATGACCTTCATCCCGATCAACCGGAAGACCGGCATGACCGCCTCGCCGAACGATCCGGGGACGATCCTCGAAGCCTTCAAGCCGGGAACCGGACCGCCCGACACCTACTCGATCATCGGCTGGACCGATCCTTCCGGACAGCCTTTGACGGTGGCGCCGGAAGCCGACCGCGCCATCATTTCGGGGACCGGCGGTCTCTACTGAGCCGATTGTTTACAGGTCGACGGGGGCCGCCTAATGTCGCGCGCCCATCGACTTTTTTTATTATCCGTCATGTGAGTGGTTTGAAGAATGCGTGCCGAAACCGAAGGTGTCGTCGAAGAGATCAAGCAGGCCCTGGGCCTGCTGAGGAGGCATCTTTGACTGGGATCGTGCCCAGGTCCGTCTCGCCGAACTGAACGCCGCCGCCGAAGACCCGGGACTCTGGTCGTTGCCCGAGCGCGCCCAGAAGATGATGCGCGAGCGCCAGCAGCTCGAAAGCTCGATCAGTTCCGTCCAGCACATCGAAAAGGAACTCGCCGACCAACTCGAACTGATCGAGATGGCCGAGGCCGAGAAGGACACGGCGATGATCGCCGAGGCCGAGGCGGCGCTGAAGGTGCTCGGCGCTGACGTGGAGCGCCGCCAGATCGAATCGATGCTGTCGGGCGAGGCGGACGGCAACGACGCCTATGTCGAAGTCCATGCCGGCGCAGGTGGCACCGAGAGTCAGGACTGGGCGCTGATGCTGATGCGCATGTATTCGCGCTGGGCGGAGAAGAACGGCTACAAGGTCGAGACCCTCGAAATCCATGACGGCGAAGAGGCCGGCATCAAATCGGCGACGCTCCTCGTCAAGGGGCCGAGCGCCTATGGCTGGCTGAAGACCGAGTCCGGCGTGCACCGGCTGGTGCGCATCTCACCGTTCGACAGCAATGCGCGCCGCCATACCTCCTTCGCGAGCGTCTGGGTCTATCCCTCGATCGACGACACGATCGACATCGACATCAACGAGTCCGATGTCCGTGTCGATACCTATCGTTCGTCCGGCGCCGGCGGCCAGCACGTCAACACGACGGATTCGGCGGTCCGGTTGACGCATATTCCAACCGGTATCGTCGCGCAGTGCCAGGCCGAGCGCTCCCAGCACAAGAACCGGGCGACCGCCTGGAAGATGCTTCGCGCGCGCCTGTATGAGCTTGAGCTGGAGAAGCGCGAGGCGGCGGCGGCAGCCGAGGCCTCGTCCAAGAGCGAGATCGGCTGGGGCCACCAGATCCGCTCCTATGTGCTGCAGCCCTATCAGCTCGTGAAGGATCTCCGGACAGGCAAGGAAAGCACCGCGCCCCAGGATGTCCTCAATGGCGACCTGACGCCCTTCATGGAAGCTTCGCTCGCGCAGCGTATCGCCGGCGGCGCGAAGGCCGACGTCGCCGACCTGCAGTAGTTTTAGAGAAGCGAGCCGATTTCCGATCCGGCGCGGATGTAACGGATCGGGTCGATGGCGTTGCCGTCGATCCGGATCTCGTAATGGACATGCGGGCCGGTCGAGCGGCCGGTCGAGCCGGCGCGGCCGACGACGAAGCCCTTCGGTACGGTCTGTCCGACCTTCACCGTGATCCGGCTGAGATGGCCGAAGCGCGTGGTGACGCCGCTGCCGTGGTCGATCTCCACCATATTGCCGTAGCCGCCGGAATATTCGGCGGCGATGACCTTGCCGGCCGCCGTCGATTTCACCGGATAGCCGGTGGTGGCACGGAAATCGATGCCGGTGTGGAGGGCAGGGCGCTTCAGGAATGGGTCAAGCCGCGAGCCGTAGCGGCTGGTGATGACGGCGTTGGCGACAGGCTTGGCGAGCGGCAGCTTGCTGGCGATGTCGCGGGCCGCGGCGTAGCGGTCGAGCTCGGCGGTGATCAGCGCGACATTGGTACGGAAGGTCTCCGGATCGGCATCGGCCTCGATCGGCACGAACGGGCCTCCGACGCCTTCTTCGCGCACCGGAGGCGTGTGACCGATCTTCTTCAGGATCGCGGTAATCTTGTCGGCGCGTTCGCCGACCTTGCCGGCAACAGTGCCGACGAAGGCGACCTGTTCGGCGGCGAGCTTTTGCAGCGAGCCCTCGGCTTCGGCAAGCTTGAGATCGGGCGGCGTGGCGGCGGCCTCGGCATCCTTGCTGGGGCGCAGCATGGCAAACGCCAGCGAGGCGCGCTGCCCGGCCATCAGGGGGACGATCGAACCGGTCGTCAGCGGGCCGCCGGTCGCCGCGTCGGAGGCTTCCGCGTTGGGAACCGGCTTCGGAACCGAATCGGCCAGCGGCGCGAGGCCGGCCCGGCGGAAGGCCTGGCTGAGGCCGGCAATGCTGTCCTGGCGGGCATCGAGCGCGGCCTGGCGGCCAAGCAGTTTCTCGAGCTTGTCGTCGAAAGCCTGCTGGTTGAGGAGCTGGCGGCTGGTCAGGCGATCGATATCGGAGCGCAGGACCGCGATCCGGTCTTCATAGGCGTGCTGGATACGGGCCTGGCGGGCAATCGAAGCGGCGAGAAGATCGTCGCGGAACACGAGATAGCCGGTTGCCGCCAGATAAAGGGTGAAGCAGGTGAGGCCGATAAGCGCGAGGCTGCCGGCGAGCAGCGGCCTGAGGACGATGGTCCGGACGGTGCCGCCGCTCGCGATGATGATGCGCGGCAGCGGGTGGCGGGGAGCGGAGGACCTTATCGGACCGACTTTCGACATACGCAGCTTCACGATCAGGTCAGGGCGAGGACTCCTCAATTAGAGGCTATTAAGGTTAACAATTCCGTGGCCGAGGGCTTTTTCGAGACCCTGGAACTAGAGGTTTCTGGCGGCTTCCAGAACCTGTTCGACGTGCCCCTTGATGCGCACCTTGTGCCACACCCGGGCGATGCGGCCGGCGCTATCGATCAGGAAAGTAGCGCGTTCGACGCCCATGAATTTCCGGCCGAACATGCTTTTCTCGATCCATAGGCCATAGCTGCGGATGACGTCATGGTCGGTATCTGCGGCGAGCCGGATGCCGAGACCGTGCTTGGCGCAGAATCTCTTGTGCGAGCCGACCGCGTCGGGCGAGACGCCCAGAATGGTCGCGCCGGCCTTCTCGAACTCGGCCTGGCGGGCGGAGAAATCGATCGCCTCGATCGTGCAGGTCTCCGTATCGTCCGCCGGATAGAAATAGAGGACCACCTTCCGGCCGCGGAGGCCGGACAAGGTGACAGGGCCTTCGGCCGTCGGTAGGTTGAAATCCGGCGCGAGCCCGCCTGGGGCAATCTCGGCCATCCGCCTTCCTTTCGTCGTACTTCGCTGGCTTGAGAACATGATCGGGCGGAGGACGCAAGGATGAGAGCGTGCCCGAACGATTCCCGCCAGGCGACGGTGACGATTGACCGGGCGGGCGCGAACGGTTCCAGCCTGAAGCTTATGTTGATATGAAGGCGTGGTTTCGACAGTTTATGAGACTGCGCCCCGGCAAACCGTCGCTTGGAAATCTCAAAGGCATGTTGCGTCTCGATTCGCTGCCGTCAGCGCTTGCCAGCCGGCGATTCCTGCCGCGGGTCTCGCGCTCGCGCTTCCTGCACATCGCACTGAAGGGGCTGGCCGGGCTTTTTGCGATCGTCACGATCGTCGTCGGTGTCGTGATTGCGGTGGTGCTCTCCGGCCCGACCGAGCTCGGCGTCGTGCGGAGTCGGATCGCAGCGATCCTCTCCAACAATCTCGGCGAGGATTATGACGTTTCGGTCGGCCGCGCGGTGATCGACGTCGATCCCGTCTATGGCCTCGTCTTGCAGGTCGACGACGTCACCATCCGCGACAACCAGCGCGCCGTTGTCGCCAACGTTCCGTCGACGCGGCTCGACATCGATCCGAGCGGCTTGTTCGGCTTCAGAATCGACATCCATGCGGTCGAGCTGAACAATGCCGAGCTTGCCTTCGTCCGCGCCGACACGGGCGAGGTCTATCTCGGCAATTCGGCGACCGCCCATGCCGCGGCGCGCAAGCGCAAGCAGCCGCCGGCAAATGCGTTGCCCGGACGCGACGCGGCCGGCGGGTTTCCCGACCTCCTCGCCGCCATGCAGATCCTCGACCGCGGCATCGAGCCGGCGATCAATTCGGCGATCAAGGAAGGGCTGCAGCGCTTCTCCTTCAACAACGGCACGATCGAGGTGTGGGATGCCGAGCGCGCGCAGGAGCGCCGCTTTCCACGTTCCGACCTGACGATCACAGTCGATCCGCTGACGACCGCGCTCAGCGCGACCTTCGCGACCTCGGGCTTCGGTGGGCGCTGGACGGCCGAGGTCGAGCGCGACGTCGACGCGTCGAGCGGCGCGCGGACGATGTCGGCGGTGTTCAACCAGCTCACTTTGGCCGACATCCTGCCCAAGCTCGGCGATAGCGACGGGCCGGTCACGGCCGATATCCCGCTCTATGGCCGCGCCTCGATCCGCTACAACAATGCGGGCGATGTCGAGGACGCGTCCGTCCGCCTCGATGTCGGCGCCGGCGTCTTCAACTTCGCCGAGGGCCGCGAGTCGGTGCTTCTCGACGAAGCGACGGTGAAGCTGCGCTGGAACGTGGCCGACGAAGCGGTGATCATCGAGCCGTCGACCTTCTTCTTCGGCGAGACGCGCGGCGTCGTGGTCGGAAAGATCACGCCGGAGGGCGATCCGGCGGCCGGCCACTACAGGTTCGACCTCGAATCGAGGGGCGCGATCCTGGCGCGGGGCGATTCCAACGAGGCGCCGCTGATCGCGCAGCGTATCGGGATTTCCGGCATGGCCGATCTGCCGGGCCGCATGATCGTCCTCGACAATGCGACCATCCAGACGCCGCAGGGCTCGGTGACCGCCGCCGGCAGCATCGGCCTTGAAGCGAAAACGCCGTCGGTAGTTCTTGCCGCGCAATTTTCAGAGATGCCGGTCGCGACGATAAAGCAGATCTGGATTCCGTTCATCGCGCCCGGAGCGCGCCGCTGGGTTCTGCAGCATGTGACGGAAGGCAGGATCAAGGAAGGACGCTTCGACGCGGCGATTCCGGGCGGGCTGTTGTGGACGGGCAAGCGGCCGCAAATGCCCGAGGACATGATGCGCCTCAATTTCCGGCTGGAGGATGTTTCTTTCACGACGATCGGCGACCTGCCGCCTGTCGAGAATGCGAACGGCGTTGTGGTCCTTGCCGGGACGACATTCGGCGTCGATTTCGAATCCGGCATCGTGAAAGTGAAGTCGGGGCCGCCGGTTACCATCGAAGCTGGAGCCTTCGCGATCGCCAACACGGCGCAGCGCCACCCCGAGGGGGTGATCGAGATGCAGCTTTCCGGCGACGCCGCCTCGCTCGGCGAGATGGCCGACGCCAAGCCGCTCCTCGCCCTACAACGGCAGAATGTCCTGCCGTCGGATTTGTCTGGCACCGCGACAGCGGCGGTGTCGATCCGTCTTCCGCTCCGGCCGGACCTCACCGAGGGCGACGTCGACTGGCGGGTTTCGATCGACGGGACCGACCTCGCGAGCAAGGCGCCGATCGTCGGCCGGACGATCACCGATGGCAACATGAACATCGTGGTGACGCCGGCGGAAGTCGTCGTCCGCGGTACGGCCAAGCTCGACGGCGTGGCGGCCGATCTCGACATGAGCCAGCCGCTTGCCCCCGGTGGCGGCGTGTCCGGGAGCGGGCAGCAGATGGTGCGGCTCACGCTCGACGACGCCGCGCGCAAGCGGTTGGGCATAGGCCTCGACGAGATCCTGGCCGGATCGGTCGGAACCTTCGTCAGCAATGTCGAGGGCGGCAAGGGGCAGCATTACGACCTCGACCTCAAGCAGGCGCGCCTCGTCCTGCCGGGGTTGGGCTGGTCGAAAGGTATCGGGGTGCCGGCATCGCTTTCCTTCGATCTCCTGCCGAAGGATGGCGGCGGCTATTCGGTTGCCAGCCTCAAGCTCGAGGGCGCCGATTTCGGCTTTTCCGGAACGGCCGAACTCGACAAGGACTACGCGCTGGTCTCGGCCGAAATCTCCCACATGTCTTTGCGTCCGGGCGACTCGATGGCCTTCAAGCTGAACCGCAACAAGACCGGCTACGCCATATCGGCGCGCGGCAAGTCCTTCGACATGCGCGGCTTCCTCACCAACCTCCGCGACCAGCAGGGCAGCAGCGGCGGTTCTCCCGACCTCGACGTCGAGGCCCGCTTCGACCGTCTCGTCGGATTCGCCAAGGAGGAAATCCGCAACGCATCGATCGCGGTCGTCACGTCGAGCGGATCGATGCGGAAATTGTCTTTCTCGGGCGCGCTCGGCGACACCGATATCGCCGCCAGCTATTCCGACACGGGCGAGGGGGCATCGCTTTCCGTCTCCGGCCCCGATGGCGGACGGCTCCTCCGCTTCGCCAATTTCTATTCCAAGATCAATGGCGGCAATCTTACCATACGCGCCAGCCGGCCGGGCGCCAGCGGTCCTCTCGTCGGCACGCTCAGTTTGACCAATTTCGAAATTGTCGGCGAGCAGGCCATGACGAAAGTCGTTTCGACCGGGGCGACGGCGGGCCAGGGCGGCGGGCGCATAGGCTTCGATCCCGGGCGCGTGCGCTTCGATCGCATGGTGGTCAATTTCGGGAAGACGGACCAGGCGATCGTTATCAGCGACGCGCTGTTGCGCGGCGCGGCGGTCGGTGCGACCTTCAACGGCCGCTTCGACCTGACCTCGTCGCGCGTCTCGATCAACGGCACCTACCTGCCGGCGTATCAACTCAACAATTTCTTCGGCCGCCTGCCGATCATCGGCCTGGCGCTGGGCGGCGGGCAGGAGGGCGGCCTGATCGGCGTGACCTTCAAGGTCGAAGGCACGATCGACGAGCCGCGCCTGTTCATCAACCCGCTGTCGGCGATCGCGCCGGGTATCTTCAGGAAAATCTTCGAGTTTCAGTAGGCCTCAGACCGGCTTGATGAGCACGTGCTTCTTGCGGCCGTGCGACAGCTTGATCACGCCGCTGGCGGTGAGGTCGGCAGGCCCGATCGTGGCTGCCGGATCCTTGACGCGGCGATCGTTGACACTGAGCGCCTGGTTGCCGATGGCGCGGCGCACTTCGCCATTCGACGAGGCCAGTCCGGCGCGGACGAAGAGCGCCGTCAGCGCGATGCCTGCGGCGAGTTCCGCGGCGGGAACCTCGATCGTCGGCAGCGCGTCCGCAAGGCCGCCTTCCTCGAAAGTCCGGCGCGATGCTTCGGCGGCTTCGTCGGCGGCGGCGCGGCCATGCAGAAGCGTCGTCGCCTCCGTCGCCAGGATCTTCTTCGCTTCGTTGATTTCGCTGCCGCCAAGCGCCGCAAGCCGGGCGACCTCGTCGAGCGGCAATTCGGTGAAGAGCTTCAGGAAGCGCGCCACGTCCGCGTCCTCGGTGTTGCGCCAGAACTGCCAGTATTCGTAGGGCGACTTCATGTCGGCCTTCAGCCAGACGGCGCCCTGCGCGGTCTTGCCCATCTTGGCGCCCGACGATGTCGTGATCAGCGGGCAGGTCAGCGCGTAGAGCTGCGGCAGGCCCATGCGGCGGCCGAGATCGATGCCGTTGATGATGTTGCCCCACTGGTCGGAGCCGCCCATCTGCAGCGTGCAGCCGTAGCGGCGCGCCAGCTCGACGTAATCGTAGGCCTGCAGGATCATGTAGTTGAATTCGAGGAACGACAATTCGTGCTCGAGCCGGATCTTGACCGAGTCGAAGGAGAGCATCCGGTTGATGGAGAAATGCCGGCCGACGTCGCGCAGGAAGTCGATGTAGTTCAGCGGCGTCAGCCAGTCGGCGTTGTCGACCATGATGGCGCCGCTGGTCGCCTCGTCGAAGTTGATGAATTGCGAGAAGACCTCGCGGATGCCGCTCTTGTTGGATTCGATCTCGTCATTGGTGAGGAGCTTGCGGCTCTCGTCCTTGCCGGTCGGATCGCCGACGCGGGTGGTGCCGCCGCCCATGAGCACGATCGGCCGGTGGCCGCTCTTCTGCAGCCAGCGCAGCATCATGATCGAGACGAGGCTGCCGACATGGAGGGAAGGCGCGGTGCAGTCGTAGCCGACATAGCTCGTGATCGGCGCCGTGAGTGCGGCCTGGTCGAGTGCCTCCGGATCGGAGCACTGATGGATGAAGCCGCGCTCGGAGAGCACCTGCATCAGATCGGACTTGTAAACGCTCATGACGGCAGTATCCGTGGACATGCTTGGCGATGGTTGGGCCGGGCGGCTGTCTAACAGGCTTTTCCGGCGAATTCACGGGGTTTTGGACTGCATGGCGATGGTAACGGCAATCGGCCTGATGAGCGGCACCTCGCTGGACGGGGTCGATGCGGCCGTTCTTATGACCGATGGCGAGGCGATCAGCGGCTTCGGACCGACGCTGTTCCGGGCCTATTCCGAGGCGGAGCGCCGGATTCTCCGGGCGGCGCTTCAGGAGGCCCGGGCTCTCGAAGACCGGAACGCCCGGCCGGGGGCCATCGCCGAGGCGGAGAGGATCGTCACCGAAGCCCATATCGCGGCGGTTCGCGACCTTCTCGCGGCCAATCCGGGGGTGAAGGCCGAGCTTGTCGGCTTTCATGGCCAGACGGTCTTTCATGCGCCGGACCGGCTCCTGACCATCCAGATCGGCGATGGCCGGGCGCTTGCCACGGCGACCGGGCTGCCGGTCGTCTATGATTTCCGTGCCGCCGACATGGAATCGGGCGGGCAGGGGGCACCCTTCGTCCCCGTTTATCACCGGGCGCTCGTCCGCCATGCCGGCCTTGCCGGCGACGTCGTCGTGGTCAATATCGGCGGCGTCGCCAACATCACCCGTGTCGCAGCCGACGGAATGCTACTTGCCGGTGACACCGGCCCCGGCAATGCGCTGCTCGACGACTTCGTGAACGCGCGGCGTGGCGTCGCCTATGACAAGGAGGGGGCGCTCGGCGGCGCCGGTTCGATCGATGAGCTGGCGCTGACGGCGCTGATGGCCGACCCCTGGTTCGAGGAGCCCTTTCCGAAATCGCTCGACCGGAACGCCTTCTCGCCGGCGCCGGTGCAACTCCTCGGCGACGCGGATGGCGCCGCGACGCTTGCCGCCTTCACGGCCGCGTCGATCGCCGGCGGCATTGCGATTGCCGGCGGAGCCGACGCCATCATCATTGCGGGCGGCGGCGCGCACAACCGGACCATTCTGAGCCTCTTGTCGGAAGCGACCGGCACCTACGTGCAAACGGCCGCCGATCTCGGCTGGAGCGGTGATTTCGTCGAGGCGCAGGCCTTCGCCTTCCTCGCCGTCCGGAGCATGGCCGGCCTGCCGCTCAGCTTTCCGGAGACGACCGGTGTCTTCGAACCCATGACCGGAGGCGTGCTGGTGCGGCCGTGAGCCGCGTTGTGCGGCGCGACATCGAAAAACTGCAATCAAGCCATTGATTTATATGCGGCTGATTAGTTTCTTCATGTAATTCTGATCCGAGAGAGGCCTTTGCAGGCGAACCTGGCGCATCGGCCGCGCCGGGATGGCCACGGCGATCTGTTTCGGAGGCAGGCGACCGGGGAAAAGAAAGGGAGAGGCGCGCTTGTTTTTTGAGCCGATGTTCCTCGGCATGCTGATCGGTTCACTGCTCGTCGTCGTGGCCGTTTTCACCAGCATTCTGAGCTTCCGGCTCGGGGCTCCGCTCCTCCTCGTCTTCCTCCTCCTCGGCCTTCTCGCCGGCGAGGACGGCCCGGGTGGCATCCTCTTCGACAATGCCTCAATCGCCTTCTTCATCGGCTCGATGGCGCTGGCGTTGATTCTCTTCGACGCCGGCCTGGAGACGCGCCGTCACACGCTGCGCGGTGCGGCGGGCCAGGCCCTGGTCCTGTCCACGGCGGGCGTCGTGATGACCGCCGCCGTGATCGCGGTGGCGGTACGCTTCATCTTCGGCTTCTCCTGGATCGAGAGCTTCCTGGTCGGCGCGATCGTCAGCCCGACCGATGCGGCGGCGGTGTTCCTGCTGCTCCGCGTCGGCGGCATCACCGTGCGGGAACGCGTCCGCGCCACGCTGGAACTGGAATCGGGGTCGAACGATCCGATGGCGATCCTGCTGACGGTTTCGCTCGTCGGGCTGATCACCGCCGGCATGACCGAAGGGCAGGTGATCGCCGAACTCATCAAGGAGTTCTTCCTCGAGATCGGCCTCGGCCTGCTGTTCGGCCTGATCGGTGGCGCCGGACTCGTTCAGATCGTCAACCGCACGAATTTCGAGACGGGCCTTTACCCGATCCTGTCGCTTTCCTTCGCGCTCAGCCTCTTCGCTTTCACCGGCCTCCTTGGCGGCAGCGGCTTCCTCGCGGTCTTCGTCGCCGGCATCTGGGTCGGCAATGTGCGTATGCGCCACCAGGTTTCGCTCCGCCGCTTTTCCAACGGTGTCACCTGGCTCGCGCAGATCGCCATGTTTCTCCTGCTCGGCCTCCTTGCGACGCTCAGCCAGTTTGGTGCCGTGTTACTGCCCGCCGCCGTCCTCTCGATCATCCTGGTCGCCATCGCGCGGCCGGTGGCGATCTGGATCTGCCTGCTGCCTTTCGGCTTCAGCCGGCGCGAGATGGCCTTCATCGCCTGGGTGGGCCTGCGCGGTGCCGTATCGATCCTGCTCGCCATCGTGCCGATCCTCGGCGGCGTCGCCGTCGGCCCGGAAATCTTCAACATCGCCTTCATCGTGGTGATCGTTTCCCTCCTGCTGCAGGGCTGGTCGATCAAGCCGGTGGCGAAATGGCTCGGCCTCATCGTGCCGCCGCGGCATGGCCCGGTGGAGAGGATCGAACTTGAGCTGCCGGGCAAGGGCGATCATGAGATCATCGCTTACACCGTGCATCCGGAAAGTCCGGTGGCGCGCGGCGAGAGGATTCCGCGCTGGGCCCGGCCGTCGCTGGTCGTGCGCGGCGGCCGCTCGCTCCGGGCACATAATTACGGGCGGCCGGAGCCCGGCGACACTGTCTATATCCTGACCACGCCCGACTATATCGAGCTTCTCGATCATCTCTTCGCCGGGCCGGCCGAAGGGGCGAGCGATCCGGCCCTCTATGGCGAGTTCGTGATCGGCAAGGATGCCCCGCTCGCCGACCTTGCCACGATTTACGGCGCCGTCATTCCCGAGGATGCGAAGGACATGACGGTGCAGCAATATCTTCGCCAGGAACTCGCCGGCGACATCGAGCAGGGAGACCGCGCCTCGCTTGGTCCGGTCGACGTGATCGTGCGCGGCGTCAGCGAGACGCATGAGATCGAGGAGGTCGGGCTCGCCGTCGACCCCGAGCCACCGTCGCGGCCGCAAATCCCGATCTTCCAGGGGCCGAAGGAGATTGCCGTGCTGCTCGGTTGGCGGAAGCGGAAAAGCATCGGGGCGCCGTAGCGCCCCGAATGAATATACCGGGCTGACGAAAAGCTAGGTTAAGCAGCGCTTTCCATAGCGAGGCGCTTGTCGAGATAGCCCGAGCAGATATCCATCACCTGGTCGACGCCATTCTCGAAAAAGTGGTTGGCGCCACGGATGGTCTGCTGCTCGATCTTGATGCCCTTCTGCGTCTTCAGCTTGTCGACCAGCGTCTGGACGTCCTTGGCCGGAACCACCTTGTCCTGGTCGCCATGGACGATCAGTCCCGACGAGGGGCAGGGGGCGAGGAAGGTGAAATCGTGGAGGTTGGCGGGCGGGGCGATCGAGATGAAGCCCTCGATTTCCGGACGGCGCATCAGCAGCTGCATGCCGATCCAGGCGCCGAAAGAGAAGCCGGCGACCCAGCAGCTACGCGCATCGGGATGCATCGACTGGACCCAGTCGAGTGCGGCGGCAGCGTCCGAAAGCTCGCCCGAGCCGTGGTCGAACTCGCCCTGGCTGCGGCCGACGCCGCGGAAATTGAAGCGGAGCACGGCAAAGCCGCGCTTCGCGAACATATAGAAGAGCTGGTAGACGACCTGATTGTTCATCGTCCCGCCGAATTGCGGGTGGGGATGGAAAATGATGGCGATCGGGCCGTTCTTCTGTTTGGCGGGCTGAAAACGCCCTTCGAGACGGCCGGACGGTCCGGTAAAAATGACTTCAGGCATGGTTTGAGCCGACCCCTCTTTGGGCAAATCATGATGATGGCAATTGCCATGAACGCGCCGGGACGGACTCCCTGGCGGAAATAAAGCCGGCGCGTGGTGGATGTCTTCATATCACGATGGCGGGGGTGCATTTCAAGGAAGTCGACGTAGCCGCCGAAGAATGTGTCACAGTGAAAATCGTCGAGAATCGTCAGATTGCCGCTTTTTAAGGGAAGTGTCGGCCCCCAGAACGGAGCAGTTTCCGGATGATTGCCAGGACATTGGCCTACAGGCCGCCGACGAGTCGGGAATACGCCGCGGATAGCGCCATCCACGCGATCGGCATTCTTGCGGCGGTCATCGGCATCGTCGTCCTGATCAGCCTGATCGCGGCGCGGAGCGGGACCGTCGAACTGATCAGCGCCTCGATCTACGGTGTCGGGCTGCTCTCCATGTTGTGCTTTTCGGCGGCGTACAACCTTGGCTGGCGGAGTCGGCACCGCGACCTCCTCCGACGTCTGGATCAGGCGGCGATCTTTCTCATGATCGCAGGCACCTACACGCCCCTGACGGTCGTCGGCCTCGACGGCGCCTGGGAGACCGGCCTGATCGTCGGCGTCTGGGCGGTGGCCCTGTTCGGCTTCATGATGAAGCTCTTCCTGCCGCGCAGCCTCGAGGGCTTCTCGCTGCCGATCTACCTGCTGCTCGGCTGGGCCGGCATCTTTGCGATCGAGCCGCTCCTGAAGACGGTCAGCGTGTCCGTCGTCGGCTTGATCGTGCTCGGTGGTGTCCTCTATTCCCTCGGCATGATCTTCCATGTCTGGCGGAAGCTGCCCTACCAGAACGCCATCTGGCACAGCTTCGTGCTGGCCGCGGCGGCCGTGCACTACACGGCGATCCTGGATGTGGTCATCGCGGGATAGGCTATTTGTTGCCGTCGGCGGCCCGCGGCCCTAAGACTGGCACTGGAACAAATGGTGCCCTTATTGACCGCCCAGCGCCTCTATCTCGACTACAACGCTACGGCTCCGCTGCGGCCGGAGGCGCGCGAGGCGATGATCGAGGCGCTCGGCGCGGTCGGCAACGCGTCCTCGGTCCATAGCGAGGGGCGTAGCGCGCATGCCCGCATCGAGGCTGCCCGAAGCGCCGTGGCGCCACTGGTCGGCGGCCAGGCGAAGCTCGTGACCTTCACCGGCGGCGGCACCGAGGCCAACAATTCCGTGCTGACGCCGGACTGGACCAAAGGCGGCAAGCCTTACCGGCTGGAGCGGCTGCTGGTCTGCGCCACCGACCATCCCTCCGTCCTTGCCGGCGGGCGTTTTGCGGTGGAGCGCGTCGCGCAGATTCCGGTCGACCGGAACGGTCTCGTCGATGTTGCCGCATTCCGGACGATGCTCGCGGCGGGCGGGCCGGCGCTCGTCTCGATCATGCTTGCCAATAACGAGACCGGCGTGATCCAGCCGGTCGCCGAGCTTGCCGCTATTGCCCGTGAGGCGGGCGCCATCGTCCATTCCGACGCGATCCAGGCTGCCGGGCGCATTCCGGTCGACATCGCGGCGCTCGGCGTCGACGTCGTCACGCTGTCGGCCCACAAGATCGGCGGCCCGCAGGGCGCCGGGGCGATCGTGCGGGCGAGCGAGGATGTCGGCTTTGCGCCGTTGCTGACGGGCGGCGGGCAGGAGAGGCGGGGGCGGGCCGGTACCGAGAATGTTGCGGCGATTGCCGGCTTCGGGGTGGCCGCGCGGCTTGCTCTGGCCGACCTCCCGAAAACGCAAGGCTGGGCTGCGCTTCGCGACAGCATCGCGGCCGCCGTCACCGCGAGCGGCCGCCGCGTCACGATCTTCGGCGCGGACGTCCCCAGGCTGCCACAGACCTTGTGTCTTTCGTTGGTTAACGTTTCCGCGGAAACCCTTGTAATTGCTCTCGATTTGGCTGGTGTCGCAGTGTCATCCGGTTCCGCCTGCTCTTCGGGCAAAGTTGCCCCGAGCCATGTCCTTGCCGCCATGGGGGTTGCGCCTGAGGTGGCTAAATGCGCGATCCGCATCAGTTTGGGCTGGGAATCGCGGGAATCCGACTTAGATTTGTTCGCAAGAGCCTGGCGGAGCGTGCTACAGCACATCGCGCCGGGGGAGATTCAGGCGGCCTGATCTGTCGCCGAAAGCTCGGCCCGCGGTCCTTGAAACCGCTGTGGATGGAGTAACATATGCCTGCCGTTCAAGAGACGGTCGACTCGGTCCGCCGGATCGAAGTCGATCAGTATAAATATGGCTTCGTCACGGACATCGAGTCCGACAAGGCCCCGAAGGGGCTCAGCGAAGACATTGTCCGCTACATTTCCGCCCAGAAGAACGAGCCCGAATGGATGCTCGAATGGCGGCTCGGCGCCTATCGCCGCTGGCTGACCATGACCGAGCCGACCTGGGCGCGGGTCAGCTATCCGAAAATCGATTTCAACGATCTCTATTATTACTCGGCGCCGAAGAGCACCAAGGGTCCGAAGAGCCTCGACGAGGTCGATCCCGAACTCCTGAAAATGTACGAGAAGCTGGGCATCCCGCTGCGCGAGCGCGAGGTCTTGGCCGGCGTCGAAGGCGCCAGGGTCGCGGTCGATGCCGTATTCGATTCCGTCTCCGTGGTGACCACTTTCCGGGAAGAGCTGAAGAAGGCCGGCGTGCTCTTCTGCTCGATCTCCGAAGCGATCCGCGAATATCCGGAGATCGTGAAGAAGTATCTCGGCTCGGTCGTTCCGGTGACCGACAATTTCTACGCGACGCTGAATTCGGCGGTCTTCTCTGACGGCTCGTTCGTCTATGTGCCCGAGGGCGTGCGCTGTCCGATGGAGCTGTCGACCTATTTCCGCATCAACGAGAAGAACACCGGCCAGTTCGAGCGCACGCTGATCATCGTCGAGAAGGGCGCCTACGTCTCCTATCTCGAAGGCTGCACGGCGCCGATGCGCGACGAGAACCAGCTTCACGCCGCGGTCGTCGAACTCGTGGCGCTCGACGATGCCGAGATCAAATATTCGACGGTCCAGAACTGGTATCCGGGCGACGCCAGCGGCAAGGGCGGCATCTATAATTTCGTCACCAAGCGCGGCGATTGCCGCGGCGACCGCTCGAAGATCTCGTGGACGCAGGTCGAGACCGGCTCGGCGATCACCTGGAAGTATCCGAGCTGCATCCTGCGCGGCGACGACTCGTCCGGGGAGTTCTATTCGATCGCCGTTTCGAACGGCTACCAGCAGATCGACTCCGGCACCAAGATGACCCATCTCGGCAAGAATACGAAGAGCCGGATCATCTCCAAGGGCATCGCCGCGGGCTTCTCCAACAACACCTATCGCGGCCTCGTCTCGGCGCATCGCAAGGCGACCGGGGCGCGCAATTACACCAACTGCGACTCGCTCCTCATCGGCGACAAATGCGGTGCGCATACCGTGCCCTACATCGAGGCGCGCAACGCCAGCACGACCTTCGAGCATGAGGCGACGACGTCGAAGATTTCCGACGACATGCTGTTCTACTGCCGGAGCCGCGGCCTCGACGACGAGGAAGCCGTGGCGCTGGTGGTCAATGGCTTCGTCAAGGACGTCATCCAGCAATTGCCGATGGAGTTCGCTGTCGAGGCCCAGAAGCTGATCAGCATCAGCCTCGAAGGCAGCGTCGGGTAGCGCTGTCGATTTCGCTCCTTCAGCGGCTGGCATAGTCGCTCCGAAGGACTGTCGAAGACCCTTTTTGGAAATAAATGATGTCACTTCTCGAAATTGAAGACCTGCATGTTTCCGTCGAAGACCGCGAGATCCTGCGCGGCATCGACCTGAAGATCGGCAAGGGCGAAGTCCACGCGATCATGGGGCCGAACGGCTCCGGCAAATCGACGCTTGCCTATGTCATCGCCGGCCGCTCCGGCTACGACGTGACGGGCGGTTCGATCCGCTTCAACGGCCTCGACCTCCTCGAGATGGAGCCGGACGAGCGCGCCGCCGCCGGCGTGTTCCTGGCGTTCCAGTATCCGATCGAGATTCCCGGCGTCGCGACGATGACCTTCCTGAAGACGGCGCTCAATTCACAGCGCAAGAAGCAGGGCCTCGCCGAGCTTTCGACGCCGGATTTCATCAAGCGGGTCAAGGACGTCTCCACCCGCCTCAACGTCACCCAGGAGATGCTGCGCCGGCCGCTCAATGTCGGCTTCTCGGGCGGCGAGAAGAAGCGGAACGAGATCATGCAGATGGCGCTGCTCGAGCCGACCTTCTGCGTCATGGACGAGACCGATTCAGGCCTCGATATCGATGCGCTCAGGATCGTCTCGGAAGGCGTCAATACGCTTCGTTCGCCGGAACGCTCGATGCTGGTGATCACGCATTACCAGCGGCTCCTCAATCACATCGTGCCCGATTTCGTGCATGTGCTCTCGGCCGGCCGCATCGTCCGTTCGGGCGGCAAGGAGCTGGCGCTGGAGCTCGAAGAGACGGGCTACGGCGAATTCGAGACGGCGGCGGCGTGAGGCGGCGAGAGACAGAATGACCGCGCCGACCAAGACATTGCGCACGCCGGCCGAGGCCGAACTGATCGAGCGCTTCGGCACGCTGCGCGCCACGCTGCCCGGAACTGCGGCTGTAAAAGCGCAGCGCGAGACGGCCTTCGCACGTTTCGAACGGCAGGGCCTGCCGCATCGCCGCGTCGAGGAATGGAAATATTCCGACCTCCGGGCGCGGCTGCGCAAGTCGGCGCCGCCGGCTGCGGTTCTGGACGCGAAGGCGGCCAAGGCGATGCTCGCCGCGGCGGGCGATCCCTTTGCAGGCGTGTCGCGCTACAGGCTGGTGCTGGTCGATGGCGTCTATGCGCCCGACCTGTCCGACCGCGACGGATTGCTGGCCGATGGCGTCGAGGTCTCATCGCTCGCGGAATTGCTGAAGAGCGACCGGCCGGAGACCGCCGACCTTCTGGGCGCAAGCGAGATCGCCGTGGAGGACGTCGCGCTGGCGCTCAACGTTGCCTTCGTCACCGATGGCGTGGTGCTTTTCATCGCCAAGGGATCGCAGCTCTCGATGCCGATCGAAATCGTCCATGTCGCCGGCACCGCTGCGGCGGCGGGCATCACCATCCGCAACCGTGTTGTCATCGGCGAGAATGTCGATGCGACGATCATCGAGACCTCGATTGGCGGCACCGACGGCTCCGAGATCAACCTCGTCAGCTCCTATGTCGTCGGCAGCGGCTCGCATCTGACGGTGGCGCGGCTGCAGTCGGTCGCCGCTGGCGCGATCCATATCAGCTCGAACGTGACGCGGCTCGGCGAGAATGTGCAGCTCAAGGATCTCAGCGTCGAGGCCGGTGCGTCCTTCTCGCGCCACCAGACTTTCCTGACCTTCGCCGGCGAGAATTCGCGGGCCGATGTTCTGGGCGTTTCGATGCTGCACGGGACGCGGCACATCGACCAGACGCTGGTCGTCGATCATGCCGTGCCGCATTGCACCAGCGCCGAGCTTTTCAAGACGGTCGTCGACGATCGGGCGAGCGGCGTCTTCCAGGGCAAGATCATCGTACGGCCGGATGCGCAGAAGACCAGCGGCAAGATGATGAGCCAGGCGCTGCTGCTCTCCGAAGAGGCCGAGATGGCGTCGAAGCCGGAGCTCGAAATCTTCGCCGACGACGTGGTCTGCGGCCACGGCGCCACGGTCGGCCAGATCGACGCCAACCATCTCTTCTACCTGATGGCCCGCGGCGTGCCGCGCGACGAGGCCGAGCGGCTTCTCATCGAGGCCTTCCTCGCCGACGCCGTCGATGCGATCGGCAACGAGTCCGTTGCCGACGAACTCAAGGGCACAATCTCGACCTGGATCAACGTCCGCAATGAGGGGCGGGGAGCAAATGCATCATGAACGCGCCGGCGGCCGCCATCGACGCTTATGATGTCGAGGCGGTGCGCCGCGATTTCCCGATCCTGTCGCGGACCGTCTACGGCAAGCCGCTTGTCTATCTCGACAATGCCGCCTCGGCGCAGAAGCCCAAGGCGGTCATCGACGCCGTGTCGCGGGCCTATACCGAGGAATACGCCAACGTCCATCGCGGGCTGCATTTCCTGTCGAATGCGGCCACCGAGGCCTACGAGAACGCGCGCGAGACGGTGCGCCGCTTCATCAATGCGGCGCATGTCGACGAGATCATCTTCACCAAGAACGCGACCGAGGCGATGAACCTGGTCGCCTCGTCCTTCGGCCAGGTCGAGATCGGCGAGGGCGACGAGATCGTGCTCTCGATCATGGAGCATCATTCCAACATCGTGCCGTGGCACTATCACCGCGAGCGGAAGGGCGCCGTGATCAAATGGGCGCCGATCGCCGATGACGGGACGTTCCTGCTCGATGAATTCGAGAAGCTGCTGACCGACCGGACGAAGATCGTCGCCATCACGCAGATGTCGAACGTGCTGGGCACGGTCGTACCGATCAAGGAGATCTGCCGAATCGCGCATGCGCGCAACATTCCGGTGATGGTCGACGGCAGCCAGGGCGCCGTGCATTTGCCGGTCGACGTGCAGGATCTCGATTGCGATTTCTACGCCTTCACCGGCCACAAGGTTTACGGGCCGACCGGCATCGGCGTGCTTTACGGAAGGCGCGCGCTGCTCAACGCACTGCCGCCCTTCCTCGGCGGCGGCGAGATGATCCGTGACGTCTCCGAGACCGAAGTCACCTATGCGACAGCGCCGCACCGCTTCGAAGCGGGCACGCCGCCGATCGTCGAGGCGATCGGCCTCGGCGCGGCGCTCGAGTATATGGAAAGCATCGGCCGCGAACGCATCGCCGCCCATGAGGCGTCGCTTCGCGACCACGCGCTGGAAAGCCTGTCGCGGATCAACAGCCTCAAAATCTACGGCACGGCCAAGGACAAGGGCGCCATCCTCGCCTTCAATATCCGTGGCGCGCATCCGCATGACATCTCGACGGTCATCGACCGGTCGGGCGTCGCGGTCCGAGCCGGGACCCATTGCGCTCAGCCGCTTCTCGCCCGATATGGAGTGACAGCGACCTGCCGTGCCTCCTTCGGCCTCTACAATACGCATGAGGAGGTCGATCTTCTTGCTGCTGCCCTGCAGAAAGCGCATGATTTCTTCGTCTGAGCCATGACCGACACGCATATCGACAGTGCCCCCGATCTCTCCGAAGCGCCGGCTTCCGCAACGCCGCGCGCCACGGGCTCGGCTATTTCGCCGGAAGAGCTGGAACGGCTGACTCAGGAGATCATCGGTGCTCTGAAGTCGGTCTATGACCCCGAAATCCCCGCCGATATCTATGAACTTGGCCTGATCTACCGGGTCGACGTCGATGACGACCGCAATATCGAGGTCGACATGACCTTGACCGCGCCGGGCTGCCCCGTGGCGGGCGAGATGCCGGGCTGGGTCGAGAATGCCGTCAGTTCCGTGCCGGGCGTCGGCAATGTCACGGTGAACATGGTTTTCGACCCGCCCTGGGACCAGACCCGCATGTCCGACGAGGCGCGGGTTGCGCTGGATATGTACTAAGTCACTGCGGAAAATTGCAAAATCCGCCTATTCTGGCCCCTTGTCCGGAAGGGCAAATCGGCCCATTTTAAGTGAAGCTTCCGCTGGCCTTGAACCGGCGCTGAAGGGAAACGATTGAAAATGGCAAGTCCACGTCCTCGTCCGGCCCTGATGAATCTCACGGAGCGCGCCGCTGGGCGCATCCGCGAGTTGATTGAGGGCAACGACAAGAACCTGATCGGCGTCCGCGTCGGCGTGAAGAATGCTGGCTGTGCGGGCATGGCCTATACGCTCGATCCGGTCGAGGCGCCCAACAAGGCGGACGACAAGGTGAGCGAGCACGGCGTCGACGTCTATGTCGATCCGAAGGCGGTTCTGTTCCTCCTCGGCAGCACGATGGATTACGAGCAGAGCAAGCTCCGCTCGGGCTTCATCTTCAATAATCCGAACGAGGTCTCGTCCTGCGGCTGCGGCGAGTCGGTGCTCCTGAAGCCGGCCGAGGCCGCGACCACTTGAATGCCGGTCTTCCCGCGACGGGCCTTTTCGATCGCCTGAAGGCCGACGCTGCCGCCGAGTGGCGCGGCTATGTCGATCATGCCTTCGTGCGCGCTCTCGGCGATGGCACGCTGCCGGGGAACTGCTTCCGGCATTACCTCGTCCAGGACTATCTCTTCCTGATCCAGTTCGTCCGCGCCTATGCGCTCGGCGTCTATAAGGCGCCGGACCTCGCGACCATGCGTTCTCTCTCCGGCGCGGTCTCGGCGATCCTCGACGAGATGAAGCTGCATGTCCGGCTTTCGGCAGAATGGGGAGCGAGCGAAGCCGATCTCAAACAGGCGACCGAGGCGCGGGCGACGATCGCTTATACGCGCTTCGTGCTCGACGCCGGCATGCAGGGCGATCTCCTCGACTTGCTGACGGCGCTGTCGCCCTGCGTGATCGGCTACGCGGAGATCGGGACTGCGTTGGCCGGCACGCCGCGCGGGCTGGCGACCGACAATCCCTATCGCGGCTGGGTCGCCGAATATTCCGGCGAGCCCTATCGGGCGGTCGCCGACGATGCGCGGGCCGTCCTCGACAGGATCGCGGCGACGCATCTGTCGGAGGGCCGCTATTCGCGCCTCCTTCAGCTCTTTCGGCAGGCGACTCGGCTAGAGGCCGATTTCTGGCAAATGGGCCTCGACCGCGCGGAGTGAGTGATGGACGGGAGGTTCCGCGATTTTCTGGCCGAGCTCTTTGAACCGCTCGGCGGCGTCAGCTTCCGGAGAATGTTCGGCGGGCTCGGAATCTTCCGCGACGGCCTGATGTTCGGGCTGGTCGCCGACGACGTTCTCTATTTGAAAACGGACGATACGACGCGTAGCGGTTTCGAGGCGGAAGGCTCGGGGCCTTTCAAGGACGGTCCGCGCAGCACATCCTATTGGCGTGCGCCGGAACGCCTGTTCGACGAGCCGGATGAATTCCGCGACTGGGCGATGACGGCGTTTGCAGTTGCCGAGCGGAAGAAGGAAAAGGCCGAGAGAGAGGTTCGTCCGCGAAAGAAGGCGAGGGCTAAGCCCTCGACTTAAGATTCCGTCGGGAGTCGTGTCGGGCGGAGCAGGAAGCTCGGGACATGGTCGCCGAGGCCGATGATCGGCGCGTCGTCGCCATCCCGGTCACGGCCGCGATGGCGATCTCGGCTTTGGCCTTGATCACGGCGCGGAGCATTGTTGTCGTTGCGCTCGCGGCGAGGCGCGTTTTCGGCCCGATGCTCGCGCGGCTGGCGATTTTCATCGCGCCGCGGTGCCGGCGCTGCTTCAGGCTGCATGGCAACCGGCGCAACCACCGTTTCCGGCGCGGCTTCTGGCTGTTCGGTCTCGACAGGCCTGCTTTCGCGGGCTTCATGGCTGCTGCGGCCATGACCCCGATCCCTGCCACCACGCTGGCTCCGGCGTCCGTCGCGACGGCCCTCGTCGCGCGACGAGCCCTCTTCGCCTTCGGAACGGCCCTTCGAGAAAGAGGCGGCGCGTTCGGCCGAAGCCTCGACGGCCATTTCCTCGATCGGCTGGCCGGTCAGCTTCTCGATCGCCGCAACATATTTGCGGTCGAGCGAGGTCGCGATGGTGATCGCGGTGCCGGTGCGGCCGGCGCGGCCGGTCCGGCCGATGCGGTGGATGTAGTCCTCGGCGTGGGTCGGCACGTCGAAATTGAAGACATGGCTGACGGCCGGGATATCGAGGCCGCGGGCGGCGACATCGCTGGCGACGAGGATTTTGAGCTTGTCGCCGCGGAAGTCGTCGAGGGTCTGGGTGCGCGAGCGCTGATCCATGTCGCCATGCAGGCCGCCGGCATTGAAGCCGTGTTTCGACAGCGAGCGCTGCAGCGTAGCGACGTCGCGCTTGCGGTTGCAGAAGATGATGGCGTTCTTGAATTCGGCCGCGTCGCGGATGAGGGCGCGGAGCACGGCGCGCTTGTCGACCGGCTCGCGGCCGGACATGGCAAGCTGCTGCTTGATCGTGGTGGCGGCGGTGGCCGGGCGCGATGCCTCGACGCGCACTGCATTCGAAAGGAAGGCGTCGGCGAGGCGCTGGATTTCCGGCGGCATGGTCGCCGAGAAGAACAGCGTCTGGCGGGTGAAGGGCAGCATCTTGCAGATGCGTTCGATGTCCGGGATGAAGCCCATGTCGAGCATGCGGTCGGCCTCGTCGATAACGAGGATCTCGACGCCGTTCATGAGGATCTTGCCGCGCTCGAAAAGGTCGAGGAGGCGGCCCGGCGTGGCGATCAGGATGTCGACGCCGCGGTCGAGCTTCTTGATCTGCTCGTCGAAGGAAACGCCGCCGATGATCAAGGCGACGGTGAGCTTGTGGTTCTGGCCGTAGCGCGTGAAAGTCTCTTCTACCTGCGCCGCGAGTTCGCGCGTCGGTTCGAGGATCAGCGTGCGCGGCATCCGTGCGCGGGCGCGGCCGTTTTCGAGGCGCGTCAGCATCGGCAGGACGAAGCTTGCCGTCTTGCCGGTGCCGGTCTGGGCAATGCCGACGACATCGCGGCCGGCTATGACATGGGGGATCGCTTGCGCCTGGATCGGCGTCGGCGTCGTGTAGCCACTCGCCTCAACAGCGGCGAGGACTTTGGGGCTCAGTCCCAGTTCGGAAAAGCTCATATTGGATAAATCGTAGGCCTTCAGCCGCGTTGATGACGGAACTGTCTGATGATTGGACCGTCGTTGCCAGTCGAGCGGAACATAGGGAGGCCGCAGACTTTGTCAACAATTCGCCAGCGATTCGGGCGCTTTTGTCGCCAAAGCGGTAAATACTTGGACCCGCAATCGAGAAAATTGACATGGTGACGGCGACAGAGTCGACGGAGCTTCGGCAGTATCACAGGGACGGAAGCCTGTGGACCACGGGGCAGATGCTCGATGACCAGGCGACGGGTTATTGGGAGTGGTACCGCAAGGACGGGACAAAGATGCGGTCGGGCTATTTCGAAGCCGGCAAACAGGTCGGCACCTGGATGACCTACGACCGCAACGGCGACGTCTACAAGATCACCCGGATGAAATCGGAAAAGCCGACCAAGCCGCAATCGCCGCGAGACGGCAGCGATCAGTTCGTCGCCGGACCGAAGCGATAGTCGTTGGGGCCGAAGATGTGCAGTTCATACTGCTCGTCGGCGCTGCCCGAGGGATCGATGGTCTCGATATAGACGGAAAGCCCGTCGGCGTCGGATTCTGAAACGAAATCAACGATATCGAGGTTGAGCGGGGCGAATTCGGTGATCTCCATCGAATTCTCGATCGTCGATTCTCCGGCCTCACCATAAGCGATCCACTGGACGAAGAGCCGGGCGGTGACGGCGTCGCCGCCGCTGCGGGCGATGATCACCCGGTAGGCGCCGCTCTTGCCGCCGTCCTGCCAGGTGCCGGCGATCTTGACGTCCTCGACGCTGCCGGGAAGGGCGGCGATGCCGTCCGACAATGCGTCGGCGGAGGCCGGCGCGGCGAACGCCAGGGACAGGAGCAGGGCAGGCACAGCGATCTTGAAGGACATTGTCGACCCCGGACGGCCAAATCTGGCGCAAACCATAGCCGAATGCGGCCCCGAATCCACCCCGGCAGAAGTTGCAGGGCGGCGCTAGGCCTTAGATATCAAGGTCGTGGGCGAAGGCGGCGCGGTCCTGGATGAAGCGGAAGCGCTCCTCGGGCTTGTTGCCCATGAGGCTTTCGACCGCCTTGCCGGTGATCTCGTCCTCGACGATCTCGACGCGCAGCAGCGTGCGCTTGCCCGGGTCCATCGTCGTTTCCTTGAGCTGAGCCGGCATCATCTCGCCGAGGCCCTTGAAGCGGCCGACCTCGACTTTGCCCTTGCCGGCGAACTCCTTCTTCATCAGCTCCTCGCGATGCTTGTCGTCGCGGGCATAGGCGACCTTGGCGCCCTGCGACAGCCGGTAGAGCGGCGGCACGGCCAGGAAGAGATGGCCGTCGCGGATCAGGTCGGGCATCTCACGATAGAAGAAGGTGATGAGCAGCGCCGCGATATGGGCGCCGTCGACATCGGCGTCGGTCATGACGATGACGCGGTCGTAGCGGAGATCGGCGTCGCGGTAGTTGCGCGAGTTGACGCCGAGGGCCTGCATCAGGTCGGCGAGCTGCTGGTTCTGGGCGAGCTTGTCGCGGCCGGCATTGGCGACGTTGAGGATCTTGCCGCGGAGCGGCAGCACGGCCTGGGTGTTGCGGTTGCGGGCCTGCTTGGCCGAGCCGCCGGCCGAGTCGCCTTCGACGATGAAGAGTTCCGTATCGGCGGTGCCGCGGGCACTGCAATCGGCGAGCTTGCCGGGCAGCCGGAGCTTGCGCGTGGCGCTCTGGCGGCCGATCTCCTTTTCCTGGCGCCGGCGCAGGCGCTCCTCGGCGCGTTCGATGACCCAGTCGAGGAGGCGGTTGGCATCGTTGGGCGAGGAGACCAGCCAGTGGTCGAAGGGGTCGCGGACGGCATTCTCGACGACGCGCGCCGCTTCCGGGCTCGACAGGCGGTCCTTGGTCTGGCCGACGAATTCCGGCTCGCGGATGAAGACCGAGAGGAAGGCGCCGGCCGAGGTCATGACGTCGTCGGCGGTGATGGACGCGGCGCGCTTGTTGCCGGAAAGATCGGCATAGGCCTTCAGGCCGCGCAACAGGGCGGTGCGGAAGCCGGTCTCGTGCGTGCCGCCGTCGCCGGTCGGGATGGTGTTGCAGTAGGAACGGACGAAGCCGTCGCCGGGATACCAGGCGACCGCCCATTCGGCGGCGCCATGGCCGCTCGCCTTCTCGGTCTTGCCGGCGAAGATCGGGGTGATCGTCTTTTCCTTGCCGAGTTCGGCGGCGAGATATTCGGAAAGGCCGCCGGGGAAATGGAAGGTGGCCTTTTCCGGGATTTCAGTGCCCTGGACGAGCGCGGCGTCTGCCGACCAGCGGATCTCGACGCCGGCGAAGAGATAGGCCTTGGCCCGCGACATGGCGAAGAGCCGGTCCACCTTGAACGTCGCGGTCTTGAAGATCTGCTCGTCCGGCTTGAAGCGGATACGCGTGCCGCGGCGATTGTGGACCTCGCCGAGGTCCTTCAGCTTCTCGACCGGCAGGCCGCGGGCGAAGCGCTGGCGGTAGAGGCGGCGGCCGCGCGCGACCTCGACCTCCATGGATTCGGACAAGGCGTTGACCACGGAGATGCCGACGCCGTGCAGGCCGCCCGAGGTGTCGTAGACCTTGGAGTCGAACTTGCCGCCCGAATGCAGCATCGTCATGATGACTTCGAGCGCCGACTTGTCCTTGAATTTCGGATGCGGGTCGACGGGAATGCCGCGGCCATTGTCGCTGACCGTCACGAAGCCGTCGGCGCCGACCTCGACTTCGATCCAGTTCGCATGGCCGGCGACCGCTTCGTCCATGGAATTGTCGATGACTTCGGCGAAGAGGTGGTGCAGGCCCTTCTCGTCGGTGCCACCGATATACATTCCCGGCCGGCGCCGGACCGGCTCCAGCCCCTCGAGCACCTCGATGTCGGCCGCCGAATAGCTGTCGGTATCGCCGCCGACGACTTTCTTCATGGGCACCACCGTCGTCCGTCGTCCGGCCTTGGCGACTTCCTTGAGGTCGCCGACGCGCTTGTCGAGCGCGGCGAAGAGATCGTCGGATTTGGACATGGATTTCCGGGGCTTCTCAGGGTTCGACGGACGATTCGGCATAGCGAGTCTGGCACGGCTCCGGTGGCGAGGGGAGGGCGTTCGTACTCTGTTCCTGAAGGCTTCGCCAGCGTGGAATTTCATTCCGTCGCCGGGCATTTACTTGGGCGGCGCCTGCCACATTTAATCGGTGGCGAGCGGGTTTTGCCTTGTGGCCAGCGTCCGTCCGCCGTTGAATGAGCGCAGCAAAGTGGGGGCAAGAAAATGACCAGCCAGACGAAGCCGATCGATCTCTATTTCTGGACGACGCCGAACGGCTATAAGATCAGCATCCTGATCGAAGAGCTGGGCGTGCCCTATGATGTGCGCTTCGTGGTGATCGGCCGCGGCGATCAGTTCAAGCCGGAATTCCTGGCGATCTCGCCGAACAACCGCATCCCGGCGATCGTCGATCCCGAGGGGCCGGACGGCAAGCCGATCTCGATCTTCGAGTCCGGCGCCATCATGCTGTATCTCGGTCGGAAGTTCGGCGGTCTTTATCCGGCCGACGAG
This sequence comes from Bauldia litoralis, assembly GCA_945882315.1. GTDB lineage: Bacteria > Pseudomonadota > Alphaproteobacteria > Rhizobiales > Kaistiaceae > CAMCWB01. Next base: position 14,852 of record CAMCWB010000019.1, on the reverse strand, counting down.
CGCCAGCGCGTCGCGGTCGACGAATGGCTGGTCTGGCAGGTCGCCAATGTCGGGCCGGTCTTCGGCAACAACAACCATTTCCGCACCTATGCCGCCGACCAGCATCCCTATGCGGTGAAGCGCTTCCTGGACGAGACGCACCGGCTCTTCGGCGTCCTCGAGGAGCGACTCGACGGCCGCGACTTCGTCGCCGGCGACTATTCGATCGCCGACATCGCCTCCTTCACCTGGATGCGCTCCTGGGAGCGCCGCGGCGTCGACATCACGGAATTCCCGCGGGTCAAGGGCTGGATCGATCGCATCTCGGAGCGGCCGGCGGTGCAGAAGGGCCTCGCCATCAAGGCACCGGCCGACATCAACCTCGCCACCGACGCCGAGGCCCGCAAGATCATGTTCGGCCAGCGCGCCCGCACGGGGACCTAGCCGGCGCCGGACACGAAGCTCTTCCCGGGAGGATTGATCATGGCCCTGCCACTGCCCGTTTCCGAGATCGGCAATACCGCGCCCGATTTCAGCCTGCCGGCGACCGATGGAAAGACCTATTCGCTCGCCGATATCGAGGGAAAGAACGGTACCGTCGTCGTCTTCATCTGCAACCACTGCCCCTATGTGAAGGGCGTCGTGGACCGCATGGTCGCCGACGCCAAGGCCTTGGCCAAGGAGGGGATCGGCTTCGTTGCGATCTCCAGCAATGATGTCGATGCTTTCCCGGAAGACTCTTTTCCGGAGATGAAGGAGTTCGCCGCCCGGTACGGTTTCCCGTTCCCCTATCTCTTCGACGAGAGCCAGGCGGTTGCCCGCGCCTATGGGGCGGTCTGCACGCCGGATTTCTTCGGGCTGAATGCCGATGGGATCGTGGAATATCGCGGCCGTCTCGATGAGGGCAAGAAAGACCCGCCGCCCCCGAACGCCAAGCGCGAGCTGCTCGAAGCCATGCGTCTTGTCGGCAAAACGGGCAGGGGTCCACTCGATCAGACACCATCGGTCGGCTGCTCGCTGAAGTGGAAAGACTGATGCCCGACAGCGTCTTTCAAACGCCTCCAGCCGCTCCTGGATAGGGGACGGCACTCAAAGTCTGTTGCTCGCCAGCCACAGTGTGACGAATATTTACCTGTGGCCGGTATGAGGAGCTGATTTGCCGCCATTCAGCCATAAACTGGCGCGAATTTGCCGGCCAATCAGGCGGCCACCAGACGGCTCTAAGGTATTGGTACAGCTAGGGTAATTGCTTCCGGCGGCTTAATTCCGGCAGTTCCTCGCCAAGACCCAAAATCACCATCTGGCAAGAGCAGTCTCGGCAGACCTGACGAGGAACCCTATGGAAGCGCGTGTTTTCGACAAGAAGAAACTCCCCAGCCGTCATGTGACGGAGGGGCCGGAGCGTGCGCCGCATCGCTCCTATTATTATGCGATGGGCCTGTCGGCCGAGCAGATTCGCCAGCCCTTCGTGGGCGTCGCGACCTGCTGGAACGAGGCTGCACCCTGCAACATTTCGCTGATGCGCCAGGCGCAGGCGGTGAAGAGGGGCGTCGCTGCGGCCAACGGCACGCCGCGCGAATTCTGCACCATCACCGTGACCGACGGCATCGCCATGGGCCACGAGGGCATGAAGTCGTCGCTGCCGTCGCGCGAGGTGATCGCCGATTCGGTCGAGCTGACGATGCGCGGCCATAGCTATGACGGGCTGGTCGGCATGGCCGGCTGCGACAAATCCCTGCCGGGCATGATGATGGCGATGTGCCGCCTCAACGTGCCCTCGGTCTTCATCTATGGCGGCTCGATCCTGCCCGGTACCTTCAAGGGCAAGGACGTGACCGTCGCCGACGTCTTCGAGGCGGTCGGCCTCCACTCTGTCGGCAAGATATCGGACGAGGACCTGCTTGAGCTCGAGCAGGTTGCTTGTCCCTCGGCCGGCGCCTGCGGCGGCCAGTTCACCGCCAACACGATGGCGATGGTTTCCGAGGCGATCGGCCTGGCGCTGCCTTATTCGGCCGGCGCCCCGGCGCCTTACGAATTCCGCGATCGTTTCTGCATGGCCGCAGGCGAAAAGGTCATGGAGCTCATCGCGCTCGGCATCCGGCCGCGGGACATCGTCACGCTGAAGGCGCTGGAGAATGCCGCGACGGTCGTCGCCGCTTCGGGCGGTTCGACCAATGCCGGCCTGCATCTGCCGGCGATCGCACATGAATGCGGCATCAAGTTCGACCTCTTCGACGTCGCCGAGATCTTCAAGAAGACGCCCTATATCGCCGACCTCAAGCCGGGCGGCCGTTATGTGGCGAAGGATCTCTTCGAGGTCGGCGGCATCCCGCTGGTCATGAAGACGCTCCTCGATCACGGCTACCTGCATGGCGACTGCCTGACCGTCACCGGCCGGACGATCGCCGACAACCTCAAGAACGTGAAGTGGAATCCGGACCAGGACGTCGTCCGCACGGCCGACAACCCGATCACGGTCACCGGCGGCGTCGTCGGGCTGCGCGGCAACCTTGCCCCGGATGGCGGCATCGTGAAGGTCGCCGGCCTGAAGAAGCTCTACTTCAAGGGACCGGCGCGCTGCTTCGATTCGGAAGAGGCCTGCTTCGAGGCGGTCAGCAATCGCACCTACAAGGAAGGCGAGGTTCTCGTCATCCGTTATGTCGGGCCGAAGGGCGGCCCGGGCATGCCGGAAATGCTGTCGACGACCGCGGCGCTCTACGGGCAGGGCGCCGGCGAGAAGGTGGCGCTGATCACCGATGGGCGTTTTTCGGGCGCGACGCGCGGCTTCTGCATCGGCCATGTCGGGCCGGAAGCCGCCGAGTGCGGTCCGATCGCCCATCTCCGCGACGGCGACATCATCGAGATCGACGCCACCAAGGGCACTTTGTCGGTCGAGCTCAGCGACGAGGAGTTCAAGACGCGGGCTGCCGACTGGAAGCCGCGCCCCCATGCCTACAAGAGCGGGGCGATCTGGAAATATGCGCAGGGCGTCGGTCCGGCGCGCGATGGGGCGGTGACGCATCCGGGCGGCTCCGCGGAAGAAAAGACCTATGCTGACATCTAGCTTGTTGCGCAGCGCTGTCGTCTGTGCCGGGCTCATGGCCGGGCAGGCGATGGCGTTCGACGTCAACAACCCGAATCCGGAAGCGTCGTCCTCCGACGCTTTCCGCTTCGGTTTCGACGCCTACAAGCAGGGTGACAAGGTGACGGCGGCCGAGGCGCTCGGCTTTGCCGCCGAGAAGGGCCATCCGATCGCGCAGTGGAAGCTCGGGCATATGTATGCCGAGGGCGACGGCATCACGAAGAACGACTTCAAGGCGTTCGAGTATTTCAGCGAGATCGCCGACGCGCACGCCGACGACAATCCGTCGGGACCGGAGGCGCGCTTCGTCTCCAACGCCTTCGTGCAACTCGGCACCTATTACAAGAACGGCATCCCGAACAGCGACGTGAAGGCCGATCCGAGCCGGGCGCGGCAGTTCTTCACCTATGCGGCATCCTATTTCGGCGATCCGGATGCGCAGCTCAATCTTGCCCGCATGTTCTATGAGGGACAGGGCGGCGAGCGCGATACGCTCCAGGCGGCGCGCTGGGCGAAGCTTGCCGCCGACAAGGGCAATGTCGGCGCGCAGGCGCTTCTCGGCCATCTCCTCTTCGAGGGCGACGGCGTGAAGCGCGAGCCGGTGGTCGGGCTGATGTTCCTGTCGGTGGCGCGCGAGCGCGCCAGCCCGAAGCAGCGCTGGATATTCGAGATGCAGGAGCAGGCCCTGTCGGTCGCGACGGAAAGCGAGCGGCGGACGGCGATGGCGCTCGCCGAAGACTTCCTCGAAAAAGAAGACGCGCCGAACCCGTAAGCCCGGTGCGCTGACTTGATTGCTGCTTCAGGAAATACGGCCGCTCTTACGCGGCCGTTTTCATATTCTGCATTCCGAGTGCATGGCGAGCGCGCGGTCGGCGCCCGAACGCGAGTTGTAGCGGCCGAGGACGTCGTCGCGCCGCGACATGCGGACCGAGCAGGTGCCGTTGTCGCTCTTTATGAGATACCAGCGAAGGTCGTCCCGGGGGCCGCCGGCCTGTGCCGCAGTCGACAGCGCCAAGGCCGGGGCAACGATGCAGGCAAGCGTCACGCCCGCCATGAGATATTTCCTAAGCATTTCATTTGCTCCTTCCCGCCGGAGGAAGCGCCCCTAGGGCAGGCGGGATATTGTGCGGCGCTTGGGAACGCCGCGTTGGCATGAACGGTCCTGGCTCGTCGTGTCGCAAATGGCATTCCATCCGCCGGCGGGTCTCCGTCGCGCAATGAAACTAGGGTACGTTGCGGAGAAAATCCAATAAACGAAAAATAATGTTGCGGTGCGGAACAGATCGCAAGATGCCCCATTTAGAAGGCTTCCAGCCGGATCAGACGGCGAGTTCGAGGATCACCGGGACATGGTCCGAGGGCTTCTCCCAGCCTCTTGTCTGCTTGTCGATCGTCACGGTGACGAGCTTGTCGGCAGCCTGCGGCGACAGCAGATGGTGGTCGATGCGGATGCCGTTGTTCCGCTGCCAGGCGCCGGCCTGGTAATCCCAGAAGGTGTAGTTGCCGGGCTGGTCGTTGCAGGCGCGAAATGCGTCGGTCAGGCCGAGATTGAGAAGCTTGCGATAGGCGCGGCGTGTCTCGGGCTGGAAAAGGGCGTCGTTCACCCAGGCTTCCGGGATCTTTGCGTCGCTGGTCTCTGGAATGACGTTGAAGTCGCCGCAGAGGACGAAGGCTTCCTCGTCGTCCAGCCGTGACTTCGTGTAGGCGGCAAGGCGCTCCATCCAGGCGAGCTTGTATGGGAATTTCTCGGTGCCGACCGGATTGCCGTTCGGGAGATAGAGGCAGACGACGCGGATCGCTCCGCCGCCGACCGAGAAGACCCCTTCGATGAAGCGCGACTGGATATCGTTGGCGTCATCCGGCAGGCCGCGGGAGACCTCGTCGAATTTCAGCCTGGACAGGATCGCGACGCCGTTGAAGCCCTTCTGGCCATGCGTCTCGACATTGTAGCCGAGATCCTCGAAGGCCTGGCGCGGGAAACCGGCGTCCTCGGTCTTGATCTCCTGGAAGCAAAGGACGTCGGGCGCTGCCTGTTTCGTCCAGGCGAGGGCATTTTCGATGCGGGCGCGGACGCCGTTGATGTTCCAGGTAGCGATCTTCATGTATTGATCCGTTCGACAAGGGGCCGACGCTGAGGAGGCGAGACTGTTCCGGACTTATGCCCTGCTCGCCATGGCGATTGCCAGCGAGGTGATCGGGACGTCCTTTCTGAAGGCGACCGACGGCTTCACGCGGCTCACGCCTTCCGTCCTGACAATCGTAAGCTACGGTTTCGCCTTCTATTTCCTCTCCCTGACATTGAAAACCCTGCCGGTCGGCATAGCCTATGCGATCTGGAGCGGGGTCGGTATCATCTTCATCGCGCTGATCGGGCTTGTTTGGTTCCGGCAGCCGCTCGATATGCCTGCGATCATCGGGCTTGGCCTGATCATCGCCGGCGTAGTGGTGGTCAACGGGTTCTCCCGGTCGATCGGTCACTGATAGAAACCAGACGGCAACACAGGAGGATCCCCATGCCCGTCACGTCAATCGCCAATGCTGAATGGAAAGGCTCGATCAAGGAAGGTAACGGCCAGGTCCAGTTCGGAGCGCTGAAGGGCGAGTTCACCCGCGCCAGCCGTTTCGAGACCGGCGACGGCACCAATCCCGAGCAACTGATCGCGGCCGCTCATGCGAGTTGCTTCTCGATGCAGCTTTCGGGCTTGCTCACCGCCGACGGTACGCCGCCGACAAGCCTCAAGACCAAGGCGGCCGTGACCGTCGAGGCCGGGGTCGGCATCACCACGATCGTTCTTGAAGTCGAGGGCGTCGTGCCGGGCGTCGATGCGGCCAAGTTCGAGGCAACCGCCACGAAGGCGAAGGAAGTCTGTCCCGTGTCGCGGGCCCTTGCCGGCGTCAAGGATATCAGTGTCAAGGCGACGCTGAAGTCGTAACGTTTCGGCGCGCGCCGCTTTCGGGCGGCGCGCCACGCCGGTCATGAGGTTCATATCTCCATGCGGTCCGAGGCAAATACGCTCGACACGCCGAAGCGCATAGCGACCGAGCGTTTCGACGATGCCGATGCTGCACTTGAGCGGCTCGAGCTGATCTATGATCGCCACACGGCCTTCATCCGCGACCGCTTCGCGAAGCTGCTCAAGAACAAGCGCCTGCCGGGCAGGGTGCGCGCCACCTATCCCGAGATTCTGATCGAGACGGCGACCTACGCCCATATCGACTCGCGGCTCTCCTACGGCCATGTCGCAGGACCGGGCGTTTACGCGACGACGATCACGCAGCCGCGCCTCTTCCGGAATTATATCGGCGAGCAGCTCCGGCTCCTGCTCCGAAACCACAATGTTGCGATCGAGGTCGGCGTCTCGACCGAGCCGATCCCGCTGCATTTCGCCTTGCCGGAAGGGCTACATGTCGAAGGCCAGGTCGCCGACCGGATCGAGCGGCCGCTGCGCGATATCTTCGACGTTCCCGACCTCGCCGTCACTGACGACGCGATCGTCAACGGGACGCATCTGCCGCCGCCCGGAACACCGATGCCGCTCGCCCCGTTCACGGCGTCGCGGATCGACTATTCGCTGCACCGGCTGCCCCACTACACCGCGACGTCGCCGGAGCATTTCCAGAACTTCGTCCTCTTCACCAACTATCAGTTCTATGTCGATGAATTCTGCGCGCGGGCGCGCAAGATCATCAAGTCGGGCGAGGGCGGCTACGAGTCCTTCGTCGAGCCGGGAAACATCGTCACGCTCGCCGGCGCCAACAAGCCGGTATCGGGCACGGTGCCTTCGCGCATGCCGCAGATGCCCGCCTATCACCTGACCCGGGCCGGCCATACCGGGCTGACCATGGTCAATATCGGCGTCGGCCCGTCCAACGCCAAGACGATCACCGACCATATCGCGGTGCTGCGGCCGCATGCCTGGCTGATGCTCGGCCATTGCGCCGGGCTGAGGAATACCCAGGCGCTCGGCGATTATGTGCTAGCGCATGGCTATGTGCGCGAGGACCACGTCCTCGACGCCGACCTGCCGACCTGGATACCGATCCCGCCGCTGGCGGAAGTGCAGGTGGCGCTGGAGCAGGCGGTCGAGGAGGTGACCGGGCTCACCGGCTTCGAACTAAAGAGCATCATGCGGACCGGCACGGTGGCGACCATCGACAACCGCAATTGGGAGCTCCGCGATCACCGCGAGCCGGTGCAGCGCTTCTCCCAGTCGCGCGCCATCGCCCTCGACATGGAGTCGGCGACGATCGCCGCCAACGGCTTCCGCTTCCGCGTACCCTACGGCACGCTGCTCTGCGTCTCCGACAAGCCGCTGCATGGCGAATTGAAACTGCCCGGCATGGCCTCCGATTTCTACCGGCGGCAGGTCGGCCAGCATCTCGAGATCGGCATCCGGGCGATGGAGAAGCTCCGCGCCATGGCGCCCGAGCGCCTACATTCCCGCAAGCTCAGGAGCTTCACCGAGACGGCATTTCAGTAGGACGAGCGTCTAGCGTCGCTCGGTCAGCGCGAGGATGTTGCCGCTCGGGTCCTTGAAGAAGGCCATCCACTCCTCGGCGCCCTTCTTGCCGAATTCGCCGGTCTCGTCGCGATGGATGAGGGCTGGCGGATTCAGGAAGGTGACGCCGCGTTTGCGCAGCGATTTCACCGCGTCGTCGATGTTCGAAACGCGGAAGTAGAGCGTCGCGCCCGATGCGGTCGCCGACAGGAGCAGGCGGAAGCCGCCCATGTCGAAGAAGGCGAGGCCGGGAGGATCGAAGCGGGTGATGAAGCGCAGGCCGAGTATGTCGCGGTAGAAATTCACCGCGGCATCGAGGTTGGTCGCCTGCAATGCCACCTGATGAAGCTTGTCGACGGCGAATTGCTGCGACTGGCCGTTGCCGGCACGCGGCTTCGGCCGCGGTACGGCCGCGGGGACCGTACGCGCCGGCGTCCGCTTGGCGCTGGTCACTGGCTTCTTGCGGTCGCTCGCCGGCTTTGCCGGCTTGGACGACGCCGAGCCCGATGACTTCTTGGCCGGCTTGCTCCCGGCCCTTTTCGTACGCACTGATGACTTGCTCGCCACGGCGAACCTCAGATCGAAAAGCTGGTTCCACAACCGCAGGATGCGGTAGCGTTAGGGTTATGCACCTGAAAGGATTGCCCGATCAGGTCGTCGACGAAATCGATTTCCGACCCGCCGATAAGGGGCAGCGAGACCGAATCGATCAGGACTGTGGCACCGTCACGCTCGATAACGAGGTCGTCGGGCGTCCGGCTGGTGTCGAGGTCGAAGCCGTACTGGAAGCCCGAGCAGCCGCCGCCCGAAACGCTGATCCGGAGCGCGGTGCCGCCGGGTTCCACAGAGAGAATCCGCGCAATTCGGCGGGCTGCGCTCTGCGAAAGGCTCACCTCGGAAGTCGTTGTATCCATTTTGTTCTCGCCTCGGCCAGACGGGGTCGGCCGCTTACTTGCCAGGAACTTGCCACGATATTTATGAACTACTCGTGTAAAGTCAATGCGTTGCGACGGACAGTCAGACCATGGTTACCGAAAGAATTGGCCTCGGCCGGGAGCCTCGTGCGGTCTTTGCGACCCACCCGGACAAAAATCGCGGTCGACTTTTCGACGAGCTGGCGAGCCCGACGCGGACCGCATTTCAGCGCGACCGCGACCGCATCATCCACTCGACCGGCTTCCGCCGCCTCCAGGGCAAGACGCAGGTTTTCCTATCCGACGAGGGCGATCATTACCGGACGCGCCTGACCCACACGATCGAGGTCGCGCAGATCGCGCGCGCACTGGCGCGGGCGTTGCGCCTCGACGAGGATCTCGCCGAAGCGCTGGCGCTTGCACATGACCTCGGCCACACGCCCTTCGGTCATGCCGGCGAACGCGCGCTCGATCGCGCCATGACCGGGCGCGGTGGTTTCGATCATAACGCGCAGAGCCTGCGCGTCGTGACGCGTCTCGAAAATCGCTACCCGCACTTCGACGGATTGAACCTGACCTGGGAGATGCTCGAAGGGCTCGTCAAGCATAACGGGCCGGTGACTGACGGCGAGGGGCGGCCGAGCGGCCGCTTCGCGGAGCGCCCGCTTCCCTTCGGCATCGCCGACTACGCGGCCAAGCAGGATCTGTGGCTCTGGAGCCACGCCGCAGCCGAGGCGCAGGTCGCGGCAATCGCCGACGACATCGCCTATGATGCGCATGACGTCGACGACGGACTGCGCTCGGGCCTTTTCAATCTCGATGCCTTCGCCGAGGTCGGCTTCATCGCCGAAATACTCGACGCGATCGAAGGCGAGTATCCCGGCCTCGGCGAGACGAAGCGCGGCCACGAACTGGTGCGCCGGCTGATCACCAGGATGATCGAGGATGTGATCGTGGAGTCGCTTGCGCGCCTCGTCCTGCTGGCGCCGGCCGATGTCGATGATATCCGGCGGGCCGGAGGTCCGGTGGTGGGCTTCTCCGCCGCGATGGAGAAGGCCGATGGCGAGATCAAGAATTTCCTGACCCGCAATCTCTATCGCCACGCGCGCGTCATGGGCGTGATGAACAAGGCCGAGGATGTCGTCCGGAGCCTGTTCGACCGCTACTGGAGCGATGCGCCGGCCTTGCCCGGGGAGTGGCGTCTGCCCGGCACGGCCGACGACCTGGCGCGGGCGCGGCGGATCGCCGATTTCCTGGCGGGCATGACCGACCGTTATGCGCTCGGCGAATATGAGAGGCTGTTCGGCCGGCGGCCGGTGCTGTTCTAAGCAATGTCAGGAAAAGTGGAAACCGGTTTTCCGTCCGACATTGCGCAAATTCAAGAATCTAGAATGTGATCCGATTCAATCGAAACGGATCATGTTCTAGGCGCTCTTCGCCATCGGCGTGATGTGTGCGCTGAGCAGGCGGCGGATCTCGATGGCGGGCACCGGCTTGCTGAACAGATTGCCCTGGACTTCGGTGCAGCCGAGGACCTTGACCTGTTCGATCTGCTCGGCGGTCTCGACGCCCTCGGCGGTCGTGACCATGTGCAGGCTGCGGGCAAGGCCGACGACGGCGCGCACGATCGCGACCGAGCCCGCTTCTCCCGGCAGGCCGGCGACGAAGCAACGGTCGATCTTGATCTTGTCGAAGGGAAAACGGCGGAGGTTGCTCAGCGACGAATAGCCGGTGCCGAAATCGTCCATCGAGATGCTGACGCCGAGATCGCGGAGGCTGTGCAGGGCGGAGAGCGCGACGGCGGTATTCTGCATCAGGGCGGTCTCGGTGATCTCGAACTCGACACGCTCCGGCTGGATGCCGCTTGCCGCGATGGCGACGACGATTACGTTGATCAGGTTCGGATTGCGGAGCTGGACCGGCGAGAGGTTGATCGCCACCTTGATGCCGGCCGGCCAGAGCCCCGCCTCGGCGCAGGCCTGGCGCACGACCCAGTCGCCGATCGGGATGATCAGGCCGATCTCTTCGGCGATCGGAATGAACTCGGACGGCGACACCTGGCCCCAGAGCGGATGGTTCCAGCGGATCAGGGCCTCGCAGGTCTTGATCTTGCCGTCGCGGAGATTGAGCAGCGGCTGGTAGTACATCTCGAACTCGCCATTATGGAGCGCATCGCGGAGCGCCTGCTCCATGGCGTGCCGCGCCCTGACGCGGGCGTCCATTTCGGGTTCGAAGAGGCGATAGGAGCCGCGGCCCTCGGCCTTGGCCCGATAGAGCGCCATGTCGGCATGCTTCAGCAGATCGTTGGGTTCGCGCGCATCGTCCGGGGCGAAAGAAACGCCCAGGCTCGTCTCGGTCACGAGGAGGCTTCCGTCGAGATCGAAGGGCTGGCGGACGGCGACGCAGAGACGCTCGGCGAGCCGGACCGCCTCCATCCGATCGGCAAGCCCGGTCGCGAGGATCACGAATTCGTCGCCGCCAAGCCGTGCCACGACATTGCTGTCGCCGGCGGTTTCGCGGAGCCGCTCGCCGACGGCCTTCAGCAGATCGTCGCCGACGGCATGGCCGAGCGTGTCGTTGATGCTCTTGAACTGGTCGAGGTCGAGATAGAGCACGGCGAGATGCCGGCCGGGCGAGAGCGCCGCGATCGCCGTTGCGAGCTGCTCGCGCAGATAGTCACGGTTGGGCAGTCCGGTCAGTCCGTCATGCCGCGCCATATGCGCGATGCGCATCTCGACCCCGCGCCGCTCCGTCACGTCTTCATGCGTCGTCACCCAGCCGCCGCCGGGCAAGGGGTGGAGCAGGATGGAGACGGTGCGGCCGTCGGGCAGCTCGCTGAACCAGCTGGTGGGCGAACCCGCCTCGGCGAGGCTGAGCGCGCGAGCGACATACTCGTCCGGAGAGCCGGCCCACGAGCCGCAGGCGATGCGCGCCTCGAGCAGTTTCTTCAGCGTGCAGCCCGGCCGGGCGATCTCGGGCGTCAGCCCGTACATGTCGATGTAGCGATGATTGCACATCTGCATGCGCGCCGAGGCGTCCATGAGCAGCAGCGCCTGGGACATGTTGTTGACGGCGGTGGCGAAGCGGGCGTTTTGCGTCACCAGATCCGCCTCGCGGGCGCGCAGGTCGACCGTTCGGTCGATGATCTCGCGCTCGAGCTTGCGGTTCGATTGGTCGAGCTCTTCGACCATCAGCGAGATCGAGCGGTCCGTGCGGCGGCGATCATGCGCGGCCTGCTCATAGGCAGCGACGACTAGTTCGCCGAGCTTGTCGAGATCGACCTCGCCCGAAGGCGTCCGCGACTTTTCCAGTTGGCGGTCGAAGAGGCGTTGCATCGCTATGCCGCCCTTTCCCCGCCGAAAGTGGCGCGGAGGTTCGTCAGCCAGCGGTCGTCCTGCTGCAGCCGGTCACGCGGGCCGAAATAGAAGACGAGGGTTTCGCTGCCGGCGACCGGCATGACGGCTTCCCAGCCCGATCTTGTCGTCCATGACAGTGTCGCCGCGCGCATTCACGTCTCCACCGCCAAAAGCCTTGCGGCCAAACGAACCCCTGATACCCGGCGCGACGTGAACTTTTGGTTATTTGCAACCGCCGAAACCCGGGCAGCGCTGCGCCGCAATTTGACGACACCGGCGAATTGGAGTAGTCGGCCCACGAGTTTTCCGCGGATTTCCGCCAGATACTGCTGCGCGACATGAATATATTCAATGAATTCGAATTCAGAATTAAGAACACGATTAAATTAGTACTGCCGGAAATCGATAGACAAAGTATCGATCTCAGTTCGGTGGTCGTCGAACCGCCGCGCGATGCCTCGCATGGCGACCTGGCCACCAATGCGGCCATGGTGCTTGCCCGGCCGCTCGGCATGAAACCGCGCGACATCGCCACCAGGATCGCCGCCGGGCTCGCCCGGGATCCGGATGTCGATGCGGCCGAAGTCGCCGGACCCGGCTTCATCAATCTCAAGCTGCGGCCGTCCTTCTGGCATAAGGCGCTGGCCGGACTGGTTGCCGCCGGCGATGCCTATGGCCGGGCCGACATCGGCAAGGGCCAGGCGATCAATGTCGAATATGTCTCTGCCAATCCGACCGGGCCGATGCATATCGGTCATTGCCGCGGCGCCGTCGTCGGCGACACGCTGGCGAGCCTGCTCGCCATGGCCGGCTACAAAGTCACCCGCGAATATTACATCAACGACGCCGGCGCGCAGGTCGATGCACTCGCCCGCTCGGCCCATCTCCGCTACCGCGAGGCGCTCGGCGAGACGATCGGCGCGATCCCGGAAGGCCTCTATCCCGGCGACTATCTGAAGCCGGTCGGCGAGGCGCTGGCGAAGCAATATGGCCGGAAGCTCATCGAGACGGATGAGGCCGAATGGCTGCCGGTCGTCAGGGCCATCACGATCGATGCGATGATGGCGATGATCCGCGAGGATCTCGCCACGCTCGGCGTCGTCCACAACGTCTTCTTCTCGGAGCGCTCGCTGATCGAGGGCGGCACCGACCGGGTCGCCGATGCGATCGCCTGGCTCGAAGCCAAGGGCCTCGTCTATCAGGGCAAGCTGCCGCCGCCCAAGGGTCAGTTGCCGGAGGACTGGGAGGACCGCGAGCAGACGCTCTTCCGGTCGACCGACTACGGCGACGACATCGACCGTCCGCTCAAGAAGTCGGACGGCGGCTACACCTATTTCGCGTCCGACATCGCCTATCACCTCGACAAGTATCAGCGCGGCTTCGCCAACATGATCGACGTCTGGGGCGCCGATCATGGCGGCTATATCAAGCGGATGGAGGCGGCGGTGAAGGCGATCACCGGCGGCGAGGGCGCCCTCGACGTGAAGGTATGCCAGCTCGTGAAGCTGTTTCGCGCCGGCGAGCCGGTGCGCATGTCGAAACGCTCGGGCGACTTCGTGACGCTGCGCGAGCTCGTCGAGGAAGTCGGGCCGGACCCGATTCGTTTCATGATGGTCTACCGGAAGAACGATGCCTCGCTCGATTTCGACTTCCAGAAAGTGACCGAGCAGTCGAAGGATAATCCGGTCTTCTACGTGCAGTACGCGCACGCCCGGACGGCTTCGATTTTCCGTCAGGCCGCGAGCGAGATTCCCGACCTCGCGATGGACGCCACGACGCTTGCGGCCGCCCCGCTCGAAGGGCTGACCGACAGTGGCGAAATGGCGCTGATCCGCCGTTTGTGCGCCTATCCGCGGGTCATTGAATCGGCCGCTGAGGCGCATGAGCCGCACCGCATCGCCTTCTATCTCTACGACCTCGCTTCCGACCTCCACGGGCACTGGAATCGGGGCAAGGACTTGCCTCAATTGCGCTTTATTAACGCCGCAGACAGATCGTCCACTCTGGCGCGGCTCGCCCTGGTTCAGGCCACGAAATTGGTGTTGGCGTCCGGATTGGCTATTCTTGGCGTCAATGCACCGGAGGAGATGCGTTGACGCTTGCCAGCGGGTTCTGGCCATGGGGGCCGAAGCGTAATTCCTCGCGTTGAGAGCTGTCTGAATGTCTGATCGCTTTGATCCTAAATCTTCCGCACGGCCGTCAGACGGCCGCGGCGGACTCGGGGGTACCGCGGACGATCCGCTGGCCGAATTGGCGCGCATCGTATCCGGCCGCTCGCCCTTCGATACCGCGCCGCCGGCAAAGCCGGACCGGCAGCCGGCGCCCGTGCAGAACACTCCACCGCAGAGCAATTCGCATGCGGCTCCGTCGCATGTGAGCCAGCCGCAGCCAAACCCGTTTCAGATCCCGCTCCCGTCCGAGGCGGAGCTTGCCCGCGATCTCGAGGCCGAGCTCCTCAACGAATTGCAGGCGTCTTTCTCGACGATCCCGGAAATCGTCGGCCGCCCGGTCGCGATACCGCAGGCCGCGCCGCCGCCTCCGGCGGCAGTTGTACCGCAGTTTCCCGTCTTTCAGCCACCTGCGCAGCCGCTAGCACCGCAGCAGCCGAAGGCGCCGCCGCAGACCGTGCCGCAGCCGTTGGACGTGCTCGAGGAATTGGGCATTCCGGCCGACATGCTGTTCCGGCCGCCGCAGGCGCCCGACAGCGACATTCCGCGCGCCCCGCAGATGGTCCCGATGCCGCCGTCGCCGCAGCCGCGCGCCGAGGCGCCGGCGCGTCAGCAGCTACCGGTGCCGCAAAAGCGGGAATCCCTGGCGACGCGTATCGCGCGTGCGGCGCAGGGCGGCGACAGGAACGGCGGCGCTTCGGCGCGGTCGGAGCCGCCGCGGGTGCCGGCGCCGCCGGCGCGGCAGCCCCGCGCGTCGCAACAGCCGAACGGACGCAGCGATCCGGCCATGGGCCAGTTCCGTCCGACGCTGACCCCCAACCCGCCGCAGGCCGACGCCGTCGAGGCGCAGCGCG
>CAMCWB010000018.1 GCA_945882315.1 Bauldia litoralis | reverse complement strand
CGACGCCCGAAGGGTCGCCTACGCCAGCTTTGGCGGAGCGCTCCGCCGACCCTTCGGGCTTGAGACCTTCATCATTCGTCATCTGTAACACTCCGGTTGAGGTTCAATTCTACCTCAGCCGGGTGTCTCAATTATCCGTGCCGCACCCCATAGACAGCTTCGCATGGCGCACCGGATTCCGGCCCAAGGTCCCCGGGACCGCAGATATTGTGCCTTGGTCGCGCAGAATGATGAGCGAGCGCGCGGTCGGTTCAGAAGCCCAGCCATAGGGCCGCGCCGACAAGACCAAAGAAGATAAACGGCCATGCTGTAAGCGCGCCGGGCGGCGGCTTCGAGGGACGCTTGTCGCGTATCTCGGTCATATCAACGGCCTTGCTAGCCAAAGCCGCCGGGCGGCACCCAGATATAGAGGAGCGCGCCAACCACGAATGCGACGCTGACACCTGCCATGACAGTCTCCACCATCTAAAGAGTCCCCATCATCTCGGGGAGAGTAGCAGCGCCGACATTTGTTGCTGTGCAATATGGTACAGAATTTTGAACTGCGGCGATGTGTAGTGGCCTGGCCGCGCGACCTGCCCACAGGCAGGGCATGTGATGCGCGTTCATCAGCATTGAGGCGTCAGGGGAGATTTCAGCCGCGGTACCGGGCATCTGGTCATTGGACTTTATCCATGAGGCTTAAAGCCAAATCAGCTCAAATAGTTCCTTGAAGTTGTCCGAAAGCGTGCCCTTCGCCCCGGCGCTCTTTCCCTGAATCCATCATTCGATAAAGACTCCCGACTCCATTTGTACGATACTGAACTATCGTCGACAGCGGTCTTGGGCGCCGACGACTGGATCCACCTCCGATTTGCTCCCGCCTGTTCTCAGGGGAGCCGCTTATGACGGGCCAAAAAACTCCAGAAATCCCATCCAAGCCACGCATCCTGGTCGTCGAGGACGATTATCTGATCTCGATCGAACTGCAGAGCGTCCTCGAAGACATGGGCTGCGTCGTGATCGGACCGGTCCCTACGGTGGCCGAGGCCGTAGTGGTCAGCCGGACCGTGGCAATCGATGCCGCGATTGTGGATTTGATTCTGCGGGGCGAGGCCTCTTACCCCGTCGCGCTCAGTTTGGCGGCCCACCATGTGCCGTTCGGATTTGCGACCGGCGCCGCTTTCGAGATGGACGAGGTTTGGAGAAGCCACCATCACATCACCAAGCCATACATGCCCGACGACGTGCGGCTGCTTCTCATGCTGCTTTTGCCTGCGGGCCAATTCGACTGCTCCGAACAAGCAAGTTCGGGGACGTGATGATGTTGAACGAACCTGCGACGAAAGCCGATGCGGCGTCGGCCGTTCAAGCCGACCGGCGTTCGGTCGAGAGCGACCGGCAGAAATCGACACATGCAAGCGCGAGGGCCTCGTTGCCGGTGTCCTGTGCCATGAGACGCCGAATGCCGTCGTCGCCGATCTGGCTGTTCATCCTGGCGTAGAGCGCGCCAAGCGGATCGACAAGGAGGAGGGGCAATCGGGCCCATCCCCACCATTTGGATTTCATTGCCGTGCTCCCGTTATGCAATTGTTAACCACGACGGCCGCAGCCTTGCCGAATTGACGCGCGGGGGGCTCTCGTGAACGACGACACCAATAACGGTCATTCTTCAGAAGAACATCCGTCGGCTTCGGCAACCGGCCGAGGGCGCTTCGCGCCCGCGATGACCATCGTACCGGTCCGAAGCTATGCCGGCGAGACAGACCGGCAGGCGTTGGAGCGCCTGGGCATGGCGAATGGGACGTCGCCTGCCGATGTCGTTTTCCTTCATCTCTGCTGACGCGCGGCGTGGCCGGTGCGGAAAGTGAGCCGCCGTTCGCGTCGATGTCCCTTTTTTAATCTGTCGGCCTTAAGGTTCTAAACTGGTTGCGGCGGGCTCGTCCCACCCATAATCCGGCTGAGGACCTGACGTGACGGCATCGACCCTATCCGCCCTGATCTCCGAGACTTTCGGGAGCACGGCGCCGCCGCTCGTGAAGCCGACCGGGTTTCGCGAGTATGACGCGCGCTGGTGGCTGGGCGTGCCTGGATCAGAGATCGCGCCGGAACTCGACCTGCCGGGCGTGACCGCTGTCGGCCTCGGCATCGGCACTTACCTTCACGAGCGCGGCGTGCGGCCGGACATCGTCACCGGCCATGATTTCCGCGCCTATTCGGCGGCGGTCAAAGCCGCGCTCGCCACCGGCCTCGTAGCGGCTGGTTGCCGGGTCCACGATATCGGCATGGGGCTGTCGCCGAGCGCTTATTATGCGCAGGTGGCGCTCGACATTCCCTCGGTCGCGATGGTCACCGCCTCGCATAACGAGAATGGCTGGACCGGCGTCAAGATGGGCTGCGAACGGCCGATGACCTTCGGTCCGGAGGAGATGACGCGGGTCAAGGACATCGTCCTTTCCGGGGCGTTCCGGTTCCGCGAGGGCGGGGCGTTGCAAGAGGTCGCCGGTTTTGCCGAGCGCTACATCGCGGCGCTGACCGATCGGGCGAAGCTGAAGCGCCGGCTGAAGGTCGTGGTCGCGACCGGCAACGGCACCGCCGGCGCCTTCGCGCCGCGCGTGCTGGAAGCGATGGGTTGCGAAGTCGTGCCTCTCCACACGGCGCTCGACCACAGCTTCCCGAATTACAATCCCAACCCCGAAGACATGGAGATGCTCGACGACGTCGCCGCTGCGGTGGTTGCGCATGGGGCCGACATAGGGCTCGCCTTCGATGGCGACGGCGATCGCTGCGGCGTCATCGACGGCCGTGGCCGGGCGATCTTCGCCGACAAGGTCGGCGTCATGCTGGCGCGCGACATCGCCCTCCTGCACAGGCCGGCGCGTTTCGTGGTCGACGTCAAGTCGACGAGCCTCTTCGCGACCGATCCGGTGCTGCGCGAGCGTGGGGCGGAGACGGAATACTGGAAGACCGGCCATTCGCATATCAAGCGCCGCCTCAACCAGACCGGCGCCATCGCCGGATTCGAGAAGTCGGGGCATTTCTTTTTCGGCGCGCCGATCGGCCATGGCTATGACGACGCCATGATCACGGCGCTCGCCGTCTGCGACATGCTCGACCGCAACCCGCAATCCTCCTTCGCGGAGCTCTACGACGCGCTGCCGCAGACCTGGGGCTCGCCAACCATGTCGGCCCATTGCGCCGACGAGGAGAAATACGGGATTGCCGACAAGGTGACGCTGCGGATCGAGGCGATGGCGAAAGCCGGCGCGACGATTGCCGGACATGCGATCGCCGGCCTCGTGACGGTCAACGGCATAAGGGTCGTGACCGACGATGGCAGCTGGGGCCTGGTGCGGGCCTCGTCGAACAAGCCGGAACTGGTGGTGGTCGTCGAAAGCCCGGTCTCGGATCTCAGGATGCGGGAGATGTTCCAGGCGATCGACGGTCTGCTGCGCGAGAACCCTGAAGTCGGCGCCTATAACCAGTCTATCTGAGGTCCGGGTCTCCGGATTTTATAGACGGGAAAGAATTCCTCATCATACTCTTCTGATTGGTGGGAACGCTTCGGCCGGGAGTTCGACGAAGAGTGAGGGAAGCATCGTCAGGACCGGCCATCGTGCCGGTCATTCTCTGCGGCGGAGCGGGAACGCGGCTCTGGCCGCTGTCGCGGGAAGCGCATCCGAAGCAGTTCCTGCCGCTGGTCGACGGCCGGTCGACCTTCACCATGACGCTTGAACGCGTCGCCGACCGCAGCCTCTTCACGGCACCGCTGATCGTGACGGGCGCCGATCATCGCCACCTCGTGGCCGATGCGCTGCGCGACGCCGGCGTCGAAGCCGAGATTCTGCTCGAGCCGTCGCCGCGCGATTCGGCGGCCGCCGTCGCATCGGCCGCAGCCTTCGCGGCGCGGCGCGATCCGCAAAGCATTCTCCTTATCCTCGCCGCCGACCATGTGGTGCGCGATCGTGCCGGGTTCCTGCGCTCGGTCGAGCGGGCGCGCCTTGCCGCCGACAGCGGGCGCATCGTCACCTTCGGGATCAGGCCGACGAACCCGGCGACCGGCTTCGGCTATATCGCGCGCGGCGCGGCGCTGCCGGGTTGTCCCGGCGTCTCCCTGGTGTCGACATTCGCCGAGAAGCCGGATGCCGCGACCGCGGCGCGCTACGTCGCCGACGGCTATCTGTGGAACAGCGGCAATTTCATGCTGGGGGCGGCGACCGCGCTCGACGAGTTGCGGCGCTTCGCCCCCGCGATCGCGGCGGGCGCCGAAGCGGCGGTCGCGGCGGTGGCAGGGCCGGGTAACTTCCTCCGCCTGCCGGCCGCTATCTTCGACGCCATGCCGGCAACCTCTTTCGACTATGCCGTGATGGAGAAGACGGCGCTCGCGGCAGTCGTCGAGGCGGAATTCGACTGGCGCGATCTCGGCACCTGGGACTCGCTCGGCGAGGTCAACGGGCGCGACGCGGCGGGCAATTCGGCAAGCGGCGACGTGATACTCAGCGGCAGCCGGGATTGCTCCGTCCACGCGGCGCACGGGCTTGTCGCGGTTCTCGGGGCGGAAAATCTCCTGATTGCCGCCGACCAGGACGCGGTGCTGGTCGCGACGCGCGACAGCCTCGGCTCGATCAAGGATTTCGTCGGCCAGGTGACGCGGCGAAAGTCCGAAGGCGAGGCGGTGCGGCGCTGGGTCCGGCCCTGGGGTTATTATGAAGTGCTCGCCGGCGGGCCCGGCTATCAGGTCAAGCGGATCGTCTGCGATCCCGGTGCGCGCCTGTCGCTGCAAAGCCATCGCCATCGGGCGGAACATTGGCTGGTGACGGGCGGCACCGCCGATGTGACGATCGACAAGGAGATTCGTGCCGTGCCGACAGGGCAGACGGTGTTCATTCCCCAAGGCGCAGTCCACCGTCTCGGCAATTCCGCGGAAGATCCGGTCGTGATCATCGAGGTGCAGTTCGGCGGCTATCTCGGCGAGGACGATATCGAGCGCTTCGACGACGATTACGGCCGCACCGGCAAATAAGTCGCCGGGCGGCGATTGCAGGCTCCGGCCCCGGGGCCGGAGATGCGTCGGTCGACGCACCTGAATCTGCTCAGGATTCGGCGCCGCCGGCTCGCGGACTCGTCCGTGCGTCGAATTTTTCTCCGGGCCGTGCCATTCTCGCCGGTCTCGTCCTTGCGCGTCAGGAGTTTTGCGTGCCGATCCCCGTCTACGACCTCGCCATCATCGGGGGCGGCGTCAATGGTTGCGGCATCGCGCGCGACGCCGCCGGCCGCGGCCTGACGGTCTATCTCTGCGAACAGGGCGATCTTGCCGGCGCGACCTCGTCGGCCTCGACCAAGCTCATCCATGGCGGCCTTCGCTATCTCGAGCATTTCGCCTTCCGGCTGGTGCGCGAGTCGCTGGCCGAGCGCGAGGTGCTGCTCGGCATCGCGCCGCACATCATCCGGCCGCTGCGTTTCGTCCTGCCGGTCGGCCCGGGATCGCGCCCGGGCTTCCTGCTGCGCGCCGGCCTGTTCCTCTACGACCATCTCGGCGGGCGCAAGCTGCTGCCGCCGACGCGCAGCCTCGAACTCCAGACCGACCAGGCGGGGCGGCCGCTGCGGCGCGAGTTCCAGCGCGGCTTCGAATATTCCGATTGCTGGGTCGAGGATTCGCGCCTCGTCGTCCTCAACGCCGTCGATGCCAAGGCGCATGGCGCGCATATCCAGACGCGGATGCGCTGCATCGCGGCGCGACGGGCGGATTCCTACTGGCGGCTGCTGCTTGAATCGGTCGAGACGGGCGAGCGCCACCAGATCGCGGCGCGCGCCCTCGTCAACGCCGCCGGGCCGTGGGTCGCGCATGTGCTCGAAACCGCCATCCACGGCGACGTCCGCGCCTATGTCCGGCTGGTCAAGGGCACGCATATCATCACCCGCCGGCTCTACCATCACGACCGCGCCTACATCTTCCAGAATCGGGACGGGCGCGTCGTCTTCGCGATTCCCTACGAGCATGACTTCACGCTGATCGGCACGACCGATTCCGACTATCGGGGCGATCCCGGCGAGGCGCAGCCCGAGGATGCCGAGATCGACTATCTCTGTGCCGCCGCGAGCCAGTATTTCCGGGAACCGGTGACGCGCGACGATATCCGCTTCGCCTATTGCGGGGTGCGGCCGCTGCAGGATGACGGCGCTTCCGCGGCCAAGGAGGCGACGCGCGACTATGTCCTCGACCTCGACGGCTCCGAGGGATCGAGCCCGCTCCTGTCGGTGATCGGCGGCAAGATCACGACCTATCGCCGGCTTGCCGAAGCGGCGCTCGCCAAGCTTTCGCCTTTTCTCAACATGGGACCGGCCTGGACGGCCAAGGCGCCGCTGCCCGGCGGCGGCTTCGCCGTCGGACGGGGCGGCGACCTGGTCCGCGCGCTCCGGGCCGCCTATCCGTTCCTTTCGGAACTGCATGCCGAGCGGCTGGTCGGCGCCTACGGGACGCGGGCTGCCACCATCGTCACCGGGGCGCGCCGGGCCGAGGATCTCGGCGTCGTCTTCGGCGCCGACCTGACGGCGGCCGAAGTGGCCTATCTCATGGCAGAGGAATGGGCGGTCACCGCCGGCGACGTGCTCTGGCGGCGCTCGAAGCTCGGCCTCCGCTTCACCGCCGAGGAGGTGGAGGCGCTGGACGAGTGGATGGCGGCGGCGCGGGCGGGAATGACCGTGCCGGAGCCGTAAGGCTTGGGTGGGATGACGCGGCCTTTCCCCAAGCCGTCATTCCGGCGAAAGCCGGAATCCATGTGCCCGTCAGCGGTTGCGTCCCTCACGGTGGGCCCGGCTTTCGCCGGGGAGACGACCGGGGTTGGGGGGCATCGTTACCCGTAAGCGAAACCTCTAGGCGCTGGTCGCGACGCCGATCGGCGTACGGCCGATCGAGTAATAGACGAAGCCGTGGTCGCGCATCTCGGACGGCGTGTAGATGTTGCGGAGATCGACGACCAGCGGCGTCTTCAGGACAGACTTGATCCGGGCGAGGTCGAGGGCGCGGAAGGATTCCCACTCGGTAACGATGACCAGGGCGTCGGCGCCGGCGGCGCAGTCATAGGCGTCCTTGGCGAAGGTCACGAAAGGGAGCAGCTGGCGCGCCGTCTCCGCGCCCTTCGGATCGAAGGCGCGGACCGCGATGCCGGCCCTGTCGAGGCCTTCGGCGATATCGAGCGCCGGGGCCTCGCGCATGTCGTCGGTGTTGGGCTTGAAGGTCAGCCCGAGGAGGGCGACTGTCTTGCCGGCGGGCTCGCTGCCGAGCGCCGCGATCACCTTGTCGGCCATGTCGCCCTTGCGCTTCTCGTTGACGTCGTTGACGGCGGTCACGATGCGAAGCGGGCTGCCATAGGCCTCGCCGGTGCGAACCAGCGCCAGCGTGTCCTTGGGGAAGCAGGAGCCGCCGAAGCCGGGGCCGGGATGCAGGAATTTCGGGCCGATGCGGTTGTCGAGGCCCATGCCCCGGGCGACGTCCTGGACGTCGGCGCCGACCTTCTCGCAGAGATCGGCGATCTCGTTGATGAAGGTGATCTTGGTCGCGAGGAAGGCGTTCGAGGCGTATTTGATCAGCTCGGAGGTCCGCCGGTCGGTGAAGAGAATCGGCTGCCGGTTGAGATAGAGCGGACGATAGATCTCGGTGAGCACCTGGCGGGCGCGTTCGTCGTCGGTGCCGACGACGATCCGGTCGGGGCGCTTGAAGTCCTCGATGGCGGCGCCTTCGCGCAGGAATTCCGGGTTGGAGACGACGGCGAAATCGGCGTCGGGCCGGGTCTCGCGGATGATCGCCTCGACGCGGTCGCCGGTGCCGACCGGGACGGTCGACTTGGTGATGATCACGGTGTAGCCGTCCATCGCCGCGGCGATCTCGCGGGCCGCCGCCTCGACGAAGCTCAGATCGGCGTGGCCGTCGCCGCGCCGCGATGGGGTGCCGACCGCGATGAAGACGGCGTCGGCCTTGGCGACGGCGGCGGCGAGGTCGGTGGTGAAGGCGAGGCGACCCTCGCGGCGGTTGGTCGCAACCATGGCGTCGAGGCCGGGCTCGAATATCGGAATATTGCCGGCTTCGAGGCTCTCGATCTTGCTGGCGTCCTTGTCGACGCAGATGACGCTATGGCCGAAATCCGAGAAGCAGGCGCCGGACACGAGGCCGACATAGCCTGAGCCAATCATGGTGAGGTTCATGTCGTCCCGTTCCTGGAATTCGCCACCAAGTGCTTGCCGGAAAAAGGAATTTCCGTGCGGGCAAGCAACCGATACAGCGGTCGTTTAAAGGACGCATGACGGATATTTCCGTCATTGCCGATGGAGCGTTCGCTAGCACGGGAGGAAAAGGCGCGCCACTGCCCCGCCTCAAACGCGAAGCTGCCTTTGCCTTGCCGAAATCCCGTGATACTAGCCGCCCTTCGGTGGGCAGGGGCCTTAGGGCATTGGACACATGATTCGCCATTCGGGCCGTCTGACATGGACGGCTTTCTGGCTCGCGGGAAGCTTGACGCTTGCCGCCGGCCCGGCCGCTGCCGAGAAGATCAGCAATGCGGTCGCCGTGTTCGCCGGTCTCGACAAGATCACCGGCCGCATCATCTCCTTCGACGTCTATATCGACGAGACCGTGCAATTCGGTGCGCTGCAGGTGACGCCGCGGGTCTGCTACACGCGCCCGCCGACAGAGCCGCCGCTGACCGACGCCTTCATCGAAGTCGACGAGATCACGCTCGCCCGCAAGGTGAAGCGCATCTTCACGGGCTGGATGTTCGCGGCGAGCCCCGGCCTGCATGCCGTCGACCACGCCGTCTATGACGTCTGGCTGACCGACTGCAAGACCTCTTCGCCGGTCGCGCCGCCACCCAGCCGGTAGAAGTCGGCGTCGGCCTCGATCGCCGGCTCGAGGAGCAGGTGATACCGGCGCCGGTCGACGTCGATCGCACCGAACTGGCGCAGGTGCTCGGTGGTGAACTGGGTGTCGAGCAGGCGGAAGCCGCCGACCTTCAGCCGCGCGACGAGATGCACGAGGGCGACCTTCGAGGCGTCGCGCTCATGGCTGAACATGCTCTCGCCGAAAAAAGCCGCGCCGAGGCGGACGCCATAGAGCCCGCCGACGAGCTTGCCGTCCTGCCAGGCTTCGACAGTGTGGCAATGGCCGAGCTCGAAGAGCTCCGTGTAAAGCCGCCTGATGCGGGCGTTGATCCAGGTCTTGACGCGGCCCGGTCCCTTGCCGGCGCAGCCGGCGATGACGGCTTCGAAATCATGGTCGATGCGGATTTCGAAGGCGTCGCAGCGGACGGTGCGGGCGAGACGCCGGGGGATGTGGAACTCGTCCAGCGGAAGGATGCCGCGGGCTTCCGGCTCGATCCAGAACAGGCCGGGATCGTCGGCCGATTCCGCCATCGGAAAGATGCCGCAGGCATAGGCCTTGAGCAGGACCTGCGGCGTCAGTTCGAAGATGATCTCGTCGCTTCCGGTCATACCGACCCGAGTTGCTGCCGACGGTGTCACGCCGTGATGGCGAGCTTCTTTTCCAGCCAGTGGATGTCGTAATTGCCCTCGGCGATATCGGGATCGTTCACGAGATCGCGGTGGAGCGGGATCGTCGTCTGGATGCCGTCGACGACGAACTCGTCGAGGGCGCGGCGCAGCCGCATCATGCATTCCTGCCGCGTCCGGCCGTGGACGATCAGCTTGCCGATGAGGCTGTCGTAGTAGGGCGGGATCCGGTAGCCCTGATAGGCGCCGGAATCGACGCGGACGCCGAGGCCGCCCGGTGTGTGGAAGCCGGTGATCAGGCCGGGCGAGGGCGCGAAGGTCTTCGGGTTCTCGGCGTTGATCCGGCATTCGATGGCGTGGCCGAAGAAGCGGATGTCTTCCTGCTTGATCGAGAGCCCGGCGCCGGCCGCAACGCGGATCTGCTCGTTGACCAGGTCGATGTCGGTAATCGCCTCGGTGATCGGATGCTCGACCTGGAGGCGGGTGTTCATCTCGATGAAATAGAACTCGCCGTCCTCATAGAGGAACTCGACGGTGCCGGCGCCGGCATAGCCGAGGTCGCCGATCGCCTTGGCGACGATGCCGCCCATGCGCTCGCGCTGCTCGGCGCTGATCGCCGGGGAGGGCGACTCCTCCCAGACTTTCTGGTGGCGGCGCTGGAGCGAGCAATCGCGCTCGCCGAGATGGATGGCGGAGCCCTTGCCATCGCCCATCACCTGGAACTCGATGTGGCGCGGCTTGCCGAGATATTTTTCGATATAGACCGAATCGTCGCCGAAGGCGGCCTTAGCCTCGGCGCGCGCGTTGGACAGCGCCTCGGAGAGGTCGTCGGCCGTGCGGGCGACCTTCATGCCGCGGCCGCCGCCGCCGGCGGCAGCCTTGATGATGACCGGGAAGCCGATCTCGTTGGCGACCTTGGCGGCGGTGACGTCGTCGGAGATGGCGCCCTTGGAACCCGGCACGACGGGGATGCCGAGGCGGACGGCGGTGCGCTTCGCCTCGATCTTGTCGCCCATGATGCGGATATGGTCGCCGCTCGGCCCGATGAAGGTGATGCCATGCGCCGCCAGGATGTCGGCGAAGCGGGCATTCTCCGACAGGAAGCCGTAGCCGGGATGGACGGCGTCGGCGCCGGTGATCTCGCAGGCGGCGAGGATCTGCGGGATGTTGAGATAGGAGTCGCGGGCCGGCGGCGGCCCGATGCAGACGCTCTCGTCGGCAAGGCGGACATGCATGGCGTCGGCGTCGGCGGTCGAGTGGACCGCGACGGTGGCGATGCCGAGCTCCTTGCAGGCCCGCAGGACGCGAAGGGCGATCTCGCCGCGATTGGCAATGAGGATCTTCGAGAACATGGTCGGCGCCGTGTTCATTCGACGATCATCAGCGGCTCGCCATATTCGACCGGCTGGCCGTCCTCGACCATGATCCGGGTCACGGTGCCGGCGCGCGGCGCGGCGATCTGGTTCATCGTCTTCATTGCCTCGACGATGAGCAGCGTCTGGCCCTCGCGAACCTTGTCGCCGACCTCGACATAGGTCTTGGCGCCAGGCTCGGGCGCCCGGAAGGCGGTGCCGACCATCGGCGAGGGCACCACGCCGACATGGCTGGCCGGGTCGGCGGCCGGGATCGGCTCGGAGCGCGCGGCGATGGGCGCCCCGACCGGTGCCTGGATCGCCACCGGCGCCGCGTTGCGGGCGACGCGGATGCGCATCTTGTCGTGCTCGACTTCGATCTCGGTCAGGCCGGTTTCGTTCAAAAGGGCCGCGAGTTCGCGGATAAGCGTCTGGTCGACGATCGGCTTCCTGTCGGTCATCCTGGCCGTTTCTTTCACAAAGGCTTGGCGGAGTTTTCAACCAGCGGCTTGATGGCCTCGAGCGCGAGGCGGTAGCCGAGAGGCCCCAATCCGCAGATCACGCCGGCAGCCACCGGCGATACATAGGAATGGTGGCGGAAGGGTTCACGGGCAAATATGTTCGAAAGATGGACTTCGATCACCGGCACGCCGGCGGCGCGGATCGCGTCCTGCAACGCCACCGAGGTGTGGGTATAGGCGCCGGGGTTGATGACGATGCCCCTGGCCGCGGTCGCCGCCTCCTGGATCCAGTCGACGAGCGTGCCTTCCTGGTTGGTCTGGCGGAAATCGACCTTGAGGCCGAGTTCCTTGCCGGCGGCCTTGCAGTCCTTCTCGATATCCGCAAGCGACTTGCCCCCGTAGATACCGGGCTCGCGCGTGCCGAGCATATTGAGATTGGGTCCGTTGAGGACGAAGACCGGAATAGCCATGATCTGCCGAAAACCGCCGCTGCCCTACCGGTCGGGCCGGTCATTCGCGAAGTTTGCCGGTTATAGGAGCTTGGCCGGCAAAGGAAAAGCCCCGCCGAGGGGGCTAATCCACCGGTTTCCTGCCTCCGAAACGGGTCAGCAGGGCGTCGCGGCGCAGGCTTTCCGGGCCTCGTCGATCTTGATCTTGAGCGTATCGTAGCCGACAGCGCCGATGACCAGTTCCTGCGAGGTGACGTAGCTCGGCGTGCCGTTGATCGCCAGCTTGCCGGCCAGATCATAGACCTCCGCGATCGTCGCCTTGACCTCTTCGGACTGAGCGACTTCCTTGAGCTTCTCGATATCGAGGCCGATATCGGCCGCCACCGCCAGGGCGCGGGCGCCGTCGACCTGGCCGCGCTCGGTCAGAAGGGCGTCGTGGAACTCGAAATATTTCTCGGGGGCGGTCAGGTTGATGGCGGCGCCGACATGGGCGGCCTCGGCCGATCCCTGGCCGAGCACCGGGAACTCCTTGAGCACGACGCGGAGGTTCTTGTCCTCGTCGATGAGCCGCTTCATGTCGGCATGGGCGCGCTTGCAGTAGCCGCAGTTGTAATCGAAGAACTCGACCAGCGTCACATCACCGTCCGGATTGCCGAGGACGACCTGCCGCGACGAGGTGAAGAGGCGCTTCTCGGTAGCGATCGTATCGACCGCCGCGGCGGCTTCGGCCGCCTCCTCCTTGCGCTGCAGCTCCTCCATCGCATCGCGGATGATCTCGGGATTCTCCATCAGCTGGTCGCGGATGAGCTCGCGGATCGCGGCCTTCTGTTCCTCCGACAGCGGGCCGGCCTCGTTCGCCGCCAAAAGCGTCGGCGCCGTCTCGGCATGGGCGGCGATGGAGCCGTCTCCGGAGGAATTTTGCGCGCCGAAGAAATAGCCGCCGGCGCCAAAGCCGACCGCCGCAACGGCGAGTGCTGCAATCCAGGATTTCATTCAGGTCTCCCGCCGGCGAAGCGCCGGAACGTGTTGATCCTAACGGATTTTCGGCTGCTCGTAAGACACGATGTCGTCAGCCCTGATCCAGGCCGGCGTCCCGCGTTTCAGCTTGGACTGGGCACGGGCCGCATGGCCCTTGGCGTCGCGGATGGCGCCGTCGGTGAAGTAGCCCTGGGCCGTCGCAAGCTCGGCCAGCGCGATGTCGCCCTGGAGGGCGTGGGCGCGCGCCAGTGCCCGATAGCCGACCGAAACATCCGGCTCCGCCTGGAGGCCGATGGTGAGATTCTGGATCGCCTCGTCCAGCGTGCCGGGCTTTTCGGTGGCGACCAGCGCCTGGCCGAGGAGGATGCGGATCAGCCCCGATTTCGGCGCCAGCGTCACCGCTTTCCGGAGCGGGGCGATCGATTCGGCCGGCGAGCCGCGCTCGAGGATGGCCTGTCCCTTGAGCTCCCAGAAATAGGGATTACCCGGCTCGCTCTGGATCAGGCCGTCGATCAGCTTCAGGGCCGGGGAAAGGGGGCCGTGGAGATAAGCGGCAATGGCGCGGGCATAGCGGGCCTCGCGGCTCTTGTCGTTGCGCGCATAGCGCCGGTCGATCTTGTCCGGGCTCCAGGTGAAGCCGACGAGCTTGGCCTGGACCATCTTGTGCCGGCGCAGAAGCTCCGGCGGGTCGGTGCGGCTGTAGTTCGGGCTCTGCTTGACGATCTCCTCCAGCGCCACGATGCGTTCGCGGGGCAGCGGGTGGCTGAGCACGTAAGAATTGATCGTGCGCGACGAGAAGAGCGTGTCGTTGGCGAAGCGACCCAGCGTCTTCAGCATGCCGGCGCCGGATTGGCCGGTCTTGTCGAGATAATGGACGGCTTCGCGGTCGGCTTCGGACTCCTGCGCGCGGCGGTACGAGAGGACGCTGCGCTGGGCGGCGGTCTGCGAGCCGTAGATCAGGCCCGAGCCGGCCTGGGCGAGCCCGCCGACACCGGCCGCGGCACCGGCCGCAGCCGCGCCGAGGCCAATGAGGGCGGCGATGAGGGCGGCGGTCTTGGCGGTCTGCATCTGCTGCTTGATGCGGCCGAGATCGCCATGGGCGACATGGGCTGTCTCATGGGCCAGCACGCCGATCAGCTCGCCCGGCGTTTCCGCCGTCACGATCGCGCCGACATTGACGAAGATCTTGCTGCCGTCGGCGACGAAGGCGTTGAAGGACTGGTCCGGGATCAGGAAGACCTGCCGGTTCTCGGAACGAATGCCGGCAACCTTGAAGATCGGCGCGAGGTAGGTCTTGATCAGCGCCTCGGTCTCGGCGTCGCGGACGATCGACACGGCCGAAGCCGCGCCGAGGGCCGCGTCGGCGATCATGACGGCAAGCGCAACGGCAGCGGTCCGCCGGAAAAGACTGCTTCGCCGCGGCTTTGCAGCGCCGGGCTCTTTCCATGCCGAATGTGGCTTGCTACGCAGGAATTCCGGTCGCATTGGCCGCTTGCCGCCTCCCTGGCCTCGAAGACCCGGGAACCTAGAAACCGCGCTCCTTCGGGTCAATGCGATGCAGCAGTCGAATTGGTCGCGAATTGGGGCAGGACCAAGAAATCCGTGGCGATGAAAAGATCGTGAAGCGACGCAGGCTTTCCTTGCCCCCGTCACGCCGCGGCGGCGTCGAGCCGTTCATGGTGATGGATGTCATGCGGGCGGCGGTCGACCGGGAAAATGCCGGCGGATCGGTCATCCACATGGAGGTCGGGCAGCCGGGCGCGCCGGCGCCGCGGGCCGTCCTCGAAGCGGCACGGGCGGCGCTTGCCGACGGGCGGCTCGGCTACACGGAGGCGCTGGGCACCAGGGCGCTGCGGGCCCGGATCGCCCGCCATTATGGCGAGGCGCATGGGATCGACGTCTCCGCGGACCGTATCGCGGTGACGACCGGCTCGTCGGCGGGCTTCAACCTGGCGTTTCTCGCTGCCTTCGACGCGGGCGACCGCGTCGCCGTGACCTCGCCCGGCTATCCGGCCTATCGCAATATCCTGAGTGCGCTGGGGCTCGAGGTCGTCGAGATCGAGACCAATGCCGAGACGCGCCATGCGCTGACGCCGGACATGCTTGCCGCGGCGCATGCGGAAGGGGCGCTGAAAGGCGTGCTGATCGCCAGCCCCGCCAACCCGACCGGCACGATGATGCTGCCGGAGGCGCTCGCGGCGCTGATCGAGACGGCGGAGGATCTCGGCATCCGCTTCATCTCGGACGAGATCTACCACCGGCTGGTCTACGACGGCGAGGCGGAGACGGCGCTCCGGTTTTCCGATGATGCGATCGTCGTGAACTCCTTCTCCAAATATTACTGCATGACCGGCTGGCGGATCGGCTGGATGGTGCTGCCCGAAAACCTCGTCCGCCCGGTCGAGCGGGTGGCGCAGAACCTCTACATCTCGGCGCCGGACATCTCGCAGCGCGCCGCACTCGCGGCTTTCGACGCGACGCCCGAACTCGAACAGGTGAAGGCCGGCTACGCGGCCAATCGTCGCCTGCTCATCGATCGTCTTCCGCCTTTGGGCTTCGACGAGCATCCTCCGGTGGATGGGGCTTTCTACATGTATGTCTCGACGCGGCGGTTCTCGAACGATTCCATGGATTTCGCGCGGCGGATGCTTGCAGAAGCGGGTGTCGCCGCGACGCCGGGGCCGGATTTCGACCGGGCGCGCGGACACGGTACGCTCCGCTTCTCCTTTGCGGGGACGGAAGCGGATATGCGCGAGGCGATGGATCGCCTCGGGCGATGGCTTGGCTAGAAGCGGAGGACGACGCGCATGACGCCAACCATTCAGGCATTCGCGGCGCTCGATACGCATCGCGCCTCGATCATCGCGACGCCGCTTCGCAAGCGCTTCGCCGACGATCCGGACCGCTTCAGGAAATTCTCGCTGACGGCCAGCGAACTGGTCCTCGACTATTCCAAGAACCTGATCGACGAAGAGACCATCAAACGGCTGGTGGCGCTCGCCGAGGCCGCCGAGGTCGAGAAGCTGCGCACCGCGATGTTCGCCGGCGAAGCGATCAACCGGACCGAGAACCGGCCAGTGCTGCATGTCGCACTCCGCGCCGCGCCCGACGAGGTCTATCGCGTTGACGGCAAGAATGTCGTGCCGGACGTGCAGGCGATGCTCGACCGCATGGCCGTCTTCGCGGAAGGCATCCGCTCCGGCGCCATCTCTGCGACGGCCGGAAAGTTCACCGATGTCGTCAATATCGGCATTGGCGGCTCCGACCTCGGTCCGGCGATGGCGACGCGGGCGATGCGTGCTTTTCATGACGGGCCGCGGCTGCATTTCGTCTCGAATGTCGATGGCTCGCATCTCCGCGATACGCTGGCCGGCCTGCAGGCGCGCTCGACGCTGTTCCTGGTTGCCTCCAAGACCTTCACGACGATCGAGACGATGACCAATGCGAAGTCGGCGCGGCAGTGGATCGTCAAGGCGCTTGGCGAGGGCGCGGTCGGCACGCATTTCGCGGCCATGTCGACGGCGACCGACAAGGTCTCCGCCTTCGGCATCGGCGAGGATCGCACCTTCGGCTTCTGGGACTGGGTCGGCGGCCGCTACTCGATCTGGTCGGCAATCGGCCTGCCGCTGATGATCGCGATCGGCGACGAGAACTTCCGCAAGTTCCTCTCCGGCGCGCGTGCCATCGACGATCATTTCCGCTCGGCGCCGCTCGACAGGAACATGCCGGTTCTGATGGGGCTGATCGGCATCTGGTACCGCAACATCATGGGCTATCCGGTCCAGGCGGTGCTGCCCTACGACCAGCGGCTCGAGCGCTTTCCCGCCTATCTCCAGCAGCTCGACATGGAGAGCAACGGCAAGCGCGTCCGCTCCAACGGCGCAACGGTGATGGGGGCGACCGGGCCGGTCGTGTTCGGGGAGCCGGGCACCAATGGGCAGCACGCCTTCTACCAGCTCATCCATCAGGGCACCGATGTCATACCCTGCGACTTCCTCGTCGCGGCGCGGTCGGAGCTCGACAAGGATATCCATCAGGACCTGCTGCTCGCCAATTGCCTGGCGCAGAGCGAGGCGCTGATGCGCGGCCGCACGATCGCCGAGGCGCGCGCCGAGCTGAAGGCGCAGGGCCGCTCGCCGCGCGATATCGAGATGCTGGCGCCGCACAAGGTCTTTCCCGGCAACCGGCCGTCCAACACGATCGTCTATCGGCGTCTCGATCCGGCGACGCTCGGCAAGCTCATCGCCCTCTACGAGCACAAGGTCTTCGTGCAGGGGGCGATCTGGGGGACCAATTCCTTCGACCAGTGGGGCGTCGAGCTCGGCAAGACGCTCGCCAGCGAACTCCTGCCGATCGTCCAGGGCAAGGCCGACGCCTCCAGCCGCGACGCATCGACCGCCGGGCTGATCGAGACGATCGGGTATTTCCGGCGGTTCTAGGGGGCGAGAAGCCGGCCAACCCTAGCCGGCTCCGTCTTCGGCGCCTATCTATCGGCAGGCGTCCTCCTTATCTCTGCCGGCGACCGTTCGCCGCCTTCCGTCGATCTCCCGGATCGGCCTCTCGACTGGATTTCGATGAACGATCTTGCTCCTCTCAAATTCGGCATGGGGGCGCCCGTCCGCCGCAAGGAAGACAGGGCGCTCATCACCGGCGCCGGCCTCTTCACCGACGACTACCGGCCGGACGGCACGCTCCGCGCCGTCGTCCTTCGCTCGTCGATGGCGCATGCCCGCATCCGGCTCGGCGGCGTCGATGCGGCGCGCTCGATGGCGGGCGTCCGCCTCGTCCTGACGGCGGCGGATCTCGACGGCATCGGCGGATTGCCCTGCACGGCGCGACCGAAGAAGGCCGACGGCTCGGCGGCGGTGATCCCGCATCATCCGCTGCTGGTCGGCGATGTCGTCCGCCATGTCGGCGATCCGCTCGCCTTCATCGTCGCCGACGATGTCGAGACGGCGCTCGGCGCCGCCGAGGCGATCGAGGTCGCATACGAGCCGCTCGACGTGGTGACGGATGTCCGCAAGGCGCTCGAAGCCGGTGCGCCGCTGGTCTGGCCGAAGCTGCCGGGCAATGTCGCCTTCGTCGACCACCGCGGCAACCACGAGGCGACCGAGGCGGCATTCGCCGATGCGGCGCGGGTTTCGCGGATAGAGATCGTCAACAACCGCGTCGTCGCCAATTACATGGAGACTCGCGGCATCGTCGCCGAATATGATTCAGCGAGCCGCCGCTACACGCTGACGCTCGGCACGCAGGGTGGCCACGGCGTGCGCGACATCATCGCCAACGACATCCTGCATGTCGACCCGAAGCAGATCCGCGTCATCACGCCGGATGTCGGCGGCGGCTTCGGGACAAAGGCCTTCGTCTACCAGGAGTATCCGCTAGCGGCGATCGCCGCGAAGCGCCTCGGCCGGCCGGTCAAATGGGTCGGCGACCGCAGCGAACATTTCGTCATCGACACGCACGGGCGGGACAATTTCTCGGTCGCCGAGATGGCGATGGATGCAGACGGCCGCTTCCTCGGCCTGCGCATCGATACCGCCGCCAATATGGGCGCCTATCTCTCGGAATATGCGCCCTTCGTGCCGGTCGGCGGATCGAGCATGGTGACCGGCGTCTACGACATTCCGGCCCTCTATGTGCGGATCAGGGGCGTCTATTCCCACACCGTGCCGGTCGACGCCTATCGCGGCGCCGGGCGGCCGGAAGCGGCCTATCTGATCGAGCGGCTGGTCGATGTCTGCGGCCATGACACCGGGCTCGGGCCAATCGAGATCCGCAAGCGGAATTTCATCGCGCCGTCGCAGATGCCCTACAAGACGCCGGGCGGCCGCAACTATGACAGCGGCGATTTCGACGGCCATCTCGAACGGGCGCTGAAGCTTGCCGATGCGGACGACTTCCCGGCGCGGCGGGCTGCGTCGAAGCAGAAGGGACTGGCGCGCGGCTTCGGCGTCGCCACCTATATCGAGGCCTGCGCCTTTCCCGGCAACGAGCCGGCGACCGTGACGCTGAACGCCGACGGCACAGCGACGCTTTTCATCGGCACGCAGACCGGCGGCCAGGGGCATGCCACGGCCTATGCCCAGTTCATCGCCGGCAGGCTCGGGCTCGACTATGACAGGATCAGCATGGTGCAGGGCGACACCGATCTCGTCGCGCAGGGCGAGGGCACGGGCGGCTCGCGCTCGATCCCGATCGGTGCAATCTCGGTCGACCGGGCCGCGACGACGCTCGCCGAGCAGATCAAGCGGCTGGCCGGCGACCGGCTCGAAGCCTCCGTCGCCGATCTCGAAATCGCCGATGGCGGCGTGCGCGTCGTCGGCACCGACCGCCGCATCAGCCTTGCGGCGCTGGCCACGGGCGCCCGCGACAAGAGTCTTCTGACCGCGGTCGGCGACTGGCAGCAGACGGCGCCGACCTTTCCAAACGGCACCCATGTCGCGGAGGTCGAGGTCGATCCGGACACCGGCGCCACGACCATCACCGGCTATGTCATCGTCGACGATTTCGGCGCGACCGTGAATCCAATGCTGCTCGCCGGACAGGTGCATGGCGGCGTCGCGCAGGGCGTCGGCCAGGCGCTCCACGAGCACACCGTCTATGGTGAGGACGGCCAGCTTCTGACCGCCTCGTTCCTCGACTATTGCCTGCCGCGCGCCGAGAACCTGCCGTCCTTCGTCTTCGAGACGCGCAACATACCGGCCAAGACCAATGCCTTCGGCATCAAGGGGGCTGGCGAGGCCGGCACCATCGGGGCGGCACCGGCGGTGATGAACGCGCTGGTCGATGCGCTCGGCGAGGCCTATGGCGTGCGCTCGATCGACATGCCGGCAACTCCCGAAAAAGTGTGGTCGGCGATCTGGTCGGCGAATCGCGATAAGGCGTAAGCTTCTCCGACCGCCATTGCGCCGGCCGCCCGGTCCGCGTTTCAATCACACCAAAATCGGGAGGCGCGGATCAGGATGATCCCCTCGATGCTTCCATGATCGATTACCACGCCGCGCCGAAGCCGCTTCTCGGTATCGCGCTCAAGGTCATCTCGACGCTCGCCTTCGCCAGCATGATCACGGTCATCAAGCTGGTCAGCGACCGCTATCCGGTCGGCGAGATGGCCTTCTTCCGCAGCTTCTTCGCGCTCATTCCGGTGTTCATCTGGGTCGGTTGGCGCGGCGGCATACCGGCGGTGTTCAGGACCTCGAATTTCAGGGGCCATGTTATCCGCTCCTTTGCCGGGGCGGGCGGCATGTTCTGCGGCTTCTCGGCGATTTCCTACATGCCGATCGCCGACGCGACGGCCATCGGTTATGCGGCGCCGCTGATCACCGTCGTGCTCGCCTATTTCATGCTCGGCGAGACGGTGCGGCTCTATCGCTGGTCGGCGGTGATCGTCGGCTTCATCGGCGTGCTCATCATCCTGTCCGACTATTTCGGCCCTGAGGCGCATGTCGGCGGCAGCGCCGTCGAGATCGGCGCGATCTTCGCCCTCGTCGGGGCGTTCTTCAGCGGGCTCGCGGCAACCCAGGTGCGCACGCTGACCCGCTTCGAGGGGGCAGGGACCATCGTCATCTATTTCTCGCTCCTGACCTCCGGTGCGGCGTTGCTGACGCTGCCCTTCGGCTGGGCCATGCCGACCGCCGGCGATGCGGTGTTTCTCGTCCTCGCCGGGATTTTCGGCGGCGTCGGGCAGGTGCTGATGACGCTCTCCTACCGCTATGGCGACGTCTCGGTCGTGGCGCCTTTCGAATACACGTCGATGCTGTGGATCCTGGCGGTCAGCTTCGTCATTTTCGGCACCTGGCCGACCTGGGTCGTCCTCCTCGGCACGGCCATCATCATCGGCGCCGACCTCTTCGTCATCTATCGCGAGCACAAGCTCGGCATCGAGCGCCGGCAGGCGAAGGCGGCGGAGACGCCGGCCGCGCCGCTCTCATGAGGCGTCGGAGGTTGAATCCCTCCGGCCTTTCCAATAGGTCTCGGCCCGGTTCCATTGTTTACGGATTGCCGGAATGACCGCCATCGCCGTCACCATCGCGGGCTCGGATTCGGGCGGCGGCGCCGGCATCCAGGCCGATCTCAAGACCTTTTCGGCGCTCGGCGTCTACGGCGCCTCGGTGATCACGGCACTGACCGCGCAAAACACGCGTGGCGTCACGGCGATCCACGACGTGCCGCCGGATTTCGTGACGGCGCAGATCGACGCCGTCTTTTCCGACCTCAAGGTCGACGCCGTGAAGATCGGCATGCTGTCGCGGCCGGAGACGATCCGGGCGGTCGCCGACGGGCTTGACCGGTACCGGCAGCGGAAGGTGGTGCTCGACCCGGTCATGGTCGCGACCAGCGGCGACCCGCTGATCGCCAACGAGGCCGTCGAGGTACTTCTCGCGACCCTGATCCCGAAGGTGGCGATCATCACGCCGAACATGCCCGAGGCGGCCCGTCTGCTGGGCGAGAGCGTCGCGCAGAGCGCGGCCGAGATCGAGGCACAGGCGGCGCGGCTGCTGGCAAAGGGGGCGCGCGCCGTCCTCCTGAAGGGCGGGCACGGGACCGGCAGCGAGAGCGCCGACTACCTGCTGACGCCGGTCGGCGGGCGCTGGTTCACCGCGCCGCGGATCGCGACCGGGAACACGCATGGCACCGGTTGCACGCTCTCCTCGGCGATCGCCGCGGGGCTCGCCAAGGGCCGCCACATGGAAGCGGCCGTGGCTGCCGCCAAGGACTATCTGACGGCCGCGCTGGCCGCGGCCGACCGGCTGAAGATCGGCGAGGGGCATGGGCCGGTGCATCATTTCCATGCGATATGGAAAGACGGCTAAAAACACTCGTAGAGGGGGGAAACAATGCGCATCGCAGCCATTCACGGACCGGACGGCAAGGTGTTCGGCACCGTCGCCGGCGATCATTTCAACCCGCTCCTCAAGGGCGGCCTGGCTGTCCGCGATCTCCGCGACGTCATCGCGCTCGTCGAGGCGGGCGGGGCGCTCGAATATGCGGCGCCGCTCGACTTCGGTTCGGCGAAGGTCGCGGCACCGGTCGGGCCGCTTGCCAGGAACGTCATCTGCGTCGGCAAGAACTATCACGAGCACGCCAAGGAATTCGCAAGGAGCGGCGTCGACCAGTCGGGCGACAAGCAGGAAGTGCCGGATTTCCCGGTCGTCTTCACCAAGGCGATCACCTCGCTCGCCGACCCTCTCGACGGAATCAACGCGGCGCTCGACCCGACCAATTCGGTCGATTACGAGGGCGAACTCGGCGTCGTCATCGGCCGCCGTGCCAAGAACGTGAAACGCGGCGACGCGCTCGCCTATGTGTTCGGCTACACGATCGTCAACGACGTGACGGCGCGGACCATCCAGCAGCGCCACAAGCAGTGGTTCCTCGGCAAGAGCCTCGACGGTTTCTGCCCGGTGGGGCCGGTGCTGGTCACGGCGGACGAGTTCGGCGTGCCCGACGGGCAGGAGCTTTCGACCTTCGTCAATGGCGAACGCCGGCAGTTCGCACCGCTTCGCGAGCTAATCTTCGACGTCGGCCAGATCATCGAGGCGGTCTCGGCCTGCGTGCCGCTCGATCCGGGCGACCTGATCGCCACCGGCACGCCGGCCGGGGTCGGCATCGGCTTCAATCCGCAGCGCTTCCTGAAGCCCGGCGATGTCGTCTCCGTAACCATTTCCGGAATTGGTGAGTTGACCAATCCGGTGGTCTGATCGGGGGACCAATTCGCGGTTTCCGGCCCTTTCGCCCCGCACCCCTGCGAAAAAGCGATTGCGTCCCGCCGCGTGGGATGGCACGGGTGTGCCACCGAAAAACGGTTTCAATGCCATCCACCAAAAAAGGACGAGTGTAATGGTCAGTGAGCCCTGGAAATCCAAGGATTGGTTCGTCAGCGCCTGGGACTATGAGGCAGACGTCGCCAAGGATTTCACCTTCGCCAAGAACATCAAGATCCATGACGTAACGCTGCGCGACGGCGAGCAGCAGGCCGGCATCGTCTTCACCAAGGACGACAAGATCCGCATCGCCGAGAAGCTGGCCGAAGCAGGGGTTCACCGCATCGAAGCGGGTATGCCGGTGGTCTCGCCCGCCGACAACGAGGCGATCAAGGAGATCGTCAAGCGCAACCTCGGGCCGCAAATCTTCTCGTTCGCCCGCTGCATGAAGGAAGACGTCAAGCGCGCCATCGACACCGGTGTGAAGGGCGTGGTCATGGAGATCCCGTCCAGCCAGCACATCATCGACATCGCCTATCGGTGGCCGATGGAGAAGGCGATCGAGACCTCGATCGAATCCACCGCCTTCGCGCATGAGAACGGCCTCGAGGTCGTCTTCTTCCCGATCGACTTCACCCGCGCCGATCTCAACTGGGTGCTCCAGATGATCAACCGCGTGGCCAAGGAAGGCCACATGGACGCGCTGGCACTGGTCGACACGTTCGGCGTGATCTCGCCCCATGCGGTGCCGTATTTCGTGCGGGCCGTGAAGGCGAAGATCAACTCGCGCCTGGAGACGCATTTCCACCAGGATTTCGGCATGGGCGTCGCCAACACGATCATGGCGCTGGCAGAGGGCGCCGAAGTCGCCCACACGACCGTCCTCGGCATCGGCGAGCGCGCCGGCAACACGCCGATGGAAGAGACCGTCATGGCGCTGAAGACCATGTACAACATCGACATCGGCATCGACACGACCAAGCTGTTCGGCCTGGCGCAACTCGTCCAGCAGCTTTCGGGCGTCTCGGTTCCGGACAACAAGCCGGTGGTCGGCAAGGACCTCTACGCCATCGAATCCGGCATCATCGCGAGCTGGTACAAGAACTGCGGCGAGCAGTATGCGACCGAGCTCTTCCCGGTGCGCTGGACGGCGACCGGCAACAACCCGGCCAAGGTCGTCATGGGCAAGGGCAGCGGCATCGACTCGGTCAATCTGTGGCTGACGGAAGCCGGCATGCAGGTCTCCGACGAGGACGCCCTGAAGATCACCCAGGCCGTCAAGGTCGAATCGATGAAGCTCAAGAAGCTGCTCACCCGCGAGCAGTTCAAGGATGTCGCCAAGCGCATCATCCAGGAAAACAAGCCCGCCTAGGCTTCGGTCTATCGGACGGAATGAAGAAGCCCCGGGGCGATGCTCCGGGGCTTTTTTGTTGGGACGAATGTCGCCGGCTTTCAGATATTGCGGCGACGCCAGACCGAGGGCGACGTCCCCAGCATTTTCTTGAATGCGCGGCTGAAAGCGGCTTCCGATGCGTAGCCGATCTCGGCGGCGACGGTCGCCATGTTGGCGCTGCCGCCGCTCAGAAGCCCCGCTGCGATCTGCATCCGCCATTTGGCGAGATACTGCATCGGCGGAATGCCGACCAGATCGGTGAAGCGTTCGGCGAGGACCGATCGCGACAGGCCGACCTGCTTCGCCAATTCCTCGATCGTCCAGTTTTGTGCCGGCGCACCGTGCATCGCCGACAATGCCTTGCCGACGAACGGGTCACGCAGGCCCGCCAGCCACCCGGTCTGTTCCGGCGGCAGCGTTTCCAGATGCCGGCGAACCACCTCGATGAACATAAGCTCGCTCAGTCTGGCGAGGACGCTTTCGCCGCCGGCGCGCTTGTTCGCCGATTCCATCGTCGCAAAACGGATGAATTGGCCGAGCCAGCCTGGATCGCGGTTCTGGACGTCTCCCACCTTGATAACCGAAGGCAGGTTTTCGAGAAGCGGATTGAAAGGCTGGGCATCGCAGGCGAGGAAACCACAGACAAACCTGGTCGGCGTCGGCCCGTCGCCGCCGTAGTCGATGGTGAAGGGCAACTGGGTGCCGGTAGCAGCGTCGAACGTGCCCGGCGCGCCGGGATCGGCGCGCATACCGGGACTGCTCGACATGACATGCGGATCGCCTTTGGTGAAGACGATGACCTCGCCGGCTTCGACCGCGATCGGCTCTTGGCCGACGATATTGCCGAAGCACCGGCCCTCGGTGACCACGTGATAAGCGATCAGATGTTCGGCACCCGGTAGAATCCTTGGGAGGATCAGCTCCCGCGGCGGTTGCTCGGCGACCCAGGGCGCCCTGGCCGAGCAGTTAAAAAATATCGCGCCGGTAAGGCGGACCGTTCTCAACACGTCGGAAAGCGCGTCGGCACCCATCGGTCGTTCCCGCCGGCTGTTCGGGCATTCGGCCCGGACGCTCCAGGCAGATGCCTCCCCAATCCCGGACGAGGTGTCAAGCATTGCGGACGCCGGATCATTCGCGGCCGCAATCGATTGGCCTAGGAACACGCCTCTTCGCGACGACGCGACGTGATCCATCCAAGAGGAATGACACATGACGACGGAGAACAGGATGCATACGGGCCGTTGCTTTTGCGGCGCGGTCGAAATCGCGGTGAGCGGCGAGCCCGCCGGCATGGGCTATTGCCACTGCGAGTCATGTCGCTCGTGGTCCGCCGGCCCGGTCAACGCCTTCACGCTGTGGCCGTCGGATGCGGTGCGGATCACCAAGGGCGCCGACAAGGTCGGGACCTACCGCAAGAGCGAGAACAGCCTTCGCCAGTGGTGCAAGACCTGCGGCGGTCACCTGATGACCGAGCATCCGGGGTGGAATCTGGTCGACGTTTACGCGGCGACAATTCCCGGCGTTCCGTTCAGGCCGAGCGTCCACGTGAACTACCAGGACACGGTGTTGCCGATGAAGGACCGCCTGCCGAAGCAGCGGGATTTCCCCGCGGAGCTTGGCGGCACGGGAGAGCTGATGCGGGAGTAGGCGCCGGGACGGCCGCAAAGGAGTTGTGAGATCGAAGCACGGACCAACGAAGCCCCGGAGCGCTGCTCCGGGGCTTTCTCGTTGGGCAGCGTACCTTTCGGAACCTCCCGCTGCCTCGTGCATTCCCCGGTGGGGCCATGCCGGAGGACAGTCCGATGCCGACACCGAAAGAGCTCGAAACCAAGTTCTGGAAAGAACTCAAATCGGACATGACCATGATGGTCGGATTGAACGGCGTCGAGGACGGCCATGCCCAGCCGATGACCGCGCAGCTCGACGCCGAGAAGAATGGCACGGAGAAGGGACCGATCTGGTTCTTCACCGCCGCGGATGCCGGCCTCGTGCAGGGCCTTCGTAAGGGCGACCGCGCCATCGCTACCTTCGTTTCGAAGGGCCACGGCATCTTCGCCAGCATCCACGGGCGGCTCAGCATCGACAATGACCGGGCGGTCGTCGACCGGCTGTGGAACCCCTTCGTCGCGGCGTGGTTCGAGGGCGGCAAGACCGATCCGAAGCTGACGCTGCTCCGGCTCGACGCCGAGCGTGCTGAGATCTGGGAGAACGCGTCGAGCATTCTCGCCGGCGTCAAGCTCCTGTTCGGGTCGGATCCGAAGAAGGACTACAAGGGCAAGGTCGCGGAAGTCAGTCTGAGCTGAACAATACCCGCTGGCGGCGGATTACGCCCGAAGAGGGCTAATCCGCGCTACGTTCAGAAGGTGCCCGGGAACAGGCCGCCGTCGACCAGGAAATTGCGGCCCGTGATGTAGCCGGCGTAGCGCGACGACAGGAAGGCGCAGAGCTGGCCGAATTCTTCCGGCGTGCCGAGACGGTGCGCCGGGATTTCCGAAAGGGCTTCCTCCAGCGCCTCGGGAATCGGCAGGCCGCTTTTCTCGGCGCGCGCTTTCAGCCCGCCATTGAAGCGGTCGGTATCCATCTTGCCGGGCAGGATGTTGTTGATCGTCACGTTGCGGCTGGCGAATTCGCGGCAGACGCCGGCCAGGAAGGCCGTCAGCCCAGCGCGGGCCCCCGAGGACAGGTCGAGACCATCGATCGGAGCCATCACCGAACCCGAGGTGATGTTGACGATGCGGCCGAATTTTCGCTCCGCCATGCCGCCGATCACCGCCTGGATGAGTTCGATCGGCGTCACCATGTTCTGGATGACGCCACCGATCAGCGCCTCGCGGTCGAGGGTCGTGAAATGGCGGCGGGGAGGGCCGGCGTTGTTGTTGACCAGGATGTCCGGCGCCGGGCAGGCGGCAAGCAGCGCCTTCTGACCTTCCTTCGTGCTGACATCGGCGACGACCGGTTTGACCCGGACATTGAAGCGCGCCCGGATTTCGTCGACCGTCTTTGCGAGCGTCGCCTCGTTGCGGCCGTTGAGGACGATATCGCAGCCGGCTTCCGCCAGAGCGAGCGCGCAGCCCTTGCCGAGCCCGCGGCTCGACGCGCAAATGATTGCCTTCCGTCCGGCGATGCCAAGGTCCATCTTTTCCTCCTCTTTTCTTCCGAGTAGCGCGCCTTGGTTCCTTAGCAAAGGGCGGCAGCCTGCTGGCGTCGAGAATCCAGATGCCGAATGGCCGAGAATAAGGTAAGTGATGATTACCTATCTGGAGGATGCCGCGTGATCGATACCTTGCTGCCGCTGCTCGGCTTCGTCATCGTCGGCACAGCCACGCCCGGGCCCAACAATCTGATGGTGCTGATTTCGGGAGCCAATTGGGGTCTTCGGCCGACGATTCCGCACATCCTCGGCATCGCGGCCGGCTTCCCGGTGATGATCGTCGCCGTCGGCCTCGGGCTCGGCCTCGCCTTCCAGGCCTTTCCGACGCTGCACGACCTCCTGAAATACCTGGCCTTCGCCTATCTCTGCTGGCTGGCCTGGAAGATCGCCATGGCCGGCCGGTCGGAGGCCAAGGGGCGGAGCGGCCGGCCGATGAGCTTCCTCGAGGCGGCGGCCTTTCAGTGGGTCACCCCGAAAGCCTGGGCGATCGTGCTCGCCGGCGTCGCGCTCTATACGACGGAGACCGGCAACAAAGCCGTCGAAATTACCGTAATCGCTGCGCTTTTCGGGCTAGTTTGCATTCCGAATGGCATCGTCTGGGCGCTTTTCGGCAGCACCATTTCGCGGCTGCTTGACGATGATTCATGGCGGCGACGGTTCAACATCGCCATGGCCATCCTCCTCGTCATTTCTACTGTGCCTACTTTTTTCTAAACTCAGGTGTCACAGAACCGTCTTTGGAATCAGATATTTGCGCCGGAACACACACTCAAACTGGCGCTCAATCCGGATGCTCGACCGGCCTCAATCACGGCACTTCCGTACCCTCTTCATTTCCGACGTCCATCTCGGCAGCCGGGGGTGCCAGGCGCGCCTGCTCCTCGACTTCATGCGCTTCCATGACGCCGAGCAGATCTATCTGGTCGGCGACATCGTCGATGGATGGCGGCTTCGCCGCGGCTGGTACTGGCCGCAGGAGCATAACGACGTCGTCCAGAAGCTGCTCCGCAAGGCGCGGAAGGGCTCGAAGGTCACCTATATCCCGGGCAACCATGACGAATTCCTGCGCGATTACATCGGCAGCCATTTCGGTGGCGTCGAGGTGGTCGACCGCACCATCCATACGACGGCCGACGGCAAGCGCCTCCTGATCATCCATGGCGATCAGTTCGACATGGTCGTGCGGCATTCGCGCTGGCTCGCCCATATCGGCGACACCGCCTACACGATCGTCCTGGTCCTCAACACCGCCTTCAACCGCGTCCGGCGGCGGCTGGGCTTCGACTACTGGTCGCTCTCCGCCTATCTGAAGTTCAAGGTGAAGAACGCCGTGAACTATATCGGCGCCTTCGAGGATGCGCTGGCCGGAGAGGCGAAGAAGGAAGGAGCCGACGGCGTCGTCTGCGGCCATATTCATCACGCCCGTATCGCCGACCTGTCGGGCTTCCGCTACATCAATACCGGCGACTGGGTGGAAAGCTGCACGGCCGTGGTCGAGCACCACGACGGCCAGCTCGAGATCATCCGCTGGCCGAAGGCAATGGCCGATCCCGACGATGCCGACCATGACGACGACGATGCCCCGGCCGCATTCAGAGAGGCGGCAGAGTGAATCGGTTGCTGATCGCAACCGATGCCTGGCATCCCCAGATCAATGGAGTCGTCCGCACCTTCGAGCACATGATCGAGGAGCTCGGTCCGTTCGGCGTCGAGGTGACGATGCTCGGCCCGACCAATTTCCGCACGGTGCCGTGCCCGACCTATCCTGAAATCCGCCTGACGATCGCCCGGCCGAAGACCGTGCGCGACACGATCGCGGCGGCGCGCCCCGATCACATCCACATCGCCACCGAAGGACCGCTCGGCTTCACGGCGCGGCGCTGGTGCCTCTCGACCGGCCGCATCTTCACGACCAGCTTCCACACCAAATTCCCCGAATATCTGCGCCAGCGGGCGCCGATCCCGGAGAGCTGGACCTATGCCTGGCTCCGGCGTTTCCACAATGCCGGGGCGGGCTGCATGGTGGCGACGCCGAGCCTTGAAAAGGATCTCGGGGCCCGCGGCTTCCGCAATTTGATGCGCTGGACGCGCGGCGTCGACGCCGAGCTCTTCCGGCCGCGCCGCCAGGGCGACACGCTCCTGGGACTGCCGGGGCCGGTCTTCCTCTATGTCGGCCGCGTCGCGCCGGAGAAGAATATCGGCGCCTTCCTGTCGCTCGACCTGCCCGGCAGCAAGGTCGTGGTCGGCGACGGGCCGGCGCTGGCCAACCTCAAGGCGGCGCATCCCGACGTGCATTTCCTCGGCTTCCGCGAGGGCGAGGCGCTGGCCGAAGCCTATCGCTCGGCCGACGTCTTCGTGTTCCCGAGCAAGACCGACACGTTCGGCATCGTGCTCCTCGAGGCGCTGGCCAGTGGCCTGCCGGTCGCCGCCTATCCGGTCACCGGTCCGTCGGACGTCATCGGCAAGGAAGGCATCGGCGTCCTCGACGAGGATCTCGGCAAGGCGGCGCTGGCGGCACTCGATATTCCGGCCGATCGCTGCCGGGCCTATGCCGTGGCGCATGGCTGGCGGGAGTCGGCGCAGCAGTTCTTCGACAATATCCTCGCCGCGCAGGAGCGCTCCGAAAGGGCCGCTTGAACGCGTGCTTGCACTGCGCGAGCGGCACTGCTAGCCCGGCACGCATGGATACGCCCGCCTTCCCCGTGCCCACGATTGCCGATCTCCGCCGCGCCGCCGTCCGCATCCAGGGCGCCGCGATCGAGACGCCGCTGCTCTCGCATCCCTTCCTCGACGCCGCGGTCGGCGGACGGGTGTTCCTGAAATGCGAGAATCTGCAGCGGACCGGCTCGTTCAAGTTCCGCGGCGCCTATAACGCCGTCGCGGCGCTCGACCCGGCGGTGCGGGCGAAGGGCATCGTCGCGATCTCGTCGGGCAACCATGCCCAGGGCGTCGCCGAGGCGGCGCGGATTTTCGGTGTGCGGGCGACGATCGTCATGCCAGCCGATGCGCCGGCGCTGAAGAAGGCG
This sequence comes from Bauldia litoralis, assembly GCA_945882315.1. Taxonomy (GTDB): domain Bacteria; phylum Pseudomonadota; class Alphaproteobacteria; order Rhizobiales; family Kaistiaceae; genus CAMCWB01. The sequence goes on along the minus strand of CAMCWB010000018.1, from coordinate 27,182 downwards.
CGGACGCTGCGCAGCGGCGCCCGCGTCGTCGACTACGACCGCGCCGTCGAGGATCGCGAAGCGGTCGGCCAGAAAGTCCTGGCGGAGGAGGGCGGCACCCTCATCCATCCCTATGACAACGCGCATGTGATTGCCGGGCAGGGGACGGCCGGGCTCGAAATCGTCAGCGCGCTCCGCGATCTCGGCGTGATTGCCGACGCGGCGATCATCCCGTGCAGCGGCGGCGGCCTGTCGTCGGGCATCGGCGTCGCGATCCGCGACGCGTTCCCGAAGGCGGCGCTGGTGCTCGTCGAGCCGGAAGGCTTCGACGACTACGCGCGTTCGCTCGCCGCCGGCACCCCGGTTGCTAACGACAAGACGGCGGGCTCGGTCTGCGACGGGCTCCTGTCGCCGTCGCCGGGACCGATCGGCTTCGCGCTCAACCAGGCGAACGGGGCGCGGGCGATCGCCGTCTCCGATGCCGAGGCGCTGGCGGCCGTGGCTTTCGCCTTTAACGAATTGAAGCTGGTCGTTGAACCCAGCGGCGCGGTGACGCTTGCCGCGATGCTGTCGGGGCGCTTCGACGCCAGGGGCAAGACGGTCGCGGCGGTGCTCTCCGGCGGCAATATCGAGCCGGCGATGCTCGAACGGGCGCTGGCGCTTTAGCGCACGATTCATTGAGATTGAAGCACGACGCTTTCAACCCACTCCGCTCATCCCCGCGGAAGCGGGGACCCAGGGCCACAAATCGCAGTGCTAGCCGCCCTGGATTCCCGCTTGCAGCGGGAATGAGCGGAGTTTGGGGAAGCGCCCAGTGAATCAATTAAGGCCGATCACACTTTAGCTCCTTTCCCTCGACGCTTCCTCCGCCAATACTCTTTCCTTTGCTTGCGATCCGTGGAGGGAACGATATGCCGGACGGAAAAGGCGTCGTCATTGGCGGCGGCACGATGGGGGCCGGCATCGCGGCGATGTTCGTCGCCAGCGGCCAGGACGTCGACGTTGTCGAGCCCAATGTGGCGGCGCGCGCCAGCCTCGTCGAACGGGTCAACCGGGCAGCTATCGAGATCGGGCGCAAGGAGCCGCTCGGCCGCGTTCGGGCGCTGGCCGCGATCGGCGAGATCGACTGGCAGGGCGTCACGCTGGTCGTCGAGGCGGTGCTGGAATCGCTCGAGCTGAAGCGTGAGATCTTCGCGGCGCTCGAAGCGGCGGCGCCGCGCGACATTCCCCTCACCAGCAATTCGTCGGGCTTCCCGATCACGCGCATCGCCGAGGGCATGGCGACGGCGGAGCGGATGCTCGGCCTGCATTTCTTCATGCCGGCGCATCTCGTGCCCTGCGTCGAGGTGATCTGCGGCGAGCGGAGCGACCGCGCCGTGGCGGAGAGCGTCGTCGCCATGACGCGGGGGCTCGGCAAGAAGCCGGTGCTGGTGCGCAAGGACATTCCCGGCTTCCTAGGCAACCGCCTGCAGGCGGCGATCATGCGCGAGGCGTTGCATCTCGTCGAGAACGGCTATGCCTCGATCGAGGACATCGACACCGTTTCGCGCTACAGCTTCGGCTTCCGCCTCGCCGCCGCCGGGCCGCTCCTGCAGAAGGACATTTCCGGCTTGCGCTCGGTCGTCGTGTCGCACGCCACCATGTATCCGTCGCTCTCGAACGCCACCGAGCCGAGCGTGATCCTCCGCGATCTCGTGGCGGCAGGTAAATCAGGCGTGCAGGCGCGCGAAGGCTTCTACAGATGGACGGATGAGACGGCCGCGGCGGAGCTGGCGCGCTACGACCGCGCCATCCAGAAGGCGCTGGCGATCCTGCGCGAGGAGGATGAGGCGGCGGGGAGGCGTGAGCTAGACTGAGGGTCGATTCCAGGAACGGCCCGCATGACGACCGCAAGCTCACCCGCCGCAGCGCCGGCCTATTACGGCCAGCGCATCGCGCTGTTCTATGCCGGCTACTTCCTGCTTGGTGGGGTCTCGCTGCCCTTCTTTCCGGTCTGGCTGGAGGCGCGTGGCCTGACGGCCGCCGAGATCGCGAGCTGCGTCGCCCTGCCGATGGCGCTCCGGGTCCTGATGACGCCGCTTGCCGGCATGTTCGCCGACCGGGCGCCGAACCGGCGCTTCGCGGCGCGGAGCTTCGGCATCGCCTCGCTCGCGATCTTCCTCTTCGCCTGGCCGGCCGAGGGCTACTGGCCGATCCTGATCACGACCGGGGCGGCGATGGTTCTCTACCAGGTGACGCTGCCGGTTGCCGATGCGCTGGCGCTGACGGGGCTGCGCCAGTTCGGGCTCGATTTCGGCCGCATGCGCTTCGCCGGCTCGGTCAGCTTCATCCTCGCCAATATCGGGGCAGGGCTGCTCCTCGGCATCATCGCGCCCGAGGCGATCTACTGGATGATGCTCGGCAGCTTCGTCGCGATCGTACTGGTCGGCCTGACGCTGCCGGTGACGCCGCGCGCGATCCGCGCCCTCGACGACGCCGGCCGGCCGAAGAAGAGGGAGTCGCTCCGGGTCCTCTTCGGTACCCCCGTCCTCATCGGCGTGCTGGCGGCGAGCGCGCTCGCCCAGGCGAGCCATGGCGTCGCCTACAGCTTCGCCAGCCTCTACTGGCAGGAGCGCGGTTTCTCCGGCGGCGAGATCGGCGCCTTCTGGGCGATCGGCGTCATCTGCGAGATCGTCCTCTTCTTCTGGTCGGGAGCCGTCATCCGGCGGACCGGCGACGTCCGGCTGATCCTCGTCGGCGCGTTGGCCGCCATGCTGCGCTGGGCGCTGTTCCCGCTCGACCTCGGCGTCGGCGGCACGCTCGCCATGCAGTGCCTGCACGGGCTGAGCTTCGGCGCCACCTATCTCGGCATGCAGCACACCATCGCGCGGCTGGTGCCCGAACATATGACCGCGTCGGCAACCAGCCTCTATTCGATGGCGAGCGGCATCCTGATGGCGAGCATTACGGCGCTGTCCGGGCTGCTTTACAGTTCTTTCGGCGGGCTGGCCTTTGCCATGATGGTGCTGCCGGCGACGCTCTCGGCCGTGATCCTGCTCGCGGTCATCCGTGGCGTCGGGCCGTTCAGCCCCAGAGCGCCGCGGGCGGCGGCATGATCATGCTGCCTTCGTAGCGAAGGCCGGGCTCGCGGTCCCTGGCGAGCAGCAGGGGGCCGTCGAGATCGACGAAATGGGCGCGCTGGGCGAGCAGCAGGGCCGGTGCCATGGCGAGCGAGGTGCCGACCATGCAGCCGACCATGATCTTCAGCCGGCGCGCCTCGGCACCACGCAAGAGCGCCAGCCCCTCGGTGAGCCCGCCGGTCTTGTCGAGCTTGATGTTGATGGCGTCGTAGAGGCCGGCGAGGCGGTCGAGGTCGTCCGTGGTGTGCAGGCTTTCGTCGGCGCAGATCGGCACGGTATGCCGGATCGAGGCGAGGCGGTCGTCGGCGCCCGCCGGCAGCGGCTGCTCGATCAGTTCGACCCGGGCGGCGCGGCAGGCTTCCATGTTGGCGGCGAGGTTTTCCGCCGACCAGGCCTCGTTGGCATCGACGATGATGCGGACGTCGGGGCGGGCGGCGCGAACCCGGGCGACGCGCTCGATATCGCCGTCGCCGCCGAGCTTCAGCTTGAGGAGCGTTTTGTCGGCGGCTTTGGCGGCGGCCTCGGCCATGGCATCGGGCGCGCCGAGGCTCAGCGTATAGGCGGTCTCGACCGGGCGGAGCGTGCCGATGCCGAAACTGTCGGCGGCCGTGCGGCCGATCCGCTTGCACTGGAAGTCGATGAGGGCGCAGTCGAGGGCGTTGCGCGCTGCGCCCGGCCGCATCTGCCGGCCGAGTTCGGCAGCAGACAGGCCCTTGGCGACCGCCCCGGCCATGGCGCGGATCGCGTCGATGACCTCGTCGACCGATTCGCCGTAGCGGGCATAGGGGACGCATTCGCCGCGGCCGGTGTAGCGGCCGTCCGTCACGGTGGCGAGGACGACCTCCGCTTCGGTCTTGGAGCCGCGCGAAATCGCGAAGACCCCGGCGATCGGCCAGCGTTCCGCCGTCACGTCGAGCTTCAGGGTCATCGTCGTTTGCTTCCCCGGTGTGCTCTTGCCGCCCTTGCCGGTCGGGGCCTTCACGGGCACACTCCGCGCCAAGCTATAGAAGCGGCGGACGCGATCGCAAAGCCGATGGTCGAGAGCGTCCGGACGGAGCCGTGCGGCATGATTTCTGAAAGTTTGGCTACGGAGGCCGGCCTCGATCGGGCAACGGTTGGCGGAATCACGCGCCTGACCGCCCATGGCGCCTGGACCATCGAAAGCGTTGCCGACCTCGAAAAGGAGGTCGACGCGGCCGGCGGCGAGGCGAGCGGCCGCGTCATCATCGACCTGACCGGGGTCGGGCGAATCGATACGGCCGGCGCCTGGCTGATCCACCGCCTGGCCATCGACCTCGGCGAAGCCGGCGCGACGGTCGAACTTGTCGGGCTCTCGGCCAATGCCAAGCGGCTGATGGATGCCGTCCAACTCGGCGACGACCTTCCGGAGCCGCCTCCAGTCCGCCGGATGACGCCGCTGGCGTTTCTCGAGGCGATCGGCAAGTCGACCTACGGGGTCTGGCAGGATCTCGTCGACGGTGCCGCGATCCTTGGCGGCGTGACGCGCGGCATCGTGCGGGCGACCTTCCAGCCGAAGCGCTTCCGCTTCACCTCGATCGTCTTCCATCTCGACCGGACCGGCCTGCAGGCGGTGCCGATCATCTTCCTGATGTCCTTCCTGATCGGCGGCATCATCGCCCAGCAGAGCGCCTTCCAGCTCCGCTATTTCGGCGCCGACATCTATGTCGTCGATCTCGTCGGCGTGCTCGTGCTTCGCGAACTGGGCGTGCTCCTGACCGCGATCATGCTCGCCGGCCGCTCGGGCAGCGCCTACACCGCCGAGATCGGCTCGATGAAGATGCGCGAGGAGATCGACGCGCTGAAGGTCATCGGGCTCGACCCGAACGAAGTGCTGATCATGCCGCGGATCATCGCGCTGGTGATCGCCCTGCCGATCCTGACCTTCATCGCCGACATGGCGGCGCTGATCGGTGGAGCCGTGGTCTCTTTCGCCTATACCGACATCCCGTTCGAAACCTTCATCATCCGGCTCCGCGACGCGGTCGGCATGAACACGCTCGCCGTCGGCCTGATCAAGGCGCCTTTCATGGGGCTTGTGATTGGGCTGATCGCCGCGTCGGAGGGGCTGAAAGTGGAGGGCAGCGCTGAATCGCTCGGCCGCCAGACGACCGCCTCGGTGGTCAAGGCGATCTTCACCGTCATCGTGGCGGACGGCTTTTTCGCCATCTTTTTCGCGTCGATCAACTACTGACGATGGCCGCAGGAACCAAAAACGGAGCGCAAGAGGACGCCGGCAGCCGCGAGGCTGTGATCCGGGTGCGTGGACTGACGGCCGGATTCGGCGAGCGCAACGTCTTCGAGGATCTCGACCTCGACGCCTTCCGGGGCGAGATCCTGGGCGTCGTCGGCGCCTCCGGCACAGGCAAGACGGTGCTGCTCCGTACCATCCTGGGTCTCGTGCCGAAACGGGCGGGAACCATCGAAATCCTCGGCGTCGACGTCGATACGGCCGATGCCGCGACGCGTCAGGAAGTCGACAAGCGGCTCGGCGTCATGTTCCAGATGGGGGCGCTCTTCTCCTCGCTGAATGTCCTCCAGAACATCCAGGTGCCGATGCGCGAGCATCTCGACCTGTCGCCGCGGCTGATGGAGGAACTGGCCCGGCTAAAGATCGAGCTTGTCGGCCTGCCGGCCGATGCCGCGACCAAGTTCCCGGCGGAACTTTCCGGTGGCATGACCAAGCGCGCAGGTTTGGCGCGAGCGCTTGTCATGGATCCCGATATCGTCTTCCTCGACGAGCCGACCTCGGGCCTCGACCCGATCGGCGCCGCCGATTTCGACGACCTGATCGGAACTCTTCGCGATACTTTGGGGCTGACCGTCTTTATGGTAACTCACGACCTCGACAGTTTGCACAAGGTCTGCGACCGGATCGCCGTGCTGGCCGATCACCGGGTGCTGATCGAGGGACCCATGTCCAAGATGCTGGAATTCGACCACCCCTGGGTCCGGGCCTATTTCCATGGAACCCGCGCCCGCGGGATCGGTGTATAGGGCGGACATGGAAACGCGGGCCAATTACGCGACTATCGGACTGTTCACGCTGATCGTGATCGCGCTCGCCTTCGGCTTCGTCTACTGGCTGCAGCGCTTTGACGAGCAGGGCGAGAGGGTCGACCTCCGGCTCGAATTCATCGGCACGGTCAACGGCCTGGCGAATGGCGGGGCGGTCTATTTCAACGGCATCAAGGTCGGCGAGGTGACTTCGCTCAGCTTCGATCCCGGCAATCCGCGGCGCGTCAACGTCACCGCGTCGATCGCCCGCACGACGCCGGTCAAGCCGGATTCGCGGGTGGAGGTGAACTATAACTTCCTGACCGGCGTCGCCTATGTCGAGCTTTTCGGGGGAACGCCGGGATTGCCGGATGTGCTCGCCCAGGGGCAGGTGGGGGTGCTGCAAGGCAGTTCGGCGACGCTGAACGACATGATTTCAGGCGCGAGCCGGATCTTCCAGAAGGCCGAGCAATCGGTCGCCCAGGTCAACGAGTTGCTGGTTCAGACGACACCCTCGATCGCGGCCTCGATCAAGAATGTCGAGACCTTCACGACGGCCTTGTCGAGCAACGCCGCCGGCGTCCAGAAATTCCTCGACAGTGTTTCCTCCATGTCGGAGACGGTCAGCGCGCTGTCGGGCAAGCTCGAGGCAGTCGTCGACAAGACCGATGCGGCACTTGCCGCGCTCGACGCGGAAAAGATCCAGTCCACCCTAAACAGCGCCGATTCCTTCATGAAGCGGGTCGATGCCGCGTCCGCCGATGTCGGTCCGATGGTCGCCGACGCCCGCCGGGTGGCGGCGGAGCTGTCGCGTTTCTCGACCGGCCTCAACACCAGCCTGACCGACATCAACCGGATCGTGGCGGCCATCGACGCGCAGAAGATCGCGACCTCGATCGACAGCATATCGACCTTCGCCGCAAAGGTCGGCAACGCCTCCGACGATTTCGACGAGATCGTCGCCGACGCCAAGGCGACGGCCGACCGGGTCAATACCTTCACAGCGAAGCTGGATAGCCGAAGCGACGACATCAACACGATCATCGCCGAGGCCAAACAACTCACGCAGCGGGTCAATGCGGCTTCGACGCGCCTCGACGGGCTCCTCGGCAAGGCCGAGGAGTTCCTCGGCACGGAAGGCGGCGAAAATTTCTTCACCGAGGCGGCCGACGCCGCCCGGGCGATCCGCCAAGTGGCCGAGACCTTCGACCGCCGGGCCAACGAGATTGCCGGCGGGCTTGCCAAATTTTCCGGCCGCGGCCTCGACAATGTCCAGGCCTTGGTCGATGAGTTGCGGCTCTCCGTCACCCGGATCGACCGCGTCGTGACGACAATCGAGCGTGATCCCTCCAGTGTGGTCTTTGGTGGCAATTCCGGTGTCCGTGAGTACAATCGCCGTTAATCGACCGCGCCTGCTGCGGCCTTTGATCGAGAGGAAACGCTTGTTCGCCATCGGACCGGGACGCGGCTGCATGAAAGCTTTGCTGCCGCTGGCTCTGGCGCTTGCGCTGTCGGGTTGTGGCTTCCTGAAAGGGCCGCCGCCGGAAACCTTCGACCTGACTGCGCCCCAATCGGTTCCCGGCAGCAAGGGCACGACCGCGGCGCAGATCCTCATTCCCGAGCCGAGCGCGCTGAAGGCGCTCGACAGCGAGCGGATCGTCGTCACCACGGGTTCCAAGATCAGCTACTACCCCGATGCCCAATGGCCGGACCGCCTGCCGCGGCTCTTCCAGGCCAAGGCGGTGCAGGCCTTCGAGCAGTCGAAGCGGGCCCGAGCCGTCGGCCGGCCGGGCGAGGGGCTGTCGATCGACTTCCAACTCCTGATCGACATCCGCTCGTTCGAGTTCGTCTCGTCCGGCGATGACGGTTTCGCCAAGGTCGAAATCTCGGCGAAGATCCTGAACGACCGCAACGGCCGGATCGTCTCCTCGAAGATCCTCACGGCTGAAGCGCCGGTGATCAAGGACAGCGCTGCCGGCGTGGTCGCCGGCGTCGATGCGGCGATGAACGAGGTGCTGGTCGAACTGGTCACCTGGGTCGTCGGGCGGATCTGAGCTTTCCAATCTCCGTCGTCATCGGCGGGCTTGACCCGCCGATCCATTCCGATTCCGACCCCGAGATCAGAGGATTTGTCTTGTTCCGCCTGGGCGCAGGAGGCTTTGTGCCGGCGTCTTCAACCGTGCGCGTCGCGAGGTCACGGAATGGGTCGGCGGGTCAAGCCCGCCGATGACGCCGAGGGGGAGGCTTCACCCCGACCTGATTTGGCGCGGAGCGGGGGCAACGCGTGGGCACGGCCTTCGGCCTTTGCCCACCCTACCGGCCTAAAGAAAAGGGCGCCTTTCGGCGCCCTTTGTTCTATCGGCCCGTCGCTACCGCTCAGTCGAAGCGGCCGCTGGCGTGGGCGAGCATGGTGTAGACCTTGCCCGTGTCCGAGATCAGGTAGGCGTTACCCGCGTTGCGGTCCTTGCTGTTGCGGCCGACCTCGGCGAGCAGCTTCTCGAAGTCCGTGATGTAGCGGTCGACCGCGGTCTTGAATTCCGCGTCGCGCTGATACTTGCGCCGGATCTCGTCGAAGGTCTGCTGGCCCTGCAGCGTGTAGAGGCGGCGGGTGAAGAGGTTGCTCTCACCGCGCTTGTGACGCTCCCAGAGCTCGACCGAAGCGTCGTGGTCGATCGCCTTGGCGATGTCGGCCGCGAGCAGGTTGAGCGGGCCGCCGGCCGGCGGAGCGCCGTTGACCGGAGCCTGAACGGCCGGTGCGGCCGCCTCGGCTTCGTTTTCGGACGAGCCTTCCTCGTCGCGCGAGGCGCGGCGGAGGAGATCGGAGACCCAGCCGCGTTCTTCGTCGCCGCCGGTCGCTGCCGCGGGACGGGGCGCCTGCGCCGCTGGGGAGGGCGGAGCCGCCGGACGCGGAGCGGGACGAGCCGGCGCCGGGGCGGGGGCCGGAGCCTCGCTGCGGACAGGAGCGGGAGCCGGAGCCTGACGGGCTTCGCTTCTGCTGCCGCCATTGGCGCTGCGGCGCGGTTCGGAAACCGTGCGCGCGGCAGCAGCGGAGGACGAAGCCTCGCCTTCCGACCAGGAGGTCGCCTCGGCGCCGCCCGAACCGGCGAAGGCAGCGCGGGGCTGCTCGACGGGGCGGGACACCGCCTGTGCGACATGGCGCGGCTCGCCCATTGCCGGGGTCGACAGGTCAAGCGTCTTGCCGTGCCGGGTGATGATCTCCGACAGCTCGTTCAGCGCGCTGATCTGATCGGAAACGACGCGGCGCATGGCCTCGGCGCTTTCGCGGGTCTCTTCGGGAAGCTCGAGAACGCCGCGCTTGATCTGCTCGCGGGTCTGGTCGAGGTCGCTCTGCAGTTCACGGGCCGCGACGCGCATCTCCTTGGCGGCCTCGGCGAAACGCTTGCTCGCGTCGCCGACGGTCAGCGTCATCTCCTCGATGAGCTGGCGGTTGGCCTCGCGGACCGTGTCGGTCGCCTTCTTGCCTTCGGTGCTGGCGGCGCGGTTCATCGTCTCGAAATTCTCGATGACGCCCTTGGTGGCGCTGGCCGTGTTCTCGGTCAGCATGCGGCTGACCGCGGTAGCGCGTTCCTCGGCCGTCTTCAGCGTCTCGGCGATGATCCGGGTGAAGGAGCGCATCATGCCGTCGAGTTCCTCGCTGCGGGCGCGCAGGCCCGAGGTGAGGCTCTCGAGGGCCGGACGGCGCTCTTCGACGGTCGTCTCGATCTGCTTGTTGACCTCGGAGAGGTTGCGCGTCGCCTCGGTGAGGGAGTTGGTTTGCGACTCGAAGCGGGTGACCACCATGCTGACGCCGTCGAGCACCTCGCGGGTGACGTCGCCGAGTCGGCCGACCTGTTCGGAGAGGCTCTTGGACGACCCCTCGGTGCTGGCGACCGCCTGGTCGATGACCGTGCGGAATTCGCCGGACCGCGAGGCGAGGTTGACCTCGATCTTCTCGAGGTTGGCCGAGGTGCCGGCGAGCAGGCCGTTGAGGAGCTCGTTCGACGAGGCCAGGCGGTCGACGATGTCGGTGACGTCCTGGCGGAGCTTCTCGTTGGTGTTGCTGAAGGTCAAGGCAACGCGCTCGCCGCTCTCGATGAGCGTGCGGGCCGCCTCGTCACTGCGGTTGACGACCATCGAGACGATGTCCGAGCCGCGCTGGTCGAGGGTGCGCAGCAGCGCGTTCGACCGGCTGTCAAGGAGGGTGGCGAGCTCGTTGGAGCGGGCGCCGAGCACGTCGTTGAACTCGCGGGTGCGCTTCTCGAGCGTATCCGTGACTTCGAGGGCGCGCTCGCCGAGCATGCTTTCGATCTCGCGGATGGCGGTGCCAAGCAGCGTGGACGCGTCTCCGGCCGAGACCTGGAGGGCGCGGGTGGCGCCGCCCGACTCGGAGACGAGGCGGTCGGTGACGTCGGTGACCGACAGGCGGACATGCTCGACGACTTCCTCGGTCCGGGCGGCCAGCGTGTCGCTGATCGACTGGGTGCGCTCGGTGAGGCTTTCGGCAAGCTCGTTGGTGCGATCGGAAAGCTGGGCGCCGATCTCGATCAGGCGCCCGTCGATGACCGCGGCGAACTCGCTCTGGCCGCTGGTGAAGGTCTCGGCGATCTCGCGGGTCCGCTCGATGAGCGTCTGGTTGATCTGGCGCGAGCGGTGGTCGAGGGCCTCGGCAATGCGGTGCGCGTTGCTTTCGAGCGAGTCCGAGACCGAGTCGATGCGGGTGCGGATCGAGTCACCGAAATCGGTGAGGCGGGTCGCCAGCGAGGTTTCCATCGCCGAGGCCTGCTCGGTGATCGAGGCGATCAGGGCCGGACCGCGCTCGCCGATCAGCTCGTTGATCAGCGTGAAGCGGCCTTCGAGGCCGCCGGTCAGTTCCGACGACTTCTCGTAGATCAGGTTGCCGCGAACTTCGATCGCATCGGCGACCTCGGTGCCGGAGGCGATGATCTTCTCGTGGATCGACACGCCGCGGCTCTCGATCGCATTGGCGACGTCGCGGCCGGAGGCGAGGATCTTCTGGTGGATCGACACGCCACGGCTTTCGATGGCGTCGCCGACATGCTGCGTCGCCTCGACGATCGAGTCGTAGATGGCGGTGCCGCGGCTCTCGATCGTATCGGCGAGGTCGCGGGCCGAGGACAGGATGCGCTCATGGATCGAGGCGCCGCGCGTCTCGATCTCATTGGCGACGTTGCCGCCCGATTCGACGATATTCTGGTGCAGCGTCGAGCCCTGCTCGGCGATCCGGTCGGCGATGCGCGTGCCGGTCTCGAGGATGCGCTCGTGGATGGCGCCGGCGCGGGAGGCGACCGTCTCGGCGATCTCGTTGCCCGAGGCGATGATCGTCTCGTTGATCTTCATGCCGCGGACCGCGATCGCCTTGGCGACTTCGCCGCCGACCGAGGCGAGGCGCTGGGTCAGCTCGGCGCTGCGCTCCTCGAAGCTGTCATAGACTGTGGTCGAGGCGCTATCGATAGCCGTGCGCAGCGCGTTGGTGCGCGTCTCGATGAGGTTGGCCATGGCTTCGCCGGTCGAGGCGAGGCGTTCGTTGAGCTCGGTGCCGTTGACCGAGATGGCTTCGAAAATGCGGTCGCCGGTACGCGACAGGCGGTCGGCGAGTTCGCCACCACGGATGGTGATGGTCTCGGCGATGCGGGTGCCGGTCTCGTCGAGCTTGTCGTTGATCTCCTGGCCGCGGAGGGCGAGATCGACGAGCAGCGAATCGCTGTTCGACTTGAGTGCTTCGTTGACCTCGCGGACATGGGTCGAGATCGTCTCGGCGGCGAGCGTGCCGGTCTCGGAGATCGAGCGGGTGATCTCCTCGGTGCGGCCCTCGAAGCCGGCGATCAGCTCGGAGCCGACGCGGGCGAGTGTCTCGTTCACCTCACGGCCGCGATCGGCGATCGTGTCGGCCATGGCGCGGCCGGTGGTCTCGAGCGTGTCGTTGATCTCGGCGCTGCGGGCGAGCAGGGCCTCGGTGACTTCATTGCCGGTGCCGGCAAGCGAGACCACGACGTCGCTGACGGTATCGCCGAGGCGGCGGACGAGGTCCTCGCCGCGGTTGGAAAGCTGGCTGACCATGGTCTCGCCGGCGTCGCCGAGGGCAACCGTGATCTGCTCGCCACGGTCGGTGAGGGCCATGGTGATGCGGTTGCCGGCGTGCGTGACGTTTTCGGCAATCGATTCCGACGCGATGCGGAGATCCTTGGAGAGCGATTCCTGCGCCGACACGATCGACGAGCGGACGCGTTCCGAGTTGATGACGATCGCCTCGCGCTGGCCGGCGAGATCGTCGATCAGCGAGCGCATGCGCGTCTCGTTGTCGGAATAGGAGCGCTCCAGCGCCGCCACTTCGTTGTGGACGAGGAGTTCGAGCTCGCTGGCGCGGGCTAGCGCCCGCTCGATGCCGTCGCCGACGGCGGCGACCTCGCGGCGGATCGCCTGGCTGACATTGGCCACGGCGTCGGTCGCGATATTCTCGGGCTCGGACAGGCGGGTGGCGACGTCGCTGATCTGGCGGGCGACGATGCGCATTTCCTGGCTGCGCCAGGTCATCGAGGCGATCGCCCACATGAAGGCAATCGGCACGATGAGGAAGAGAACGAAATTCAGGAGGCGCGGCGACGACATGAGGTCGCCGGCGAACAGGTCGGCCGAAAAGCCGAAGACCAGCACGATAAGGGCCCACAGGGCGGACAGGCCCATCGCCACCGGATAGATCATCCGCGACGGACGGCGCTGGAAGGTCGCCGCAAGCGCGGCACGGCGGCTGTCGTCATTGGCGGCGCGGCCACGCGGGTTGGCGCGGGGCGGACGCGACGGCGCCTCTTCCTGGGTGATTCGCGCCGGCGCCGGCTCGGGAGCGCGGCGGGCTTCTTCGGCACGCGGCGGCGGATCGGCGCGGCGCGGCGGCTCTTCCCGGCGGGCGGGAGCCGGGGACGGGGTCTCGGTGCGGCGCGGCGGCGCCGGGGTGCGGGGCGCTTCGGGACGGCGCAGAAGCTCGCTGCGTCGTACCGGGTCACCGCTCGGGCGGCTTATCTCGGTGGAACGTGCCGGTTCGGGACGGCGTTCTCGCCGCGGGTCCGGCCGCGAAGCGGAGCGGGCCTCTTGTTCGGCATCATCTCCGGGGCCGCCAAAATCTAGCCTCAGAGCTTCCTCGACCGCCGACAGAGCCGCGTCGTTGGGAGTTTTCGTTCTTGGATTTATCGCCATAACTTTGCCTCGCGCCCGTACTCAAAACAACGTCGGCCGCTACCGGGCGATACAAGCCCGGTACTCGCTAACAATAGCCGCATGGGGAGCGACGCAAACATCGCGCCAATCCGAAATTCCCCCCACGGCTCTCGCCGCGCAGTCCGACTGGCAAAACATACCAGTCCAGGGTGGCCTCACCCTTTCGCCGCTAGGCTATCCTAATGGCACATTCATGGCAGAGGAACAAGAAATCGGCCGTCTCCGGGGGCGTAGGGAGACCTCCGAAAAGGGGCGTCACGACCTCCGCCGGAAGGCTCGTCAGGGCCTTCGCAGCGGGCCTGAAATCCGCAAAATCGCAAGCATTTTAGCGGGTTTCCGGGGATGGCGCGAGCAAGTCCGGAATCCTCTTTACAGCGGCAGGCGGGAGACCTCAGGCTGCTCCGGCCGGACGTCGGCAATCGCGTGGGTTGGTAAAGAACCCATTTTAATTTAGTTAAGCGAAAGCAACGGGTTACGATCGCACATTCGTTCAAACTGTCGTTAATTATGAATGGCCGGCCCAGGCGTTAAGGATGTTTTAAGAAATTTGAATCGATTCACAGCTAAATGGTCGTAAGCCGGCTCCCGGCCGACCAGAGTGACAATGCGGCGACGATCAACGAAGGGCCTGGCGACGTGCTCGACCTCGACCACCTTTCCCGGCAGACCCTCGGCAACCCCGCCCTCGAGCGCGAGGTACTGGGGCTGTTCCTCGATCATGCCGACCGCCAGGTCGACCTGATCCGCGGGGCAGCGGACATCAAGGCGCGCCGCGAGGCCGCGCATGCCCTTCTCGGGACAGCCCGCGCCATCGGTGCCGCGGAGATCAGCAGCCTGGCCGGGGATATCGAGCGGCGCGAGGATCGTGCCGACGCGGCAATCGACGCACTGGCGCGGGCGGTTGCCGCGACCAGCAGCTTCATCACCGCGCGGCTTGCCGGCTAGTAAGTCCGGACCGCCGGGGCTTGGCGAGGCGGCGCCGATTGTCCTATATGAGCGCGGCTGCCGGGGCGTCCATGACACCCGGCCAGCTTTTCCTTATGGCTCCTGGGGACATGCGGGCTGCAATGGCCAAGATCACCTATATCGCCGCGGACGGCACCCAATATGAGGTCGAGGCCGACAACGGCTCGACGGTAATGGAGAATGCCATCCGCAACGGCGTTCCGGGCATCGAGGCGGAATGCGGCGGCGCCTGTGCCTGCGCCACCTGTCATGTCTATGTCGACGAGGCCTTCAAGGAGGTGGTCGGCGATCCGGAGCCGATGGAGGAGGACATGCTCGACTTCGCCTTCGACGTCCGCCCGACCTCGCGGCTCTCCTGCCAGATCAGGGTGCGGGACGAGCTCGACGGGCTGGTCGTGACCGTGCCGGAGCGGCAGGGCTGAGGACGGCGTTCGCGTTGCCTGCCCGGGCGGCGAGCAAAATGCTCACGAACTAGCCGTAGGCGAAACAATCTTGCTTTCCGCAGCGGCTTTGAATGGCTAGAGCATGATCCGTTTCGATAGGCTTGGATCAAGCTCCAGCTTCCTTGAATTTCCGCAATGTCGAACGGAAAACCGGTTTCCACTTTTCCTGACATTGCTCTAAGTGTCGCCCGCCCGAAAAGCGGGCAGAGGACAAAAGAATGGACCAGAGTTCAGTGAATACCGCCGATGCCACCGGAGTCATCGAAAAGGACGTCGTCATCATCGGCGCCGGCCCGGTCGGATTGTTCGCGGTTTTCGAACTGGGGCTCCTAGATGTCAGCGCGGCGGTCGTCGACATCCTCGACAAGCCGGGCGGCCAGTGCGCCGAGCTCTATCCGGAGAAGCCGATCTACGACATCCCCGGCTACCCGATCATCACCGGGCAGGAACTGGTGGAACGGCTCCAGGAGCAGATCAAGCCGTTCAACCCGTCCTATCATTTCAATCGCATGGTCGAATCGCTGCAGCGCCTGCCCGACGGCCGCTTCCAGCTCACGACCGATGCCGGCGACACTTTCCTCTGCAAGGCAGTGGTGATCGCCGCCGGCGGCGGCTCTTTCCAGCCGAAGCGGCCGCCGGTGCCGGGCATCGAGGCCTATGAGGGCACGTCGGTCTTCTATTCGGTCCGCAAGATGGAAGAGTTCCGCGGCCATGACGTCGTCATCGTCGGCGGCGGCGACTCGGCGCTCGACTGGACGCTCAATCTCCAGCCGCTGGCGAAGAGCCTGACGCTCATCCACCGCCGCGACGAATTCCGCGCTGCGCCCGACAGCGTCAACAAGATGCGGGCGCTGCTCGCCGAAGGCAAAATCCGCTTCGAACTCGGCCAGGTGTCGGGCCTCAAGGGCGAGGCCGGCCAGCTCTCCAGCCTGGTCGTCAAGGAGAAGAATGCCGAGACCGAGATTGCGGCAACCCGCGTGCTGCCTTTCTTCGGCCTGACGATGAAGCTCGGCCCGGTCGCCAACTGGGGCATCAACCTCGACCAGAACCTCATCCCGGTCGACACCGAGAAATTCGCGACGTCCGAGCCCGGCATCTTCGCGATCGGCGACATCAACACCTATCCGGGCAAGGTGAAGCTGATCCTCTGCGGCTTCCACGAGGCGGCGCTCATGGCGCAGTCCGCTGTCCACATCGTCTATCCGGACAAGCGCATCGTCTTCCAGTACACGACGTCCTCGTCGAACCTGCAGAAGAAGCTCGGCGTCATCTGATAATTTCTGCGCATGAACCAAGTCGCGTGAACTGGATCACGCGGCGGGCTCATAGCGACAAGAGGTGGACGAGAGCCGACGAGCCATATCCCGCCAGCCCCATCAGAATGGCTGCCACGGTGAAGTGAAGCCAATTCACAGGCCGGCCGTTGTCTTTCAGACCCTCGGGAAACTCGACGGTATCGGCTCCGGCGGGAATTGCGTGCATGGCGAGCTCCTGTGTTTGACGACGTGTCGAGCATGACGCTTGAAGCAATATTATCGCCCTGGTGAGAGCGCGCGCTGTGAGTTTGATCACAGGTCTCGCGGCGGCTCCTGTTGCCACTGCTGCAGCCTGCTCATCAAGAGCCAGGGGCCATCGATCCAGACATTCCCGGAGCGGCGAGGCGAAGCGGACCGGCTCACGCTATCGTCCGAAAAATGCTAGCTTCGATGTTGCCGGAGGCAAAGCGCCTCTGCGGAAGAAGCAAAGGGAGATTTCGCCGCGACGACGGACCTGCAACGCGAAGCATCCCAACAAGAATGCCCACGGGCCAAATAAGAATTCCAGGGAGCGAAAAGAATGAGAAGCCTGTCCAGAACTCTCCACGCAGCCTCGATCGCCGTAACGACGCTTGTGCTCGAATCCGCCGCACAGGCCGAGAATTTCACCGTCAATTTCATGTCGTCCAACGAGTCGTCCTGCAGCCCTTATGCGCAGCAGAATGCCCAGGTGTTCGGTTTCTGGGATGATCTCGGCATAACGGTGAACTTCCTGTCGACGGAGACGACCGTTCCTTATCCTGCGTTCCTTCAGAACGGCCAAGCCGACCTTGCCTTGATGGATGCGGGTCAGGTGCTTCAGGCGGTCGATGCCGATCTGCCGGTCAAGGTCGTCTACGAAGCCGCGCAATATGCACCTGACGGAATCGTCGTGTTGGACGACAGCCCCATCAAGAGCCTCGCAGACCTGAAAGACGCCACCGTCGGCCTCTCCAGCGACCGCGACATGATCACGACAGCGATCGCGTTAAGCTCGATCGGCAAGACAATCGAGGACATGAACATCAAGTCGGTCGTGGTCGGCGATTCCGGGCCGGTCATGGCGAAGGCTCTGCGTGACGGTGCCATCGCGGCCTTTTCGGGCGGCGCCAGCGACCGTGCGGGCATCGAGGCGGCGGGCGTCAAGATCCGCAACATCACGCCCGTCGAGGTCCTCCGCCAGCCCTCGAATAACCTCACGGCCTGGGGGCCGACGCTCGAAGAGAAGCGTCCGATGATCCAGGCTTTCCTGAAGGGCTGGGCACAGGCGCAATTCGCGGCGCTCATCGACACCAAGCTCACGGCGTCGGCCTGCCGGACCAAGATCCCGCAGCAGTTCGAGAAGATCGATATCGGGCTCCGGCTGATCAACAACGCCGCTTACGGCACGCAGCTTTCTCGTACCAAGAATTATGGAGAGCCGCAGCCGGACGTGTGGGCAGATGTCCAGGTGCCGCTCGTGCAAATGAAGGAAATTTCGAAGGAGTATGATCCCGCGACCTTCCTCGGTTCCTCCTTCATCGCGGGCGCCAACGATTTCACGACCGACGACGTGAAGAAGAAAATCTATGCGTGGAAGAACGCCAATCTGGACAAGATGATTCCGTAGTTCCGGGATCGGCAGAATTGGTCCCGGGCAGACGGCCCGGGACTTTCGCGTCGCGCAACGACGTCGTATCGGCGTGGGCACGGCCGTCGGCCTTTGCCCACGCTACGGCGTTGGCCAGCCGGCGAGAGGCGCTATTTCTTCTTCTTGTTCGGCTTGAAGAGGATGTCGCTCGTCTCGAAATGCTTGCCGCTTTCCGGGTTGAGCGTGTTCGACACGAGGCGGTAGGCGCCGCCGTCGCCGACCATCAACTGAATGATCGACAAGCTCGGCTTGCGGCTGAAGCGGTCGATGAACTGGGCCTGGAGGACGATCCGGTTGTCGGTTGCCTCGCCGGCCAGCGACGCCGGCCCGGCGGTCTGTGGCGAATCGAGCGAGCCCTCATATTTGCCGTCGCCGCGTGCCGAGATCTTGCCCTTCAGCGAACCTGAATTGGTGCCGACCGCGCAGCGTCCATTCTGCTCGATCGCCGCCCCGCCGCTGACCAGCTTGTTGGCGATCTTGCAATAGATGCGCTCCGGCGGTGAGGCCGGGCCCATGCGGACGGTGCCCTGGCCAATCCACTCGCCCTCGAGGCGGGAGAGGAGCTCGTCCCCGGCGGCGAGCGCGCCGGTCGCGCCGGTGGCGACAACAAGAGCGGCGGCGAGCGCGACGTTGCGGCAGCCGCGGAGCGCCTGTTGAAAACTGTGTCGGGTGGTCATCGGAAAGGTCCTGCAAAAGAGGGCCGAAAGGGGAATTTAGCCCGCCGCCAAGGCTACCAGCATTGTGGCGGCAGTGAGTCCGGAGGCAGTCTAGTCCTTGGCATCGGGGAGGCAATGGGCCTCGTCAATATACCCCAGGGAGATAACAATCAGTCGGTGGCCGGCTTGTCGCCCTTGCCGCCGCAAAGGCGGGCGAGTTCGCTCATGACGTCGGAAAGGCGCGGCGGGCGACCGCTGACGAAGGGCAGCGGCCGGCAGACCTCGATCGCGGCGATGCCGATGCGTGCGGTGAGGAGGCCGTTGATGATGCCTTCGCCGAGCCGCGCCGAAAGGCGTGCCGCGATGCCGTGGCCGAGGAACTGCTGGACGATCGAATCACCCGCCGCCATGCCGCCGGTGACGGCGAGGTGGGTGAGGGCGGCGCGCGTCAGGCGGATGAAGCCGAGGAAGCCGGGGCGGCCGCCGTAGAGCGCCGCGAGCCGGCGGATCAGGCGCAGGATCTCGGCGGCGACGAAGAGAAGATCGACGAGCGCCCGCGGCGAGACCGCGGTGAGCAGGGCGACGCGCTTCGCCGAGGAGAGCACCATCGTGCGGGCGGTTTCGTCGAAGGCGAGAAGCAGCTCGGTCTCGGCGAGACCGATCAGGTCGCGGCCGTCGATGATCTCGGCGACATGGCTCGACAGCGCGGCGCGGCCGCGTGCCGTCTCGGGCCGTGTCGTATAGAGGGCGATCAGTTCGCGCGCCGCGGCGCGGGCCTTGTCGCGGTCGTCGGCGGTTGCCGCGGCGACCGCACGCTGGCGGATGTCGTCGATCAGCCGCAACCTGGCGAGGCCGACGATCTCGCGGATCGCCAGCGCGACGAGGGCGAGGGCGGCGAGCGCCGTCAGCAGCACCGCAAGCCAGCCCAGCCAGTCGGTGCGGCTGAAGAGGTCGCGGATGAGATTGTCGATGGCAAGGCCGAGGGCGAGGGTGAGAAGACCCCCCAGGGCCCAAAAGAAGAGGCGCGCCCAGCGCCAGCGGCGCGGCGGCGTCGTGCGCGGCACGACGACGGGCAGCACCGAGGGGAACGGATCGACCTCCTCGACGAGGGACGGTGTCGCCCGCGCCGCCGGCCGCTCGTCCGGCGAGAGCAGATTGAGGTCTTCGACGGAGAAGGCCGTCGGGCGGCGGCGAAGGTCGGGCTTCTTCATGCCAGCCGGTCTCCGATGAGGAAGTCGAGTGCCCGGTCGAGACGGATATGGGGCAGCGACAGCGTCAGGCCCTCGGCCGTGCGTTCCAGCTTGGGCGGGCGGAAGCGGACGAAGCGGAGCGGCGCCTCGTCATGGGCAAGGAACAAAGCTTCGGGATCGGCGGGCAGGTCGCCCGGGAAGACGGCGATCTCGGTCTTGCCGTCGAAGAGGCGGCCGTCGAGCGTTTCGCCGGGAAGCGGCGTGCCGACGATCGAGGGAAGGCGCTCGCCATCCTGGAGGACGGTGCCTTCGCGCGTCGCCCGCACCGAGGCGAGCGCCAGTACGTCGACCTTGGCGCCGGCGAATTTAGCGCGCTCGAGGGCGCGGCCGACGAGGCGGGCGAGAATCGCTTCGAGGCGGTCGTGATCCTCATGGTGGAGATGATCGGCCTTGGTCGCGGCGAAGAGGATGCGGTCGATCTTGCGGAAGATCAGGCCGCTCAGCCAGTTCGACGAGCCGAGACGATAGGCGGAGAGCACGGAAGCCAGCGCCGTCTCGAGATCGGCGACGGCTTCGGCGCCGCCATTCATCGCCTGCAGCGCATCGACCAGTACGATCTGACGATCGAGCCGCGAGAAATGATCGCGGAAGAAGGGCCGGACGACGATGTTCTTATAGGCGTCGTAGCGGCGCGCCATCATGCGGGCGAGCGAGCCCGGCGGGCCTTCATTGTCGACGTCGAGCGGTGCAAAGGTCAGCGCCGGCGAGCCTTCGAGATCGCCGGGCATGAGGAAGCGGCCGGGCGGCTGCGTCGAGATCTGCTCGGAATCGGCACGCGAGGCGCGAAGGTAGCCGGTGAACAGCGCGGCGAGCTCGCGGGCGAGCGCCTCGTCCTCCGGGGCGTTCGGATCGATGCTGGCGAGCCTGCCGAGCCAGGCGGAGGCAGCAGGCTTGCGCAAGGAGGTGCGGGCCCGCTTCAGCGCCTCGCGCGACCACTCGACGAAGCTCTGCGACATCAGCGCGAGGTCGAGAAGCCATTCGCCGGGATAGTCGACGATGTCGAGATGCAGTTTTCCGCTGCGCAGCGTGCGGGCGAAATAGGACGCCGACTCGAACGCGATGGTGAGGCGAAGCTCGCTGATGCGGCTGGTCGAGTCCGGCCAGAGGCGGTCGCCGACCAGCGCCGCGACATGGCGTTCATAGTCGAAGCGCGGCACGTCGTCGTCGGGCTGCGGCTGCAGCATCGCGGCGGAGATGCGGCCGCTCGCATAGGCGCGGAAGAGCGGCAGGCGGCCGCCATGCAGGAGATTGTGGACAAGTGCCGTGATGAAGACGGTCTTGCCGGCGCGGGCCAGACCCGTGACGCCGAGGCGCAACGATGGCGTGACGAGCCCCGTGGCCCGGGCCGTGAGATTGCTCACGGCCAAACGCGTTTCGTCGGTAATCGTCGATAGCTGCAAGGTTTTCTCCGGCGATCAACCTCCCATGTAGGCGTCCCGACGGACAAGCGGAAGCCCGGCCGGTCAGTCGTCGTCCTGGGCGTCCGGATCGTCGGTAAGGTCGCGCGGCCGGATGAAGGCCGCGAGCCGCCCGCCGCCCGGGCGGAGATCGGCCCAGCGATCCACGAAATCGATGACCGCCAGAGCACCGGTCGGGTATTTCGAGAGGATGTCGGCGGCGCCTTTCCGGTCGGCCGAGCCGACGAGATTGATGGCCGTCGCGTGGATCGCCGGATTGTGGCCGACGACGAGCAGGCAGGAGGCCGCCTCGCCGTGCAGCGCGATCGTCGTCCGATAGTCGTCGGGCGCCTCGTAGAGGTCGTCGACGATTTGCAGCTCGACGGATTTCGGCAGATGCGGCAGGAGCGCGGCAAGCGTCTCGCCGGTGCGGCGGGCGGGCGAACAGAGGATGCGATCGGGCAGCAGGCCGCGGGCATCCATTTCCTGCGCCATGCGCTCGGCGGCTTCCCGGCCGCGCGGCGCCAGCGGGCGTTCGCGATCCGGTTTGCCCTGCTCGGCCCAGGAGGATTTCGCATGGCGGAGAAGAAGGAGGCGAGGCATCGTCTGGTTCGTCCTGGCCAAAGTCTCAAAACTCGAACGCCCGCGGCTGGCGCGGGCGTTCGAAGGCATAAGGATCGTGCCGGTTACGGCAGAGCGCAGATCCGGCGCGGCGGCAGCGGCGCGGACGGGTAGGGCCGATTCGGCTGGTAGGTACCGCTGCCCGCCTGGAAAGACTTGTATTTCTGCGAGCAGGCGTAGTTCCACTGCGGCGAGCCCGCCGGCGGGATCTCGTAGTAGATCGGCTGCGAGGGCGTGTTCATGCAGTCGTAGTAGGCTTCGCTGTAAAGCTGGTCGTATTTCTTCTTCTGCTTGGAAGCACCGACCGTGGCACCGACGCCGCCGCCGATGAGGGCGCCGGCACCGACCGCGCCCTTGCCCTGACCGATGACCTCACCGAGGATGCCGCCGCCGATGGCGCCGATGACGCCGCCGGCAATACCGCCGCCAACCGGATTGGCATATTTGCTTGCGTACGCCTTTGCCTGGCTCTTGCAGTAGCTCGAGCTTGCCGCCGAGGCGGTTCCGCAGCCGATCGCCAGGGCGCCGAGCATGGCGCAGGCGGCAACTAGAATTCTCATTTTCGCTCCTATCGTCTCGCGACACTGCCGGTCATTCGCACCGGCAAGCAGAGGACCCGTGGCGATTCCTTAGCAGAAATCGACCGCAAATCCTTCCGGAATTTGGCCCGGAGATGCTGGTCTAGCGATTTGAAGCTGAATGGTCTGTGAATGAAATCACAGGCTTAGCGAGCTCAGTCGTCGCGGTACACGCGTTCGCGGCGCTCGTGACGCTCCTGTGCCTCGATCGAGAGGGTGGCGATCGGGCGGGCATCCAGGCGCTTGAGGCTGATCGGTTCGCCGGTTTCCTCGCAATAGCCGTAGGTGCCCTCGTCGATCCGCTGGAGCGCCGCGTCGATCTTGGAGATCAGCTTGCGCTGGCGGTCGCGGGCCCGCAGCTCGATCGCGCGGTCGGTCTCGGAGGAGGCGCGGTCGGCGATGTCGGGATGATTCTGACTTTCATCCTGCAGATGCTGCAGCGTTTCACGGGCCTCGCGAAGGATCTCTTCCTTCCAGGAGAGCAGCTTCTGGCGGAAATAATCACGCTGCCGTTCATTCATGAACGGCTCGCTCTCGGTCGG
The DNA here is from genome assembly GCA_945882315.1 of Bauldia litoralis. Classification (GTDB taxonomy): domain Bacteria; phylum Pseudomonadota; class Alphaproteobacteria; order Rhizobiales; family Kaistiaceae; genus CAMCWB01. The sequence continues at coordinate 4,461 of CAMCWB010000018.1, read as the reverse complement.
ACGGTACCGCTCCATCTTCTTCACTGCCGGCATAATCTACCCTTCAGCTCCGTCGCGACGCGGCGGAAATATAGCGATGCGGTTGTGTCGGGACAACAACTGCTGTCTGACTATTGCGTTACGCTACAACCCGTTGAATATAAAAGAATATCGGCCTCGGAGCCGATGGAAGCCGGGTCAATTGCGGCGGCGCCGGGGGCTTGCGGAGGTCGGCGGGGCTATGATTCGCGGCGTGAGGTGATCTCGCCGAGAAGCCGCGCCATCTCCCTTTCGAGGTCGCTGACCTTCGAGGCGCGCTCCTGCTCGTCCTCGGGTGTCTCGGACGGATCGGCAGGGGAGTCGTCGAGGGCAATGGCCGGCGCCGGCTCGGACCGCAGTTCCGGTTCCGGTGCCCGGGCCGCTACCGGAGCGGGCGATTCGACGGCAGTCTCGGGCTCTTCACCGCGTGGAGCGGCAGGCGGATCGGGAATCCTGTCGAAGGACTCGGCCGGCGGCGGCATGACCGACTCGACCCTGGTCGGGCGTGTCGGCTCCTCGAAATGGGCCGAGGCGGGCAGCGGACGAAGGCTCGGGCTTGCGACCGCGGCAAGCGGCTCCGTCGCGACCGGCATCGGGCGGGTGGCGGCGCGGCGCTGCGGAACAGTTTCCGGCGGCGGCGCGGGCAGTGGGCTTGCGGCGGCGCGGCGGGCCGGTCGGGCGGGCGCCGCCTGCGGTTGCGGAAACGGAATGGGTTCGGAGATGCCGCTCGATTCAGGCCGGTGCGGCGCCGCGGGCGCCGGCGGCGGCACATGCGCGACGGACTGCTGCGGCGCTTGCGGGGCTGGCGCAGGGCGCTGCGCCTGCTGGACCGGAGGCGGCTGTTGCGGCGCCTGGGCGGCGGGGCGGGGCCTCGCGCCATTGGCGGGCACGCGCTGGATTCCCGGTTCGACCAGGACATCCGACGCGCCGCCGATCAGAAGGAGATGCTCGACATTGTCGCGGCGGACCAGAACCAGCTTGCGACGGCTGTCGACAGGCACCGCGTCGACCACCGCCAGACGCGGCAGCCGACCGCGGGCGCCGCCGTTGAAACGAACGCCGCCAAAGCGCCGGACGACCCAATAAACGAGGCCGAGCACAAGGAGGATCACCACCAGCGTGATCAGGAACTGCGCCACGACGGCGCCGCTCTCGCCGAACACCGGTTCCAGCATTTCGCGCATACCGCGTCTCCTGGCCGCGCCTTCGAGATTGTTCGGCTTTCAGAGGTAGGACGGCCCCGCACCCGATAACCCGCGCCGATCCAAGCATGTTACTGGTTATCGTTATATTAAGGACCGGAAAAAATTAATGGACTGTCAACCATACCGGCCGCGGATCGCCCGCGGCACAGATAATTGGGGCCGAAGCGTGCCAATCCAACGGAACACATTGTTTTCGGAGACGCTACCGACCATTCTCCTGCTGCTGTCGCGGTCGTGATTCCGGCTCGCCGACGGGCGTTGGAGGGGCAAACAGGGTCCATGGCGGACATGAGCGATCGTTTCGGCGAAGCGGCGCCTGCCGAACCGGTCATCGACCGGTCGGAGCGGATTACCGGCGTCGGCCGGCTGCTGGTTCTCACCTGCGGGCTTGTCGGCGCCGCGCTGGCTTTCGCTTTCATCTCGCCGAACCGGTCGCAGCCTTTCGTGCTCGGCCTGCTCGGGATTCTCGCCGTCATCGGCGTCTTCACGCTGTTTTCCGCGGCGGTCGGGTTGCTGCGCTTCGGCAGCCGGACGCAGCTCAACGACCTGTCACAGCTTTTCATGAACACGACGGGCGAGGGGGTGCTGGTCGCCGACCGCGACGGACGCATCGTCTACGCCAACCGTGCCTATGCCGATCTGGTCGGCGCCGAGACCGAACGCGACGTGCGCGCCGTCGAGCGGGTCTTTGCGGGCGATCCGGCGGCCAGCGAAGCGATCTACCGGCTGGCGCAGGCGCTGCGCGACGGGCGCATCGCCGAAGAGGAAATCCGCATGTCCGGCTCGCTCGCCGGGCCCGGCGTCGACGCCGGCGCGCGCTGGTATCGCATCCAGGCGCGGCCGCTGGTCCTGCCGTCGCGCCGCCGGACCATGTCGGCCTGGACGATCGCCGACATCAGCCAGGAGCGCGCCCGCCAGGAATCCGTCTTCCAGGAACTCCAGCACGCCATCGACTATCTCGATCATGCGCCGGCCGGGTTCTTCTCGGCCGAAGCGGACGGACGCGTCGTCTACATCAATGCGACGCTTGCCGAGTGGCTCGGCATCGACCTCGCCAATTTCGAGGCCGGCGCCCTCAACCTGTCGGATATCGTGCGCGGCGACGAGATCGCACTCCTGGCCTCGCTGCCGCCCGCCGAAGGGCGCAACCGGACCGAGATCATCGATCTCGACCTCGTCAAGCGCAACGGCCAGAATCTGCCGGTGCGGCTGCATCACCGCGTGCCGCGGGCGGCCGACGGCGCGCCGGGTGCGACGCGGACGCTGGTCCTCAACCGCAGCCCGGGCGAGGAATCCTCCGAGGCGCTGCGCTCGGCGGAGGTGCGCTTCACGCGCTTCTTCAACAACACGCCGATCGCCATCGCGGCGCTCGATGCGCAGGGGCGGATCGGGCGGACCAACGGCCCCTTCCTGAAACTGTTCGGACCGAGCGAGGTCGGCGCGGCGCGGCGGCGGCTGGTCGATCTCGTCGGCGCCGGCGAGCGCGACCGCATCGAGGCGGCGTTGGCGGCGGTCGCGGCCGGCGCCAGCGTCATCCCGCCGATCGACGCGACGCTCGCCTCGAACCGGGACCGCAGCGTCCGTTTCTACATCAACCCGGTCGAGAACAGCGTCGGCGAGGAAGAGACGGTCATCGTCAACGCCATCGACACCACCGACCAGCGGGCGCTCGAGCAGCAATTCGCGCAGAGCCAGAAGATGGACACGGTCGGCCAGCTCGCCGGCGGCGTGGCGCACGACTTCAACAACGTGCTGACCGCGATCATCGGCTTCTCCGACCTGCTGCTCGCCAACCACCGGCCGAGCGATCCGTCCTTCCAGGACATCATGAACATCAAGCAGAACGCCAATCGGGCGGCCGGCCTCGTCCGCCAGCTCCTGGCCTTCTCGCGCCGCCAGACGCTGCGGCCGCAGGTGCTGGGGCTCGGCGAGGTGCTGTCCGACCTGTCGATCCTGCTGACGCGCCTGCTCGGCGAGAACGTCAAGCTGCAACTCGTCCACGGCCGCGACCTGTGGCCGATCAAGGCCGACCTCAACCAGTTCGAGACGGTTGTCATCAATCTTGCCGTCAATGCGCGCGACGCGATGCCGAAGGGCGGCTCGATGACCATCCGCACGCGCAACCTCGCGGCGCGCGAGGTCGGCGGCTTCGGCTACAAGCCGCTGCCGGAAGCCGACTATGTCCTGGTCGAGGTCGAGGATAACGGCACCGGCATGACGCCCGAGGTGCAGTCGAAAATCTTCGAGCCGTTCTTCACCACCAAGGACGTCGGCAAGGGCACCGGCCTCGGCCTGTCGACCGTCTACGGGATCATCAAGCAGACCGGCGCGCATATCTTCGTGTCGAGCGAGCTCGGCCGCGGCACCGTGTTTCGGCTCTTCGTGCCGCGCCACGTGCCGACCGCCGGCGAGAAGGCAGCGCCTGCGATCAGCGAAGCCGGGCCGGAGATCGCCGATCTCACCGGCAGCGCCACCGTGCTTCTCGTCGAGGACGAAGAAGCCGTCCGGGCCTTCGCGGCGCGGGCGCTCGCCTCGCGCGGCTACAAGGTCTACGAGGCCGCCTCGGGCATCGAGGCGCTCGAGGTCATGGAGGAGACGGGCGGCAAGATCGATCTCGTCGTATCGGACGTCGTCATGCCGGAGCTCGACGGGCCGTCGCTGCTCCGCGAGCTTCGCAAGACGCGGCCGGACCTGAAGATCATCTTCATCTCCGGCTATGCCGAGGACGCCTTCAAGAAGAACCTGCCGGACGGCGAGGACTTCCACTTCCTGCCGAAGCCCTTCTCGCTGAAGCAGCTTGCCGTCGCGGTGAAGGAGACGCTCGGGCGGTAACCGTTACCGGTTGCCGAGGATGACTCCCAGCCCGAGGCCCTGCCTGAATCGGCGCGGAGGCCTATTGTCCGATCGCCAGCTCGGCTGCGATGGTGGCCGCCAGCCGGGCGTTGTTCTTGACCAAAGCGATGTTGGTCGAGAGGCTTCGGCCGCCGGTCGATTTGAAGATCGCGTCGAGGAGAAAGGGCGTCACGCGCTTGCCGGTGATGCCGGCGGCATCGGCGTCGCGGAGGGCTCGCTCGATATGCGCGGCCATCTCGTGGTGCCGTCGCTGGTCGTGTTGGAATTCGCGTGACGTGGCTCCGGCGTGGTGAAGGTATCGGTTCAGGCGGCCAGGTCAACCGGCTGATCGACGGGCTTGGTTGCGAGGGTCTGCCAACCGTCGATTTTGCGCATGACGATCTGT
>CAMCWB010000017.1 GCA_945882315.1 Bauldia litoralis | reverse complement strand
TCGGTATCAGGCTGAACGGCTTCGGGCTTCGTGGTAGTGCTCGTCATGGCGTGGTCTCCTGTCCGGCGCGTCAACGCTGGACTCGTTCGGGTTAAAGCACCCGGAGACTACGCCACCCTCAATTCCAACCAACTTCGCGACGGCACCGGGGGTGAGTTGATCCTGCTCAATCGCAACACCCAGCGGAGAGGATCTGAATGGGGCTCGAAAGAGGGGACCGTCGGCCGCGAGCCGATCAACTATTTCGACACCACCGAGACCCATCGCTTGCGGGGGGACATGCAGCGCGTCAACGAGTGGCTGGCAGCGGCCGACATTTCATTCGTGGGGGACGATCAGCATCCAATGGTCAGGACGAAGCAGCGGCAAATGCGACGGCACTTCCTGCTCTTGCCTGATCAGCCCGAACCCCGTTTCGACCAGTCGGGACGCCTGTTCGGGGGCTTCTGGGAGACGCTTAGGAAAGATCGGAGAAAGCACATCAGGATCGGCGGTGAGAAAGTCGCCACGCTCGACTACGGATCGATGTTCACGCGTTTGGCCTACGCTCGTTTGGGCATCGATGCCCCGGATGGTGACCTCTACGCATTGGCGGGTACGGATAGCTACCGGAGCGGCGTCAAGATGGCGATGAACTGTCTCCTGTTTGACACCCACGTTCGCGGTGGCTGGCCGAAGGCGCTGGGTGTTGGGGTTGGAGACGATGAGGCGGCAGGAAACGCGGACACGCCCGCTGCCAAATTCGAGGCCCGACTGCCGGAGGGCTGGACGGTCAAGCGGACGAAGCAAGCAATCCTCACCCGCCATCCTGCACTCGCGGAAGCGTTCGGCCGAGGATGGGGCTACTCGCTCATGCACCAAGAGTCGGTGGTGCTGCTGGCAGTCCTTGAGGAGTTGATGGAGAGGGGCATCGTCGGCCTCGGTCTCCACGACGGGGTGCTTGTCCCACTGTCACGGGCTGAGGAGGCACAAGAGGTGATGTCTGTCACTGCTTGGGCACTTACAGGGGCTTCCATACCTGTGAGTGTTGAATGATAGGGTGGGCTACGCCGTATTCCCCCTGTGCGGCCTGATCAGGCACACTTCCTCCACCCCTTCCTTCCACATACTGGACCCGTAAGGGGATCGAGTTACGCTTGTGTGGCTGTGGCTGCCCGCACTTCGAGCGGCGGGCGAGCTGCGGCCGTCCACCCTGATCACGCTTCCGCCACGCGACCAAAGGCAAGGACCGATGCGGGATACCGAACCGCGTTGATTGGCTTTCTGAGGGTCTCGACGCCGACCTTTGACCCGTACCAACCGAAGGTCAGCGACGGGTGTTTGTGCCCGATGATCTTCGCCGCCGTCGCTTCCTGAACCTCACACTCATGCAATCGCGAAGCGAGAGTGTGCCTAAACGAGTGAAACACTTTTGACGCCGGGAAGCCAAGTACGATTTTCAACTCAGAGAACCTGTTCCTGATTGTGAACTTGGACCAAGGGTCAGCGACCCACTCTTGGACGAACAATCGAATGTCATCGTGGCAGGGAATGACCCGGACCCCCGCCTCCGTCTTCGATATTGGAAAGCTGATGAAGTCCAGTTCGGCGTCATAAACCATCGTCGCAATCTCACCCTCCCGCGCCCCAGTATGAGCAGCGATCAGGATCGCGAGGCGCAGCTTCCGGGACGAACCTTCCAGCAGTTGGACCGTCTCTTCCTCAGTCCACACATCGCGCCTGATGGCGGCCTTGCCAGCATCGATACGGAAGCCGCTCCACATTGCCTTGGCGAGCCCCAGATGGTCCCACAGGGCACGAAGAGCGGCGCGGTAGTTCCCGACCTTTGAAGCGGTGGAGACCCTTGCAAGGCGCTGAATGAACTCTCGCGCTTGTCGCTCCCCGACTTGCTGGGGATGCGGAAGGTGATCAGAGCAGCGCCTGTAGACGCCACGATAGAGGCGTTTGGTCCCCAGCGAGAGAGCGGCCTGTTCGAGAAAGCTCTCCCCGGCCAGCGTGATTGACACCACCCCCCGCGCGGCATTGCCCAGCCGCACGAGCCTCTTGCCCTCTGGCGTTGCCGCGACAAGGCCCCGCGCCTCGCCTAAGTCCCCGAGGCTTGGCCCGACTGCTTCCTTTTCGGCAAGGGCGTCAAACTCATCAGCGTAAAGTTCTCCGAGTGTCGTCGCGTCCCGGTCGTCGTCAACGCCGCTGTCCCGCTCGTGAAGAAACGCGGCGAACGCCACAGCCTCCTCATCACCGCCGACGGATGCAGGGAACTGTCGCCGCGCTTTCGCGTCCCTGATTTTCTGCCAGCCGCGCTCAAGGTCCGTCGTGATGCGGTCGCGTCGTTTCCGCGCCTCGATCACATCCTTGGTCTTGAGAGCCTGGTCGACAGTCGGGCTCTCGACCGATCCGGCCACATCACTTGGGACGCGGCGGCGGTAGTGCCACCAGCCATCGCGGTCCTTGAGGTGCCTGTTCTTCACCCTGCATCTGCCCATTTTCCTGCCCCACTGTCCATCATTTGTGGGGCGTTTTGTGGGACAATTCTGTCCACTTGCCCCGCAATATCAATGACTTCAGTGGGTTGGGAGATACTGGTAGCGGAGGAGGGACTCGAACCCCCGACACGCGGATTATGATTCCGCTGCTCTAACCAGCTGAGCTACTCCGCCGTAGTGGCCGGCATATAAGGAAAGCGGCTGAATCCTGTCAAGCGAACTCGCTGAAATCCGCTGAAATCCGCCGAAATCCGGCGAAGCAACGCCCCGCAATGCGGTGCGGCCGGGCCGGGTTAACGAATTCGGACGCAAGTTCGTCATTTTTCAACACCATGCAGGCAGGATGGCGGTAAATTCAGACGGCACGCAAAAGTGGCGGCGAGGATAATGGCACGCAGATATTTCGGCACCGACGGCATTCGCGGACGCGCCAACAGCTTTCCGATCACCCCGGAGATAGCGCTGAAGGTCGGCATGGCAGCGGGCCTTGCCTTCCGCCGCGGCGACCACCGGCACCGCGTCGTCATCGGCAAGGACACGCGCCTGTCCGGCTACATGATCGAGCCGGCGCTCGTCGCGGGCTTCACCTCGGTCGGCGTCGACGTGCTGATCCTCGGGCCGATCCCGACGCCGGCGGTCGCCATGCTGACGCGCTCGATGCGTTGCGATCTCGGCGTCATGATCTCGGCCTCGCACAATCCCTATGCCGATAACGGCATCAAGCTGTTCGGGCCGGATGGCTTCAAGCTCTCCGACAGCGTCGAGAGCGAGATCGAGGAACTAATCGAGAGCGACCTGTCAGGCCGCCTCGCCTCCTCCGACGGGCTCGGCCGCGCCCGCCGCATCGACGGCGTCCATGACCGCTACATCGAATTCGCCAAGCGGACGCTTGCCCGCAACCTTTCGCTGGAAGGCATCCGCGTCGTCATCGATTGCGCCAACGGCGCCGGCTACAAGGTGGCGCCCGCCGCTCTCTGGGAGCTCGGCGCGGAAGTCATCTCGATCGGCGTCGAGCCGGACGGCCTCAACATCAACCGCGACGTCGGCTCGACCGCGCCGGCAGCACTTGCCGACAAGGTGCGCGAGGTCCGCGCCGATATCGGCATCGCGCTCGACGGCGACGCCGACCGGGTCGTGGTCATGGACGAGAAGGGCCAGCTCGTCGACGGCGACCAGCTCCTCGCCGTGATCGCCGAGTCCTGGCATGAAGAGGGCCGCCTCACCAAGCCCGGCATCGCCGTGTCGATCATGTCGAATCTCGGCCTCGAGCGTTTCCTCGCCGGCATCGGCCTGACGACGGCGCGCACGCCGGTCGGCGACCGCTACGTCTCCGAGCACATGCGCGAACACGGCTACAATCTCGGCGGCGAGCAGTCCGGCCACATCATCATGACCGACTATACGACGACCGGCGACGGCCTCGTGGCGGCGCTCCAGCTCCTTGCCGTCCTGCGCAAGCAGGACCGGCCGGTGAGCGAGGTCTGCCACCGCTTCGAGACCGTGCCGCAGATCCTCAAGAATGTCCGCACCGGCAACGGCGCGCGTCCGCTCGAGAAGGAGCCGATCCGCCGCAAGATCGACGATGCCAACCGCAAGCTCGGTGACCGCGGCCGCCTCGTCGTGCGTGCCTCCGGCACCGAGCCGCTGGTGCGCGTCATGGCCGAGGGCGACGATCGCGAGCTGATTTCGGGCGTCGTCGACGATCTCGTCGCCGCCCTCAAGGAAGCAGCCGCGTAGAGCAATGTCCGGAAAAACTATGCCCCGGACCATAAGATCCGGGGCAGAAATCGTTTTCCGTCCGACATTGCGCAAATCAAAAGAATCTAGAGCATGCTCCGATTCCGTTGAAACGGATCACGCCCTAGGGCGGTGGCTGGTTGACGGGCTCGCAATAGGAGCCGCTGTCATCCGTCTGGATCGTTGTTCCGAACGGGCAGCCGGCCTGACCGACGATCTTGATCAGATCGTCCGGCAGTTCGACGTCGGGATCGTCCTCCCGATGGCGCTGGATGAGCGACTTCTGCTGGCCGAAATAGAAGGTGACGCCGCCGAAGGCGCGCACATCCTCGTCCTCGTCGATCGAAGCGTCGGCAAAGAGCGAAAGCCCCATAGCTTGGGGCGGAGCCCATTCCGCACCGATACCGGCAGAGAAGCCGGGGCCCTCGAGATGGCTGACGGAAACATCGAAGCGTAGATCGTCGGTCGGGTAGAAGGCGAGCGTGCCCTTGCCGGCGACTCCTTCTTCGTCACCGAACTGGTAGGCGAGCAGGCCTTCCACCGAGAAGCGGCCGAGATAGGCTTCCGCCTCGATACCGATCTTGGCGACCTCGCCGCCGGTGATGTCCTGAACGGCGCCGTCGACGCCGATATCGGCCTCGATCGTGGTCGACGAATCCCACTTGGCGTAGCTGGCGTAGAAGCCGAGAAGGCCGACAGCCGGGTCGCGCCAGAAGAGATGACCGGCGACGCCGTAGAAGAGATCGTCGTCGGCGTTGCCGACCATGCCGTCGATCTGAAGGCCGAATTGCTGGCCGAGCGGCAGCGCAAAGGCGCCGAAGGCGCCATAGGCCTCCTCGTCATCGGACAGGACGCCGCCGAAAGCGCCGAGCTTGCCGTTCGGCGCCGAAACCGCGGGGCCGGCCGCGGAGAAATCGGGCGAATAGGATTCGGGTGTCGAGAAATCCGCCGCAAATGCCGCCGGAGACGCCATCGCCACGGCAACGGCCGTGCTCGACAGCAGCCAATGTCTGATTTTCATCCTGTGCCCCTCGTATTTTCGCGAGGCTACCGTATGACGACGAAGGCGATTCGCGGAATTGGCTGACGGCGAAAAAGTCTTTCTCCCGGCACTTTCCCGACGACTGCGTCTTCAGCGCAACATCGCTATTTCTTCTTAACCGGCTTCCTGGCCGGGGCGGGCTTCTCGGCCATCACTTCCAGGATGCGCTCGACGATCTTCGCCGACCGGGCGGTCGCCGGCACGCCGAGGAATTTTTCGAAGTCGAATGGTCCCTTGCGGCCCTTGAGCCGGCTCGGATGGACGATGAAGACGGTCTTGCCCGACAGCACCGGCGCCGGCGCCTCGAAATCGAGCCCCTGGAATTCCCGGCGCTTCGCGGCCGAGGGCGCCCTGGCGAGGAAATAGAGGCTGGCGCCCTGGCGGCGGGCGAAGGGATTCGCCTTGACGACCTTCGCCAGTTGCGACGCCGTGCGGATGATCGCCTCGGTCTCGAGCCGCTTGCCGATCTGCTTCTCGAACGCGCCGGCGCTGCCGGCCTCGACGCTGAACATCAGATTGCCCGACATGCCGTGGCTTTCGACGTCGGTGAAACCCAGCTCCGCGAGGGAATCGCGGAGCGGCAGCATGGGGACATGGGCAATCGCACGCAGCAGGGCCACGTAGCGCGCCATGTCGGGTTCAGCTCAGCGCATGCCGGCGCAGAAGCGCTGGATGCGGCCGCAGGCCTCTTCGAGAACCTTGTTCGAGGTCGCGTAGGAGATGCGGAAATAAGGAGCAAGGCCGAAGGCCGACCCCTGCACCACCGCGACACCCTCCTCCTCGAGAAGGCCGGTGACGAAATCCTCGTCATTGCCGATCTTGCGGCCGCCGGCGCTCGTCCGTCCGATCAGACCCTTGCAGGTCGGAAAGACATAGAAGGCGCCTTCCGGCATCGGGCAATGCAGGCCCTTCGCCTGGTTGAGCATCGAGACGACGAGGTCGCGGCGCTCCTTGAAGGCGGCGGCGTTGCGCGGGATGAAATCCTGCGGACCGTTCAGGGCCTCGACCGAAGCCCACTGCGTGATCGAGGACGGGTTGGTCGTCGACTGCGACTGCAGCGTCGCCATCGCCTTGATCAGGAATTTCGGAGCACCCGCGAAGCCCAGCCGCCAGCCGGTCATACAATAGGCCTTGGAGACGCCGTTCAGCGTCAGCGTCCGCTCCATGAGGTTTGGCTCGATCTGCGCCGGCGTCGTGAAGACGAAATCGTCATAGCTCAGATGCTCGTAGATGTCGTCGGTGAGTACCCAGACATGCTTGTGCTTCATCAGCACGTCGGTGAGCGCCTTCAGCTCGTCGCGCGAATAGGCGGCGCCGGTCGGGTTCGACGGCGAGTTGAGGATCAGCCACTTGGTCTTCGGCGTGATCGCCTTGTCGAGCGCTTCGGCCGAGAGCTTGAAGCCCGACTCCATCGTCGTCTCAACCGGAACCGGCGTCGCGCCGGCGAGCGATACGATCTCCGGATAGCTCACCCAATAGGGCGCCGGGATGATCACCTCGTCGCCGGGGTTGAGCGTCACCATGAGGGCGTTGAACAGCACCTGCTTGCCGCCGGTGCCGACGCTGATCTCGTCCATCTTGTAGTCGAGGCCGTTCTCCCGCTTGAACTTGGCGACGATTGCCGCCTTGAGCTCCGGGATGCCGTCGACGGCGGTGTACTTGGTCTTGCCTTCGCGGATCGCCTTTATGGCGGCTTCCTTGATGTTGTCCGGCGTGTCGAAATCCGGCTCGCCGACGCCGAGGCCGATCACGTCGCGCCCGGCGGCTTTCAATTCGCGCGCCTTGTCGGTGACGGCGACCGTGGCGGACGGCTTGATGCGGGCAAGGGAGTCGGCGAGTAAGGCCATTTCTAAGGCTCCGGACAGGGGTTCAGGCGGCGCGGACCCTAGAGCAATGTCGGGAAAAGTGGAACCGGTTTTCAAGGCCGGAAGGCATGATCCGCGGATCATGCCTCTAGTCCTGCGGCGCAGGATTCTCAAGCATTTCCCGGCGCGGCGGTTTGAACCCCCTGCCCGGCCGGGCCGCCTTAGAACTTGTGAAAGATGAAGCCGGCGCCCAGCGCGATCAGGCTGAAGCCGACGAGATGGTTCCAGCCGAGCGTCTCCTTGAGGAAGAAGACCGAGAAACCGGCGAAGACGATGAGGGTGATGATCTCCTGCATCGTCTTGAGCTGGGCCGTCGAATAGACCGCCGAGCCGATCCGGTTCGCCGGCACCGCCAGGCAATATTCGACGAAGGCGATGCCCCAGCTCGCCAGGATCGCCAGGATCAGCGGCGAGGATTTGTATTTGAGGTGGCCGTACCAGGCGAGCGTCATGAAGACATTCGAGAGGACGAGAAGCACGATCGGCGCGACCGCTGGGAAGGGCATGGGAGGGCCTTGGATTCGCGAGGGCTTGTGCGCTTACGATAAGCATCGGCAAAGCGGGCGCAACGGCCGCGCCGGAGCCGCCTCGTCCTTCGAGGCTCGCTGCGCTCGCACCTCAGGATGAGGCGGAACTAGTCGCGGGCCAGCCCTCAATCCTTCTCCTGAGGAGCGCCTTCAGGGCGCGTCTCGAAGAGCCTGCCCCGGACTTGATCCGGGGACGAGGATTGAGCCCCGGTCCCGACTGCTCCGCTCTCATCGCTTCGCTTGATGCCTATCCCACCAGAACGAATTGGACGTCGGCCCCGCGATCCGCCTCACGCCCGGTGTTCCCGTTGGCCTACCTGTCGATCGGGTTCTGAACCGGACTTCTCCGCTGACGAAACTATGGGTTGGCTTCGAGCCAATCGTTCATCTCAGCAATTTCCTTTTCCTGTGCGGCGATGATTTCCTCTGCCATCGCGCGCAGTTTTTCGTCATGGCCGTATTGCAGTTCGACCTTCGCCATGTCGATCGCGCCTTGGTGATGCGGGATCATCATCATCATGAAATCCTTATCGGCATCACCAGTCGGCTGCATTTTTTCCATGTCCGCCATCATTTCGTGATGGGCGGCCATGTTGGCGTCTTTCGACGCATCCTTGCCATGCTCCGCAGCCGCCATTGAAGGAGCGGCCAAAAGCGCTGCGACGGTCAACACAAAAAGTTTCATATTTTTCGTCCTCGATCTGATACCCCCCACGGGTATACAGTGCGCGGCCCCGGCAATTCAACAGGGGCGAGATCCTCGGCAGATGAACAAAGATTGATGACCCACAAGAAAAGGGAAATGCCGGCAGCTCAATATTCAGGGCTTCAGAAAGCTGCCCATTGGACGCTCGCCGTACTGTGCGTTTTCGAGTTTCCCACAGCGTTAGGAATACAAAGGGCCCATATCGGACACGCCTTTGGCATCAAGCCGCAAGCCAGGGACTTCTTGATGGCGGTTGGCCACGAGTGGGCAGGCTGGCTCATCCCAGCGCTTGCCCTGTTTCTGCTGGCCAGCCGTGTTCTTCGTGGCGCACCTCGACTTCCCGCAGGAATGAGGAACTGGCAGCACCTGATAGCGCGCGCCAACCATGCCGCGATCTACCTTGCAATCGTTGCCCTGGTCGGCAGCGGGTGGGCGGCAATGTATGCTTCGGGAAGGTTCGTCTTCCTGCACATCGCTCTCACAAAAGTGGGGTTGTTTCTCATATGCCTGCATCTCCTGGCGGTTCTTTGGCACCAGTATTTTCGCCGAGACGATTTACTGGAACGGCTCATGCCGACTTCAAGCCTCGGCCACGCTGGTGAAGAAAGGAAACGCGGATGAGGATGCGCGGGCTTATTGCGCTGACGGCAAGCAAGATTATCGCCTTGACCGCGATTTCGCCGGCGACGGCGCACCCCCATGTTTTCGTCGATGCGCAAGCCGAGATGCGGTTTGATGCCGATGGACGGGTGGTCGAAATTCATCACGCATGGAAATTCGATGCGGCCTTCTCGGCATACGCGACTCAGGGCCTGGATGCTGATGGCGATGGCACCTTCAGCGAGGCGGAGCTAAAGCCGCTTGCGCAAGAGAACGTCGAGTCGCTGAGGGATTTTGACTTCTTCTCATACTTTACGATCGGATCGGACAAGGTCGCGCTCCTGCCGCCGCAAAAATACTGGCTAGAATATCAAGGCGAGCGCCTGACACTCTTTTTTACGCTCCCCGTCGAAAAGCCAGTCGCGATCGGCTCGAAGGCAATGCTTGAGATTTTTGACCGGGAATATTTTGTCGAGTTTGGGTTCCCTGAACACGGCGCCCTGCTGCTCGAGGGAGCGCCAGCTTGTTCAGCACGCCACCATCCACCTGAATCGATCGATCCACAAACAATGGCGATCCTCGGTTCACTGCCGCAAGAGCAACGCGAGCTTCCCAGTGATCTGGTTCAGGCCGTCTCCGCACTAGCGAATTATTTTGCAATCACCTGCCGCTAAGCCGACCCACCAAGCATGCGAATTGGACGGGCACGGCATGGAAATCCTAGTCTCGGCGCAGGCAAGTGGGAGCGCATCATGGCCTACACGCTCTATTCGATGCAGGACTCGGGCAATTGCTACAAGGTGCGGCTGCTTGCCGCCGTCCTCGGCCTGCAGCTGCGGCTGATCGATACCGACAGCCGCGACGGCTCGACGCGCAAGCCCGATTTCCTCGCGGTCAATCCAAACGGCCAGGTGCCCGCGCTGGTCCTGCCCGACGGCCGCCTGCTGGCGGAATCGAACGCCATGCTGCTGCATCTCAGCGAAGGCACGGCCTATCTGCCCGACGATGCCTATGAGCGGGCGCTCAGCTACCAATGGCTCTTCTTCGAGCAATACAGCCACGAGCCCTACATCGCCGTGGTGCGCTCCTGGTATCACCTCGTCCCGAACGGGCGCGTCACTTATGCCGACCGCATCCCCGATCTCCGCGCCCGCGGTTACAAGGCGCTCGACGTCATGGAGACGCGGCTCGCCGGCAATGACTGGCTGGCCGACAGCGCCTTCTCGATCGCCGATATCGCGCTCTACGCCTATACGCATCTCGCCCCGCAAGGCGAGCTCGACTTGCGTCCCTACCCCGGCATCTCGGCCTGACTGAAGCGTATTGCGAGCCGGCCGGGCCATGTCGATATCGACTGGCGGCCGACATGAGCAAACGCCGCTAAGCCGCAATTCCGCCGGCAGAACTGTCCGCCGCCGCCACAATGCCGGCCCCGCCCGGCCGCGATCCGCTGCGAGCTTCGTCCCATCGGAAGCGGGAACGGGGAATTCAAATGCAGGATCGTCGGAGAAACGCGGCGCGGAGCCATGCCATCCGCGAAGAGACTATCGGCAACGGCTTCGTGCTGTGGATCGGCGCCTTCGCGTTGCTCGTCCTGGCGCTCCTCGTCACGAATGCCTAGCGCTCAGTAGACGTAGATCTCCACAAACTCCGCTCCTTCCCGCGCAAGCGGGAACCCAGGGTTTTACGGCAGGGTCAGAGTTTGCCGCCCCTGGGTCCTCGCTCTCAGCGGGGACGAGCGGATGTGGAGAGGGCTATGGCGCAGGAGCGGGCGTTGGCGCGGGCGAAGCCGATGGTGCCGCATCCGCCGACGGTGTGATTGCAGGCGGCGTTGCCTCCGCGACGGTCTTGAGCTTGGCCAGGCCGCGCTCATAGTCGCCGCCGATCCAGCCGTCGAACATCACGCCCATGTAGCGGCCGATCGGGTTGAAGCCGAGATCGGTCGAGAAGCCCCAGGTGACGCGCGTGCCCGGAGCGATCGGCTCGAGGGCGATCGTCGCCTCGGCCGGTCCCATCGCGCCGAAATCGAGCGACATCGCAACCATCTTCTCGGGCTCCAGCCGGGCGATCGTCTGCGACCCCGAGCCGACATTCGGATTGGCGCTCTGCCAGTTCATGGTCTGGCCGACGTCGTCGACCGGGCCGGTGAACGTGTATTCGGCCGCCGGATCGAGCTCGACCCAGGGCGACCATTCGTTGAAACGGCGAAGATCGCTGACGATCGCATAGACGGTGGCGGGCGGCGCCGCGATCTCGACGGCGCGGAACACCTTCGGGTGACGCGGCAGCGTGTAGGCGCCGAGCGTCAGCACAAGGGCGAGCGCGAGGATGCCGAGCAGTATCCGGCCGACGATGCGCATGGGCGTTCCTCTTGCGGCTATTCTGATTCGATGGGGCGATTGGCCGGATCATACGCCTCCCGCCCTTCCCGAGAAATGTTCTACGAAATCCGGTTGCCCTCGCCCCTGCCGGACGCGACAATCACCGAAACGGCGATTGGGGAGGCGGCACTTGGTTCAGTTCGCGAATGAGACGGAAGGCCTGCGCTTCCGCATCGTCTTGAAATCCGGCGTGGCGCTCGGCCCTGGCAAGGCCGATCTCCTCGAGGCGATCGCCGAGACGGCGTCGCTGACGAAAGCCGCCAAGCGCTTCAACATGAGCTACAAGCGCGGCTGGAGCCTCGTGCAGGAATTGAACCGGCATTTCGCCGAACCGCTGGTCGAGACCGAAAAGGGCGGCGCCGGCGGCGGCGGCGGCGCCAGGCTCACCAAGCTCGGCGATTATGTGCTGAAACGCTATCGCAAGATGGAGGCCGATGCCGGCAAGGCGATTGCCGCGGGCATCGGCGACCTCCGCAAGCACCTCGCCGTGCCGAAACCGACACGCAAGCGCAAGCTGACGAAGGCAGATTGAGAGGCCGCCCTTACAGGTCGAGCGGCAGGCGAACCGGAAGTCCGGTACGAGCGGCGCGGTCGATGGCAATGGTCGTTTCCAGGCTCAATCGGGCTTGCTGCGGCGTCGCGAGCGCACACGCCTTCCCCGTCAGCACATGGTCCAGCCAGACACGAGTCTCGGTCGCAAGCGGCCCCCAGAAATCACCGAGCGCCCAGTCTCCGGGCGGCGAGGCGCCGAGGAACATCGTGTTCTGGCTGTGACCGGCCCACATCAGGTCGGGAACGCCGTTTTCGGACGTCATCACCTGGTCGGTGTGATCGTCGTTGAGGAGCAAGACCCCCTGCGTGCCGAGCAACTCGATGCGCGCCGACTGGCCGAGCGCCGTATATTCCGCAGGCAGCGCGTATGAGATGCCGAGATTGACGACCGCGCCGTCCTCATAGGTGAGGATGGCCCAGGAGACGTCGTCGATGTCGTAGCCGGCCTCGCGAAAGACACCGTGGCCGCGATAGCCACGCGCGATGACCTCGACGGGACGCACGCCATCGAAGAACCAGGTCATGAGGTCGACATAGTAGGTGAGGATGTCCATGATCGGCGTCGCATGCCGGTCGCGCTTGAGGATGGTAAAGGTCTGGCCGCGCCCGTTATAGACGCGCGCCACCGCCCCGGTGATGGTGCCGAGCCGCTTCTGCAGGAGCTGCTCCTTGGCCCGCAGATAGCGATGCTTGAACCGCCGGCTGTAGCCGACATGCAGGCTGCCCCCGGTGTGCTTCAGCGCCGCCAGGATCTCGTCCGCATCGTGGAGCGAAAGCGCGATCGGCTTTTCCACCAGAACCGGCTTGCCCAGCTCCAGGGCGTCGAGAACCGGACGAACATGCTGCGCTTCCGCCGTGGCCACGATCACCGCGTCCACCTCGGGATGGGCGAGGGCCTCGTAGTTATTCCCGGAGGCGAAGTTGGCGCCGACCTTCTCCTTCAAGCTGTCGGCGCGTCCGGGATCGACATCGGCAAGCGCCAGGAAATTGACCGAAGGGTGCTGCGAGACCAGATGCGCGCGAAGCGTCCCGATGCGGCCGCAGCCAATGACCGCGATTCCCAGTTCCGACTTGCCCATGCCGCCCTGCCGCTTGTTGTTTTGCTTGTTGGAGATCGACAGCCGCGACCATGAAAGTCGCGGCTGTCGACAGGATGGGCGCGGCCTCCCGGCCTTTGGCCCGATGCCGGTATCGGCCGGCTCAGGGCTTTGCTGGTTCCGCCGGTTCGAGGACGACGACCTTGTCGTCGACCAGCTTGCGGAAGATCGCAACGTCGCCCTCGATCTGCTTGGCGAATTCCTCGGGCGTGTTCTCGGTCGGGTCGATGCCCTGGGCGGCCAGAGCCTTGATTACCTCGGGCGTCTTCGCCGCCGCGTTGCCAGCGGCATTGAGCTTGGCAACGATGTCCGGCGGCGTGCCGGCCGGCGCCAGAAGCCCATACCAGGAGAGCTGGTTATATTCAGGCAGGCCGGCCTCGGCGAAAGTCGGCACATCGGGCAAGGCCGACATGCGTGCGTCGCCCGTCACGGCCAGCGGAATGATCTGCTTGCTCTCGATGAGGCCGAGCATGCTGCCCGCGATCGGTCCCAGATAGAATTGCGATTCCCCGGCGGCGACCGCGACGGTCGCCTGTCCACCGCCCTCATAGGGGATGTGCACGGTGCCTTGGGCGATGCCGGCATAGCTTGCGAAGGCCGCGGCGGCGAAATGGCTGCCGGTTCCGAGCCCGCCCGAGGCGTAGTTCAGCTCGCCGGGATGCGCCTTGGCATAGTCGACGAGCTCCTTGAGCGTCGTCACGCCAAGCTTGGCGCTCGCCACCAGCCCGATCGAAACATTCGCGAAGCTGTAGACCGGCGCGAAATCCGCAACCGGGTCGTAGCCGGCACTGGGTACGGTGAGCGGCGCGATCGCCAGCGACGACTGCGGCGCGACGACCAGGAGGTAGCCGTCGGGCGGGGCATCGGCGACGGCCTGCATGCCGATCGTCGTCCCCGCTCCCGGCCGATTCTCGACGATGATATCCTGCCCGAGTTCCTTGCCCATGGCGGTCGCGAAGATGCGCGCCAGCGTATCGATCGCGCCGCCGGGATTCTGCGGAACGATCCAGGTGAGATTTCTGGCGGGATAGTCCTGAGCGGCAGCCGCTCCGGCTCCGAACAGCAGGGCGGTCAGGGCAATTCCGATTATTCTTTTCATTGAGGCCTCCAGGGAACAGGCGATTGGCGCAACCGCCCACATTTACCGTGAGCGGGCTCGCTGACAAGAGCGTCTGAAGGTCGACAGGAAAGAACGTCCCGTAGCCGCGCATAGGCTAATGGCAGCAGGCCTGCGCTTCTGCCGAGCGCGACAAGCCTTCCGTCTCCCGGCTCAATCCTTGCCGATCATCACGTCGGAGGCCTCTTGCCTTTCAGGACGTTGCGCGCGCTGAGTCTCATGGGCGTGGCTCCCGGCGGTTTCGAGACGTTATGTCTTTATGGAAACATCGAAATCCGGCCGATGCAAGCGCCTTGATTTCCCGACATATCCGTGATGACATAACGCTCGACATAGCCATCGCAACATATCGAGGAAACCATGCTGCTCGAACGCTGGAACCGCAGGAATTTCATAAGCTTGGCGACGGCGGCTGCGCTGGCGCTCCCCTTCGCCGGCATGGCGCTTCCGGCTCAGGCAGCCGACACAGTCGTCTTCGCCGCGGCCAGCCTGAAGAACGCGCTCGACGACGCCGCCGCGCTCTACAAGGAGAAGACCGACAAGGTCGTCACCGCCAACTATGCGGCAAGCTCGGCGCTCGCCAAGCAGATCGAGGAGAAGGCCCCCGCCGACATCTTCTTCTCGGCCGATCTCGCCTGGATGGACTATCTCCAGGAAAAGAACCTCATCAAGAACGACACCCGCGTCACCCTCCTCGGCAACACGATCGTTCTCGTCGCCCCGGCGGATTCGACCGCTGCCCTGACGCTCGAGCCCGGCGCCAAGCTCGCCGATGCGCTGGGTGCCGACGGCAAGCTCGCCATGGCCAATGTCGAGTCGGTGCCGGCCGGCAAATACGGCAAGGCGGCGCTCACGAAGCTCGGCCTGTGGAGCGAGGTCGAAGGCAAGGTCGTGCAGGCCGACAATGTCCGCGCCGCCCTCGCCTTCGTCGCCACCGGCGAAGCACCGCTCGGCATCGTCTACCAGACCGACGCCAATGCCGAACCGAAGGTCAAGGTCGTCGCCACCTTCCCCGAGGACAGCCACGAGCCGATCCTCTACCCGGTCGCGCTGACCGCCTCCTCAGCCAACCCGGACGCCGCCGCCTTCCTCGACTTCCTGAAGTCGGACGACGCGAAGCCGGCCTTCGAGAAACAGGGATTCGCCATCGTCGCGCCCGCCACCTGAAGGGCGCGATCTAAGACTTTCGGAGATTGACCGACGCGCGAGCGAGCACTGGCGCCCTCCGGTCAACACCTGGGCGGTCGAGCAAACGGCAGAATGGGATGACGTCCGGCCGAACACCGGACTAATCTCGCAGCCGGGCGCTTCGACCGCCCATTCTATCTCAGGCCCGGGACCGCTGCTTGATGTTCGATGCGCTGACGCCGGCGGAGTGGGATGCGATCCATCTCTCGATCCGCATCGCGACCGTCGCCATGATCGGCAGCCTGCCTTTCGGCATCGCCGTCGCCTACCTGCTCGGCCGTGGACGTTTCCCGGGCAGGACGCTGGTCGACGGCATCGTCCATCTGCCGCTGGTCATGCCGCCGGTCGTCACCGGCTACCTGCTCCTGCTGCTCTGCGGCCGGCGCGGACCGATCGGCATTTTCCTCGAAGACACCTTCGGCATCGTGCTCGCCTTCCGCTGGACTGGCGCCGCCGTCGCCTGCGCCATCATGGGCTTCCCGCTGATGGTGCGCGCCATGCGGCTGTCGCTGGAGGCGATCGATACGCGCCTTGAATCGGCGGCCTCGACGCTGGGCGCCAGCCGCATCGCCGTCTTCGCGACGATCACCCTGCCCTTGATGCTGCCGGGCATCCTCGCCGGCATGGTGCTTTCCTTCGCGCGCGCGCTCGGCGAGTTCGGCGCCACCATCACCTTCGTCGGCAACATCCCCGGCGAGACCCAGACCATCCCGACGGCGATCTACACCTATACGCAAGTGCCGGGCGGCGACCTCGGCGCGCTGCGGCTCACCGCCATCTCGATCGTCATCTCGCTGGCCGCGCTCATCATCTCGGACGTGATGGCCCGCCGCATGACGCGAAGGATGCTCGGCGCATGAGCATCGTCATCGACGTCGAGAAGAAGGTCAGCGACGGCTTCGGGCTGACGGCGAGCTTCGAAAGCAGCGGCCGCGTCACCGCCCTCTTCGGCCGCTCCGGCGCCGGCAAGTCGACGCTGGTCAACATCATCGCCGGCCTCCTGCGGCCCGACCGCGGACGGATCGAGATCGACGGCGAGGCCCTTTTCGACAGCGCCCGGCGGATCGACGTGCCGGTCCACAGGCGCCGCGTCGGCTATGTCTTCCAGGATGGGCGCCTCTTCCCGCATATGACGGTGCGCGGCAACCTCCTTTACGGGCGCCGCTTCACGCCGGCCAACAGCCGCTGGGGCAGCCTCGACGAGGTCGTCGACCTCCTCGGCATCGCAGCCCTCCTCGACCGCCGGCCGGCCGGGCTTTCCGGCGGCGAGAAGCAGCGCGTCGCGATCGGGCGGGCGCTGCTGGCGAGCCCCCGCCTCCTCCTGATGGACGAGCCGCTCGCCGCCCTCGATCAGGAGCGGAAGGGCGAGATCCTGCCCTTCGTCGAGCGGCTCCGCGACCGCATGCAATTGCCGATCGTCTATGTCAGCCACGCCGTCGACGAGGTCTCGCGCATCGCCGACACGGTGGTGCTGATGGAGGACGGCAGGGTCTCCGCCATCGGCAGCGTCAACGACGTGCTCGGCAGCCGCATCGAGAATCTGGCCGAGGCCGGCGAGGCCGGCGTCGTCGTGACGGCCGAGATCGTCGAGAGCGACCGCGCCGCCGGCGTCACCCGGCTGCAGCACCCGGCTGGTCGCCTTTCGGTACCCTATACCGACGCCCCGGTCGGCGCCTCGGTCCGCGTCAGGATCCGCGCCCGCGACGTCTCCCTGTCGGTCGGCGAGCCCGGCCGCATCTCGATCCGCAACCGCCTGGCGGCGACCGTCGTCGGGCTGAGCGGCGGCGCTTCGCACGCCGTCAGCGTCCATCTCGACATCGCCGGCGATCCCCTCATCGCCAATGTCACCCGCGACGCGATCCGCGACCTCGACCTCAAGCTCGGCAGCCCGGTCGTCGCCCTGATCAAATCCGCCGCCTTCGACCCCCTCTCGATCGGCGGCGGCCGGCCGGCCGGCCCGGGTTCCCGCTAGGTCTTCACTTTTTCCCTCTTCCCGATCTAGACTGGCGGTGGGTTGGCTGGGAGGGCGGTCCGTGGGTGCACCATCGGAATGCGCCAGTTTGCGCGGGCTTGCGCGCTTGGCTATCATGGGAATTCTCACAATCGGACTTGCCGGAGAGGCCTTGGCCGGCATCAGCGCGTCGACCACGACGCGCTATTACAGCGTCGGCGGCACCAGCCAGTCGAGCCTCGCGACCAGGATGCGCAGCAACCCGTTCCGCGGCGATCGCGGCGGGGCGGTTGCCAATATCAGGCCGAAATATTCGCTGAAGGTTGCGACCAAACAGGCCGGCGGCTCATGCCGGGTCAGCAATGTCGACCTGAATATCCGTTTCGTCATGACGCTGCCCCGCGCCAATGAAGGCGGCATGTCCGGCGGCACGCGCGCCTCGTGGCGCGGCTTCGTCGGTTTCGCCCGGCGCCATGAATCGACGCATCGGTCGATCTACATGCAATGCGCGCGCAATTTCATGGTCAAGGCGCAGCAGTTGAGCGGCGGAAGCTGCGGCGGATTGCAGGCCCAGGCCCGGCGCCTGCTCGATGCCGAGGACCGTGCCTGCGACCGGCGCCATGCCGCCTTCGACCGGAGCGAAAGGCGGCGCCTCGGTGGGCTATCGCTCTTTCGCAACTGAAGGGGAGACGAAAAGCTCAGCAGCCGCCGAGCTTGCCCTTGCCGCCGACGACGGTGACCTTCACACGGGCAACGCCCGACTGGATCATCCCGAGCTGTTCGGCGGCGCCGCGGGTGACGTCGATGACGCGGCCACCCGAATAGGGCCCGCGATCATTGACGCGGACCACGACGGAACGTCCATTTTTCAGATTTTCGACCCGAACCTTGGTGCCGAAGGGCAGGCTCGGATGGGCGGCTGCGAGTGCTCCGGCGTTCATCTTTTCGCCGCTCGCTGTGGTGTGGCCCATTTTGTACCAGGAGGCCTTGCCGCACTGACTGCCGGCGGCGGCGGCTTCGTTAGACTGAAGACCGGCGGTTGCGCACAACGCTGCAACCGCAAGTCCGAACGCGGACAAGCGATAAAACCCAACTCTCACTATGACTGTACCCCACTCCGATGCGCCGCATCTTGGCTTACGCTCCCTTTGCCCGACGATCGGCAGGCCCCCGCCCATCGCCGCGGGCGATAACCCCGGTCAAATACGGCACCAATGGGGCGCCGCCCTCACCCTTTGTTAACTGTGGTAAACCGGCGTGATCAGGCCTTCTGGCCGAGCGTCTCGATCAGGGCCATGGCGGCAGCCGGAGCGCGGATTTTCGCGCCGTTGATCATGTAGACGAAGATCTCGCGCTTCTTCTTGGCGGCCTTCTTGTCCGAGGCGCGTTCGAGGTCGTCGGGCTCGCCGCCGGCCTCCCACAGCCTGGCGCGCTCGGCCCAGGCGGCAAGCGCCTTCGGCGCGTAGCCGGTCTCGATCGTCTCGTCCGCCGCCTGCAGCCGCGCATAGACGAAGCCGGCGGTGACATCGGCGATCTGCGGGAAATTCTCGGAATCGGCGACCACATTCGCGACCTCGTGCTTCTTGAGAAGCGCGATGAAATCCGGATTGCGGAAGCTCTCGTGCCGGACCTCGACGACATGGCGAAGGGCGACGCCTTCGGCCTCTTTCGGCAGCAGCGCCAGGAAGGCGCCGAAATCGTCCGGGTCGAATGCCTTCGTCTTGGCGAACTGCCAGTTGATCGGCCCGAGCTTGTCGCCGAGCTCGACGATGCCGCTCTTGATGAAGCGCTCGATCGACTCGCCGGCGCCCGAAAGCTCGCGCCGATTGGTGGCGAAGCGCGGTCCCTTCAGCGCGAAGACGAAGCCGTCGGGCGTTTCACGATGCCATTTGCGGAAACTCTCCGGCTTCTGCGAACCGTAGAAGGTGCCGTTGATCTCGATCGAGGTGACCGCCCGGCTGGCGAAATTGAGCTCGTCGGCCTGCCGGAGCCCCTTCGGATAGAAGCTGCCGCGCCACGGCTCATAGGTCCATCCGCCAATCCCGACCCTGATCATTTCAGCGCTCCTCCAGGCTTTCCGCGACAGGCTAGCGGCAAGCGCCGCCCGGCGCCACCGCAGCGGTAAGTGACAAAAGTCACAGCCAGGCATCGCAGCTTGCGCCATACCGCAGCCACCCGATATCGCGCCCGGCGCGATATCCCAGAGGCCCAAAATCGCGCCTGGCGCGATATCCCGGAGGAACGTGCCATGAAGAAGATGCTGATGACCGGTTCCATAACCGCCGGCCTTCTTGCCCTCACCCCGATGATCCCGGCGCTGGGATTTCAGGAGATCCAGACCTTCAAGCAGGCCAGCGTCGTCGTCCCGCATGGCGGCACCATGGCAACGGCGGCGATGGAATTCTGCACGATTCGCGGCTTCTCGAGCGCCAGCGCCTTCGACCCCAAGACTTTCGTCGAGCCGACCGAGGCCACGGCCGGCATGGCGGTCTTCAAGAGCGTGAGTTGCAAGACTTATACGCCTGCGATGAGCAATGGCTGAGGCGAAACCGGCAGAAATTGCCTCGATTCAATTTGAAAGACCCCCTCTGTAATATTGTTTTGGCCCGTTACAATGGTGAACGACATCGGCGATGGCTCGTGCTAGAACCCCCATGTCAAATGGAGCGACCAGAACATGCCTACAGGTACTGTGAAGTTTTTTAATGCGGATAAGGGCTTCGGTTTCATCGTGGTCGACGGCGGCGGACCGGACATTTTTGTCCATATCTCCGAAGTCGAGCGTTCGGGAATGAATACCCTCCGAGAGGGCCAGAAGGTCTCCTTCGATTCCAAGATGGATCCGAAGAAGGGCAAGGCCAACGCGGCCAACCTCCGCGCGGTCTAACGCGCGATCAGGCCCGCTGCGGACCCCCTTCCCAGGGGGCCCGCAATAGCTTGAACTTAATGCAATCAGCGGGCGCGGGTGATTGATCCGCACCAGGATAGTGTTCGAGCCCGCTGATCACGACCGAGATGGCAAGCCCGACAACGCCGGCCTGTCGTCGCCACCCGGAGGACCGCATGGCGGTCTCCAACTGCCGTCAGGATCGTTTCACAATGATCGGCTGCGGCGGTGCCGGGAGGCAATTATTCAAAGGCGTCCGAACAATGCACCCTCCCGAGCGTTCATAGACTATGTCTTGGCCATCCCGTTCTACCCTCGCGACCACAATGAGCCGATTGCGGGCTCTGGCAGAGAGCAAGCAGCTCAGACTTGATCCCTCGCCGACCCGGGGTTCCTGGCGGATGTTCGATTTCGATGGCGGACCGGTCTCCAATGAAGAAACGGGATCCCCGGACTTCACCCCCGATGAGGCCATCACCTTCCTGCGCGCCTTGAAGCCGCGCCGAAGCTAGCGCCCGCCCGACGGCTGGAAAAGGCGGGATCGGCCTGTTAGACAGACCCGCCGGCACGACGCCGGGGAAAATCCGCGGGCATTACTGATGATAAATTCGAGGCTGAAGGGCGCAAGCGGCGCGGGCGGGATCGTCTGGATTGCCTCCTATCCGAAATCCGGCAACACCTGGGTCAGGATTTTCCTCTACCACATCACGCGCATGGCGATGGGCGTGCCGCTGGACGACCACGACCTCAACAAGCTCGACCGGTCGAGCCTCTATGAAGCGCGGATGTTCAGCCTTTTTTCGGAGATGATCGGCAAGCCGATCATGGATACGACGCCGCCCGACATCATCAAGGTCCGGCCGCTCCTTCATGCCGAAGTCGCCAAGCGGGCACAGGGCATGATCTTCCTCAAGACGCATATGGCGCTGGCGAGGGTCATGGACACGCCGACCATCAACATGGATGCATCGCTCGGAGCGGTCTATGTCGTGCGCAACCCGCTCGATGTCGTCTTGTCCCTCAGCAACCATATAGGCATGTCGCTCGACGACGCCATCACGGTCATGTGCCGGCCAGCCTTCTATTCGCCCACCGGCACCGAGGAGGTCTACGAGCCCTGGGGATCGTGGACGGAGAATGTCGAAAGCTGGACGATACGGTCCCTGCCGGTCGTCCTCGTCATCCGCTACGAGGATATGCTCACCGAGCCGCTCAAGGTCTTCAGCAAGGTCATGACCCACCTCCGGCAGAAGCCGACAGATGAGCAGATCGCCGAGGCAATCGACCTGTCGAGCTTCCGCCGCCTCAGCGAGATCGAGAAGGGCAGCAATTTCCGCGAGCGCTCGCAGAACGCCGAAAGATTCTTCCGGGTCGGCAAGGCCGACCAATGGAAAGAGAAGCTTTCCGAGGAACAGGTCGGCAGGCTGGTCGCCGCCAATTACCGGATGATGAGCCGCTTCGGCTACCTGACGCCCAAGCTTTACCGGTACCTGCCCGACGGCGTCGATCCGCAAACTCTAAAGCCGGCGCTCGTCCACTAAATTTGGCGCTCGGAGCGCTTGCCGTCGATCCAGCTGTTGACGGTCCGCATGGCGCCGTCGAGCAGCACGAGATTGGCGCGATAGCCCGGCGCGATCCGGCCGATATCGTCGAGGTCGAGAAATTCGGCCGGATTTCGAGACGCCATTCGCAGCGCCGCTTCGATCGGCAGGCCGAGCGCCTCGACGCTGTTGCGCACCGCGCTTGCCATGTCGAGATCCGAACCGGCAAGCGCGCCGGCCTCGTTGACCAGCCGGCCACCGCGCTTCTCGATCCGCCGTCCGTAGAGTTCGAAGCCGTCCGCATCGGTGCCGACCGTCGGCATCGCATCCGTGACCAGCATCATGCGCTGCCATCCATGCGCGGCGATCGCGATGCGCAGGCTCTCCGCCCCGACATGCTGGAGGTCGACGATCAGCCCGCACCAGGCCTCCGGATCGTCGAGCGCGGCGCCGATCGGACCGGCGGCGCGGCCGGTGAGCGGCGGCATGGCGTTGAAGAGATGCGTGTAGCCGGTGAGGCCCGCCGCCCGCGCCCGCCGCAGCGTTTCGACGTCGGCTTCGGTATGGCCGGCCGAGACGATGATGCCGGCCTTGGCGAACCGCACGATATCGGCGGCCGCAACCCGCTCGGGCGCAACCGTCACATGCACGCGGCCAAGGCCCGCTTCGGTCAGGAGATCGAAATCGGCCGCGTCGAAGTCGCGGAGGAAGCGTCCGTCATGGGCGCCCTTCCGCGCCAGGCTCAGCCAGGGGCCCTCGAAATGCACGCCGAGCAGGCCCGGCACGCCGGCCGCAATCGCGGCCCGCACCGCTTCTGCGGCCCGGCGCATCTGGGCGCGGTCGTCGCTGATAAAGGTGACGAGGAAGCCGGTCGTGCCGAAGCGGCGATGCGCGGCACCGATCGCGGCAATCGCGTCGACCGTCGGCGCCGCATTGAACAGCACGCCGCCGCCGCCATTCACCTGGATGTCGACGAAACCCGGCGCGAGAAGTCCCTCGATCGCCACGCGTTCGATCTCCGTCCCGAGATCCTGCCCGGATCTGACGGCGACGATCCGGTCGCCGTCGACGATGACGGCGGCGCCGTCGACCAGACGCTCGCCGTCGAAGATCGTCGCTCCGGTGAGCGCAAAGGCCATCAGCCTGCCCTAGCCTCTCCGAAAACAGTCTGCCGCGCCAGGAGGATTGCGCCATCCACCGCATCGGCCTCCGGCTGGATCAGATGCGGCCTGACGGCATCGGGCAGAAAGGGCACGATCGGCGCTGCGAGGCCGCCGACCAGCGCCACCTTGGCGGCGCCGATCGCCACCAGCCGCATGATCATCCGGCCGAGATCGTCCCCGGCTTCGCGCAGGATCGAGGTGGCGAGCGGATCGGCCCGGCTCGCGAAGTCCAGCACGATCGGCGCGAAACGCGCGTAGTCGGCCGGCTTTGCGGCCGCCGCCCAGGGCACGATCTTTTCCGGCGAGCGATCGAATTCGGCAAGCACGGCATCGGCGAGCGACGTGTGCTTCGCCATGCCTTCCAACGCCCACAGCGCACGCCGGATCGTGGCCCGGCCGATCGCCATGCCGCTGCCCTCGTCCGAGATATCGGCACCCCAGCCGCCGACATTGAAGCGTTTGCCGCCGACGACGGCGAGCCCGCACGAACCGGTGCCGACGATCAGGATGGCGCCGTCCTTCCCGCCGAAAGCGCCGAGCCAGGCGGCATAGGCATCGGTATCGAGCGCCAGTGACGCGAAAGGATGCCGCTGCCCAAGGATGAAAGCCCGGTCCTCGGCCTGCGCCGTGCCGGCGAGCCCGAAGCCGGCGTGGATATGGCCAAAATCCGCGTCGCCGAGGCCGGCCGCGGCCAGCGCCAGGCGGCAGGTCTTCAAGATTTCGGCGAAAGCGGCGTCGCCCAACCGGGCATTGGCGGGGCCACCCCGTCCCTCGCCGAGGAGCCGGCCGCCGGCGTCCCGGATGCGGGCGCGGCAAGACGTGCCGCCGCCATCGACGCCGATGAAAAGTTGATCCGCCGGAAGACCCAAAACCCTGCGCTCTCGCGATTGCACGGCGTTCTATACGACATTCCGCGAAGGAATGCCGCCGCCGATCACGCTCTAGAGACGGTCGAACAGCAGGAGGGTAAAGAGGTCGGCAGGCGGCAGGTCCCGGCGGCTGGTGAGTTTCAGCCGCGGATGGCCGAGCACGTTGTCGATGCTGAATTCCGGCCGCCAGCCGAGCGCCCCCGAATATTTGGTCAGCGATTTCTCGATCGCGGCGCGCGGCCCCTTGTCGACCGAGAAATGGTTGACCAGCAGGACATGGCCGCCCGGCCGCACGACACGGACGATCTCGTCGAGGACGCGATCGGGATCCGGCACGACGGTCATCACGAACATCGCCACCGCCGCGTCGTAGCTCTCATCCGGGAAGGACAGGTTGGCGGCGTCCATCTCGTGGAGGCTCTCGACATTCTTCAGCTTGCGGCGCGCCACGCGCTTCTCGGCACGCGACAGCATGTCGGGGCTGAGGTCGACGCCGACGAGGCGGTGCGCGGGCTTGTAGATCGGCAGCGAAATGCCGGTGCCGACACCGACTTCGAGAATGCGTCCGGCGGGTAGCTTGTTGAGGGTCATAACGGCCGACTTGCGGGCGATGCCGGTCGCTACGCCGAAGATCGGATCATAAACCGGCGCCCAGCGGGCATAGGCCGCAACCACCGAGCGCTCGTCGTCGAGCGTCGCGACCGGCGCTACCGCCGTCGCGCCCCGCTTGTCCTTGACCCGCTTTATGAATTCGTCGAACCGGTTCGACAATGGCATCTCCTCATCACAAAGGGGCTGCCACCGGGGCCTCCGACATCAGCCGTCCAAGGGCGCGTTCCGCCTCGCGCGTCCGCTCGGTGCGGCCGATCCAGCCGCCGCCGAGAACCCGTGCACCGGCGCCCTCGCCCTCATAGAAAACGCAAGCCTGCCCCGGCGCGACGCCGGCCTCGCCCTCGCCAAGCTCGACGGCAAAATGGCCGTCTTCCTGGACGAGGCGGGCGGGCAGCGGCGCCCGGGTCGAGCGGACCCGCGCATAGATGTCGAGCCCTTCGAGCGGCAGGTCGGCCAGCGGCATGTTGCCGAGCCAGTTGACGTTGCGAAGATGCAGCCGGCGCGTCGCCAGCGCCTCGCGCGGCCCGACGATCACCCGCCGGCCGGCGGGGTCGAGATGCACGACATAGAGCGGCTCGCCGAGCGCGACGCCGATGCCGCGCCGCTGGCCGACTGTGTAGCGGATGATGCCGTCATGGCGGCCGACGACGCGGCCGTCGATATGGACGATGTCGCCGGCTTCGGCAGCCCCGGGCTTCAGCCGCTCGATGATGTCGGCATAGCGGCCGGACGGCACGAAGCAGATGTCCTGGCTGTCCGACTTCTCGGCGACGATCAGGCCGAGGTCGCGCGCCGCGGCGCGAGTCTCGGCCTTGGTCATGCCGCCCAGCGGAAAGCGCAGATAGTCGAGCTGTTCCTGGGTGGTCGCGAACAGGAAATAGCTCTGGTCGCGGTCGAGGTCGACCGGTCGGTAGAGCGCCCTTCCGTCGCCGTTCGGCGCCGAACGGACATAATGGCCGGTGGCGAGCGCATGGGCGCCGAGCTCGCGCGCCGTGCCGAGCAGGTCGGCGAACTTGACCGTCTGGTTGCACGAGATGCAGGGCACCGGCGTTTCGCCGGCAATGTAGCTCGCGGCAAAGCCGTCGATCACGGTCGAACGGAAACGCTCTTCATAATCAAGGACGTAATGGGGAATGTTGAGAGCTTCCGCGACCCGCCTTGCGTCGTGGATATCCTGGCCGGCGCAACAGGCGCCCTTGCGGTGGGTGGCGGCGCCGTGATCGTAGAGCTGCAGCGTCACGCCGACGACGTCATAGCCCTGATGCTTCAGGAGACCGGCAACGACCGACGAATCGACACCGCCCGACATCGCAACGACGACGCGCGTCTCTTCGGGACGGCCGGGAAGGTCAAGGCTGTTGAGCATCTGAGGTCGCAATGCGGAACGGGGTTCTGCCGGCCGCCGCCTGGAGAAGCGTGTTGGGCCGGTCCGGATTACGGGGGACTATAGTCTCGATCGCGTCATCTTCAAGGCCGAAAACCCCTGCCTCCGGGCGGGCCACAGGCGAATCAGGCGGTAATCCGCGACCAATTCTTACCGATTTGTTGCTTGCCGCTTAGCCAATTTTTAAAGCCGAGACGCTACGCTCTCTGTCTGTAAGGTCAGGACAGTGTGTGAGAGTAGAATGACCGAGACGATGCGTCCGCGCGTCAAATATGTGATCGGACCGGACGGAAGTCCGTTGACGATTGCCGATCTGCCACCGCGGGATACAAAAAGATGGGTTATCCGCCGCAAGGCAGAAGTCGTCGCCGCTGTACGCGGCGGGCTTCTCAGCCTTGAGGAGGCCTGCACCCGCTATACGCTAACGGTCGAGGAGTTCCTCTCGTGGCAGCAGTCTATCGACCGCCACGGACTCGCCGGCCTTCGAACGACCCGCATTCAGCAATACCGCCAGTAGTTCCTTCCTAGAGATCGACGGCAATGCCGCGTTCGGGGACCAGCACTTTGGTCTTCGAACCCTTCATCGCGTCCGTGAACTTGCCGGCATCCGGGTCGAGAAGCCCGAATGTCGCATAGTGCGCCGGAATGACGGTCTCGAAGTTGAAATAGCGGTTGCAGGCCAGTGCGGCGAGCTTGGCGCCCATGGTGAATCTGTCGCCGACCGGCACGATGCCGATCTTGGGCGCGTAGATCTCGTTGATCAACGCCATGTCCGAGAAGATGTCGGTATCGCCCATATGGAGGAGCGTCTTCTCGCCCTTGGCGGTGATGACGATTCCGGCCGGGTTGCCGAGATAGACCGGCACGCCGTCGACGATCGTCCCCGAGGAATGCCAGGCTTGCACGAAGGCGACCGAAAAGGCGCCGTAATCGACCGAGCCGCCGTGATTGCCGGGGCTGTAATTCTCGACGCCCTTCCCCGCCAGGAAATTGCAGATCTCGAAATTGGCGATCAGGGTCGCACCGGTCGCCTTGCAGATCTCGACCGTCGAGCCGGTATGGTCGTCATGGCCATGGGTGAGAACGACATGGGTGGCGCCCTTGTAGGCGGCCTTCTGGTCGCCCGTGAAGGTCGGATTACCGATGAAGGGGTCGATCATGATGACGGCGCCGGCGATATCGACGCGGAATGCCGAGTGACCGAACCAGGTGAGCTTCATCTTTCTTTCCTCCCCAAGGCGGCTTTTTGATATGCCGGTCGGCGATGATATTGGCGAGACGCCGTATCGCAAGCAGGCCGGGCGGAATTGGCGCCTCCTGACGGAGACTTGATGACGGCTTCTGTCCTTTCCCTTGAAGAGTTGGCGGCACAATTGCCGCCAGCGGGCGCGCTAATGGGGCTCGACCTCGGCACCAAGACGATCGGCGTCGCCATCTCTGACCCCGGCCGCCGCATCGCCTCGCCGCTGGTCGTCATCCAGCGCAAGAAATTCATGGCCGATGCCGAGGCGCTGGTCGGGCTCATGGCGAAGCATCAGGTCGCGGCAATCGTTCTCGGCCTGCCGGTCAACATGGACGGCAGCGAAGGCCCGCGCGTCCAGGCGACCCGCGCCTTCACCCGCAGTCTCCTCCCCAAGATCGACGTGCCCATCGTCTATTGGGACGAGCGCCTGTCGACGGCGGCGGTGACACGAACGCTGCTCGAAGCCGACGCCAGCCGCAAGCGCCGCGCCGAGGTCGTCGACAAGATGGCCGCCGCCTACATCCTGCAAGGCGCACTGGATCGGCTGGCGAGGCTTTAATCAACTGCCTCCCTTTAGCGCAAGCCCGGCGAGCGTTGGACAGCGCCGCGGCTCAATCCTCGTCCTTCGAGGCTCGGGATTTGCTCTTCGCCATAATGTTTCCATCGTGGCCTCGCACCTCAGGATGAGGACTGAGGGGATAGCTCCCACATCCCTACAACCGTGGTTCCGCCTCATCCTGAGGTGCGAGCGTAGCGAGCCTCGAAGGACGAGGCGGCCCGATGGATCGCCTCACATCTGCGGGCAGAGATAGTTGATGAAGGCTTTTGAATCGAAGCGCGAGTCGAGCATCCCGTAGGTCGTGCGCCAGGGCTTGCCGAGCCGGGTTTCGAGGAAGGCGTCGGCGACCACCGCCGGGAAGCGCCGCCGCAGCGCCGCCGCCGCCACCGTCATCGCCAGTTGCTCCGTCAGAATCCGCGCCGAGCCTTCGTCGGCGAGCGCCACGGCGGTTGCGGCGCGCAGCACGTTGAGGGTCGACTTGGCGCTGGAGCCCAGCGCGTCCTCGACATTGGCGAGCACGGCCTCGAGCGGCTCCGAGGTCTTGCGCAGCACCCGCATCACGTCGAGGCACATGATGTTGCCGGCGCCTTCCCAGATGGCGTTGACCGGCGCCTCGCGATAGAGCCGCGGCAGGCGGCTCTCCTCGACATAGCCGTTGCCGCCGAGGCACTCCATCGCCTCGCCGATCATCACCGGCGAGACCTTGCACACCCAATATTTGACGGCGGGCGTCATCAGCCGGGCGAAGGCCGCCTCGGCCGGATCGTCATTCGCCCGGTCGAAGGATTCGGCCAGCCGGAAGGCGAGCGCCGCCGCCGCCACCGCGTCGAGCGCCATGTCGGCAAGCACCCGCATCATCAGCGGCTGGTCGAGCAGCGTCGCGCCGAAGGCCTTGCGATGGCGCGCATGATGCACCGCTTCGGCAAGCGCGATGCGCATCAGCCCGGCTGAGGCGACCGAGCAGTCGAGCCGGGTGAAGGTGACCATGTCGAGGATCGTCGCGATCCCCCGTCCCGCTTCGCCGATCAGCCAGCCGACCGCGCCCTGGAATTCGGCCTCGGCCGAGGCGTTGGAGCGGTTGCCCATCTTGTCCTTGAGGCGCATCAGGCGGATGCCGTTCCGCGTCCCGTCGGGGAGGACGCGCGGCACCAGGAAGCAGGACAGGCCCGCCTGCGTCTGCGCGAGCACCAGGAACGCGTCGCTCATCGGCGCCGACAGGAACCATTTGTGCCCGGTGATGCGCCAGGTGCCATCGCGCGCGTCCTCGGCCCGCGTCGTTGTCGCCGAGAGGTCGCTGCCGCCCTGCTTCTCGGTCATGCCCATGCCAAGCGTCAGGCCGGCCTTTTCCTGCGGCGCCTTGTGCGAGGAATCGTATTGGCGCGAACGGATCAGCGGCAGCCATTGATTGGCGATCGGCGAGGCATGCGCCAGCGCCGCGACCGAGGCGTTGGTCATGGTCATCGGGCAGATATGGCCGGCTTCCGCCTGCGCCGTCATGAACAGGCGCGCGGCGCGGGCGACGGTCCGTGAATTGGATTCGCCGCCGGCCGCGTCCCAGACCGAGCAGTGCAGGCCGGCTGCCACCGAGCGCCGCATCAGGGCGTGATAGGCGGGATGGAATTCGACCACGTCGATGCGCGTGCCGGTCGCGTCATGCGTCTTCAGCACCGGCACCGACTGGTTGGCGATCCGCCCGAGCTCGGCCGTTTCCGGCGCGCCCCAGACCGCGCCATGCTGGCTCAACTGATCGACGACCGGCTGCGGCAGGCCTTCGACCAGCGCGCCCAGCCCCGGATTCGAGGTAAAAAGATTCACGCCCGCAAAGGGCGGCGTTTGATTGAAAACGTCGTGCGCGTCGAAAGCCGAACTCAATAAAACCCCCTCCAACCGCCGCCCCCACAGCGATTCGCCTGTTTCGCTAGCGTAGCATGCACGCCAAGAGCACGCTTGCCCGCTACCCCGACTCTGCCTATAGCCATGGCTTCGATGGATGTGCTCGGACGCGACCTGGCGACTTCAGACCGATCCTGGTCGGTGGCAGCCCGATTCCCGACACCGCCCTCCTCCCCCTTCCCCGCAGATTTGAGTCGCTCCGAGGCATGCCTTGCCGCGCCGGCGCATAAGGTCGAGTAGCCCGATGGCCGCACGAAAGCTCCGTCACGTCACATCGATCAACGACCTCAGCAATGAGGAGATCGAGAAGGTCTTCGACCTCGCCGAGCGCTATCTCGAAAAGCTGCCCGACAGCACCTACCCCTACCGGATCGGCTCGAGCGCCCGCGACGGCAGCGGCCATATCCTGGCGAGCCTCTTCTACGAGCCGAGCACGCGCACGCGGCTGTCCTTCGAAAGCGCCATGCTGCGCCTCGGCGGCCAGTTCATCACCAGCGCCGACCCGGCGACAAGCTCGGTCGCCAAGGGCGAAAGCCTCGCCGACACGGTGCGCGTCATCTCCAACTATTCCGACGTCATCGTGCTTCGCCACCCGCGCGACGGCGCTGCGCGCCTCGCCGCCGAATATGCCACCGTCCCAGTGATCAATGGCGGCGACGGCGCCCACGAGCACCCGACCCAGACGCTCTGCGACCTCTTCACGCTGCGCAAGGAGAACAAGCAGCTCCGCGACCTCAATGTCGTCGTCTCGGGCGACCTCAAGGGCAGCCGCACCATCCATTCCTTCGTCTATGCGCTGGCCCGCTTCGGCGCCAACATCATGACCATGCCGGCCAAGGGCATGGGCCTGCCCCACCATGTCGATGCGCGCCTGCAGGAGGAATTCAACTGCCGGCCGCTGCCGCGTCACAAATACGAGGACAAGAACGCCTCGATCGACGCGCTCTATGTGACGCCCGACAAGCCGCACCAGTTGTCGCTGATCCCGAATGTCGAATTCGACGACACCGCCGACGTGAAGATCCGCTCCAAGGTCGACGTCTTCTACGTGACCCGCTTCCAGAAGGAGCGCTGGGCGGAGGCAAGCGAGGAATATCCGCGCATCGACGCAAAATTCCTCAAGGCCTCGAAATATGCCGAGACCAGCGTCCTGCACCCGCTGCCGCGCGTCGGCGAGCTCGACATCGCCCTCGATACGGACAGCCGGGCCCTCTATTTCCAGCAGGCGGCCTATGGCGTGCCGATCCGCATGGCGCTGATCGCGCTGCTGACCGACATCGCCGTCGGCGAACAGTTGCCGCGTTTCGAGAACGGCTTCGACGAGGCCGATGTCACCACCTACAGCCAGCCGCCTGATCTCGGCATGCGCTGCGGCAATCCCAACTGCATCGTCCATGACCCGCAGGAGCGGGCCTATACGCGCAACAAATTCACGGTCCTGCACCGTGCGGCGGCCAAGGCCTATCGCCTCCGCTGCTTCTATTGCGAAGCCGACATAGACGAATTCGTCGCGGTGAATACGCGGCGGCGGAAAATCCTGCCCGGCGAGGCCGAGATCGGCGAGACCATCGCCGAGGGACCGGAAAGCCTCCTCATTTTCGCCGACCATGCCGAAGCCGCCAGCCACGGCTTCGCCGAAAGCAGGAGCGCCTGAGCCGCTCGGTTGCCGCGCGGAAAATCTCCGCTTAGGTTTGCGCCGAAGTAAGCGGAGGGCAGGATTCCCGTGGTCCATGATCTGGCAGGCATCGATTTCGCCGCGCTGACGACCTACGCCGCGATCGTCGCCGGCTACCTCCTCGGCTCGATTCCCTTCGGCCTCCTGCTGACCCGTGTCGCCGGCCTCGGCGACATCCGCGCCATCGGCTCGGGCAATATCGGCGCGACCAACGTGCTGCGGACCGGCAACAAGGGCCTCGCCGCCGCAACGCTCCTCTGCGATCTGCTGAAAGGGACCGCCGCCGTCTTCCTCGGCTCGGCCATCGGCGGCGCCGACGCGGCGCTTCTCGGCGGTGTCGCCGCCTTTATCGGACATCTCTTTCCCGCCTGGCTCGGCTTCAAGGGCGGCAAGGGCGTCGCCACCTTCATCGGCGTGGCGCTCGGCCTCGTCTGGCAGGCCGTGACGGTCTTCGCCGTGACCTGGATCCTGGTCGCGCTGATCACCCGTTATTCCTCGCTCGCCGCCCTCGTCGCCAGCATCGCCGCGACCATCGCCGTCTTCGTCTTCGCGACCCCGCTCGTCGGCGCCTTCTTCGTCATCATGACGGCGCTGGTCTGGTTCCGGCATGCCGAAAATATCCGGCGGCTCCGAGCCGGGACCGAGAGCCGCATCGGCCGCAAGCATGCCGCCTGACGGACCGGAAGGCGCCGGCCGCCGGCTCGACGACCGCGAGCGTCTCGCCTGGCTCCGGCTGATCCGCAGCGACGGCATCGGGCCGATCACCTTCCGCGAATTGCTCGAGCATTTCGGCAGCGCCGCCGCCGCGATCGACGCCGTCCCCGATCTCGCCGCCCGCGGCGGCCGGCGGCTGCGCATCTGCCCGGCCGAAGCTGCCGTGGCGGAAATCGACGGTCTCGAGAGCCTGGGCGCGCGCCTCATCGGGCTCGGCGAGGCCGACTATCCGTCATGGCTCGCCCATATCGACTCGGCCCCGCCGCTGATCGCCTTGCGCGGCAGCGCGGCTCCGCTTGCCCGCCCGACCGTCGCCATCGTCGGCTCGCGCAACGCCTCGATCGGCGGCGTGAAATTCGCGCGCCAGATCGCCCGCGATCTAGGCGAACGCGGCTATGTCATCGCCTCAGGCCTTGCCCGCGGCATCGATACCGCCGCCCATGAGGCGTCGATCGCGTCGGGCACCGTCGCGGTTCTCGCCGGCGGCCTCGACCGCATCTATCCGGCCGAAAATCTGGGTCTCGCCGAGAGGATTGTCGCGGAAGGCGGCGCCCATATCAGCGAAATGCCGCTTGGCTGGGAGCCCCGCGCCCGGGATTTCCCGCGCCGCAACCGGATCGTCTCCGGGCTTTCCGTCGGCGTCGTCGTGATCGAGGCGGCGGAGCGATCCGGCTCGCTGATCACCGCCCGCCTTGCCGGTGAACAGGGCCGCCTCGTCTTCGCCGTGCCCGGCTCGCCGCTCGATCCGCGCTCCACCGGCACCAACCGCCTGCTCCGCGACGGCGCCCGTATCGTAACCGGCGTCGACGACATTATCGGCGAGATCGAACCGATGATCGCCCGCGAGCCTGATCGCCCGCTGCGCGTCAGCGAGATCGATGGCGGCCCCCATCCCGCCGATGCCGGCGATGGCGACCGCCAGAAGATCGTCGATGCGCTGGGCTCGGCGCCCGTCGAGATCGACGAGATCGTCCGCTACACCGGCCTCAAGCCGGCGATCATCCACCTCGTCCTCCTCGAACTCGACCTCGCCGGCCGCATCAGCCGCCACCCGGGCGGACGGGTGTCGTTGCTGACGGGCGATTCCAAAGGTTGATAAAGACCGAAATCCGCTTTTTCTCGATATTTTACCTCGGAAGCCTAGGGACTACCCTTTGTCGGGGGCGAGTCGTGGAGTTGGTCGTTATCCATGGAAGTGCGCACCACGCGCGCCGATCTAATCCCTAGATGCGCGCCTGCGGAACGTCGCGAGAAAACCTTGGCGAATATCCGGGCTTATGTCGATGATTCAACAAGCGCGGTCGGGGATCGCCGTTTTGTCTTGGCCGCCTATCTTAACTCGGCAGATGCTTGGACACGATTTTCGGATGCGTGGGAGGAGGAGCTTCGCTTAGCGCCCCGCATTGCATACCTGAAAATGACCGAGGCGATGAACCGGCGAGGTTAATTCGAAGGCTGGACTAAATCGGCGCGGGACGAAAAAATTCGGGGGTTAGCTCGCGTCGTACGGCACTTCAAACCAGCATCAATCCATTGCTCCGTCAGCCGCAACGACATCGAGACGATCCTTGCGCCTGTTTCGCCCTACGGCCTGGCACGCCCCTATTCGCTTTGTTTTCAGGCCTTGCCAATTCGGATTGCACATTTTCAAGCGAGCATCGGAAGCACCACGCCAGTCGATTTCATTTTCGACAGTCAGGACGGCTTAGAACAAGAAACAGCAATGATCTACGATATGGCGCGCCGCAGCCAACCTCCTGAAATTCAGCGACTACTCTCCGTCAATCCAACTTTCTGCGACGACAAAAATGTGTTGCCTCTTCAAGCGGCGGATATGCTGGCGTGGCATGTGCGACGACATTATGAAACAAGTCCAAACACATTCCCCCTACCAAACATGCTCTCGCACGACGGGCTTCATGTAGCGATCGACATTGGATCTGAGCATCTACGGCACATTGCCGAGCGCTTCAAAACCGTCGAGGGCGTTGACCGAATTCAAACCAAGAAAGCGTGGAAGGATACAAAGCTCTCAATTGTCGAATTGCTTGACCAATTTCCCTTTCAAGCCCCGAGCATCGATCTTTGGTCTCGTATGAAAACGTTGTTCAAACGAGTAGCTAGTCGCTAGAGGCGTCTGCGGAATAGTCCGCACAACAGCCCCTAAATTCTTTGCCGCATTCACGAGCTTCCGAGCAACTCAAGCAGGCTTCTTCGTCAGCGCAGCGGCTTCGTCCTCCACCATCGACAGCAGATAGGCGAGAAGCTTAAAGTCATGCCGGGCGGCCATCGCCTGCAATTCGCCGCTCAGCTCCTCTATATAATGTGCAGTCTCCAATGCCGTCACCGCCGGCGGACCGGCCGCGTCATTCCCCTCGTCAGCCAATTCGTCCCCCGTGGCAATACCGCAACTACGGCGCGTGCTCTCTTTGTATAATTACTATTGCGGGAAAACCCTTGCAAGCCGCCGAAGCGTCACCATCTGAATTTCAATCGCCTTGGAAAATCCGCCGTTTTTCAACGACTTACGCGACCGCCGGTGAAGCATCGCGGCGCAGCGCTCCAGCCCCCCGATTGACAGCCGGGTCCTATTTTTGGAATGTCCCGCCCGACCCGGCCGGCTGAAAACTACTTCCCGCGACCTCGCGGCTCGCCGACTTCTTCAAATAAATCAAGGATTTAGGGCTTCGGCTCGGATCCGTTACATGCGGCACACATGAACCTCGTCATCGTTGAATCACCCGCCAAAGCCAAGACGATCAACAAGTATCTGGGCTCCGGATACCAGGTGCTCGCCTCCTATGGCCATGTCCGCGACCTGCCCTCCAAGGACGGCTCGGTCCGGCCGGCGGAGGACTTCGCCATGAGCTGGGACATCGACAGCAAGTCGGCCAAGCGCCTGGCCGATATCGCTGCCGCCGCCAAGGACGCCGACCGCCTGATCCTCGCCACCGATCCGGATCGCGAGGGCGAGGCGATTTCCTGGCATGTGCTGGAAGTGCTGCGCTCCAAGAAGGGGCTGCGCGACAAGCCGGTCGAGCGCGTCGTCTTCAACGCCATCACCAAGGATTCGATTCTCGAGGCGATGAAGCATCCGCGCCAGATCGACGGCGCCCTGGTCGACGCCTATCTGGCCCGCCGGGCCCTCGACTATCTGGTCGGCTTCACCCTCTCGCCGGTCCTCTGGCGGAAGCTGCCCGGCGCCCGTTCGGCCGGCCGCGTCCAGTCGGTGGCGCTTCGCCTCGTCTGCGACCGCGAGAGCGAGATTGAGATTTTCAAGCCGCG
Source organism: Bauldia litoralis (assembly GCA_945882315.1). Lineage (GTDB taxonomy): Bacteria > Pseudomonadota > Alphaproteobacteria > Rhizobiales > Kaistiaceae > CAMCWB01. Next base: position 23,137 of record CAMCWB010000017.1, on the reverse strand, counting down.
CGAATACTGGTCGATCGAAGCGACGCTGGAGCCGCCGAATGGCGGCCGCTTCGCCGCCCGCGTCGTCGGCTTCGACGGCGGCAAGCTCGCCCGCCTCGATATCGGCGAGGAGACGTTGGCGCGGCGGATCGAGGCAGCACTCAAGGCCGGCGCCTATCGCGTCACCTCGCTCGAAGCAAAGCCGGTCAAGCGCAACCCGCCGCCGCCCTTCACCACCTCGACGCTGCAGCAGGAGGCCTCGCGAAAGCTCGGCTTCGCCGCGGCGCGCACCATGCAGGTCGCCCAGCGCCTCTACGAAGGCGTCGACATCGGCGGCGAGACCGTCGGCCTCATCACCTATATGCGAACCGACGGCGTGCAGATTGCGCCCGAGGCGATCACCGCCTCGCGGAAGGCCATCGCCGCCCATTACGGCGAGCGCTATCTGCCGGAAAAGCCGCGCTTCTACCAGACCAAGGCGAAGAACGCGCAGGAAGCCCATGAGGCGATCCGGCCGACCGATTTCATGCGCCGCCCGGAGCAGGTGCTTCGCATGCTCGATCCCGAGCAGGCGAAGCTCTACGACCTGATCTGGAAGCGCACCGTCGCCAGCCAGATGCAGTCGGCCGAGCTGGAGCGCACCACCATCGACATCGCGGCCGGCGCAAGCGACAGCGTCAATCTCCGCGCCACCGGCCAGGTCGTCCGCTTCGATGGCTTCCTGACGCTTTACCAGGAAGGCCGCGACGAGCCCGAGGATGAGGAAGGCGGCCGCCTGCCGCCGATGAATGTCGGCGACAAGCTCAGCGAGCACGGCATCGCCGTCGACCAGCATTTCACCGAGCCGCCGCCGCGCTACACCGAGGCGACGCTCATCAAGAAGATGGAAGAGCTCGGCATCGGTCGGCCGTCGACCTACACGTCGACGCTGTCGGTGCTGCGCGACCGCGGCTATGTCCGCCTCGACAAGCGTCAGCTCATCCCCGAGGACAAGGGCCGCATCGTCACGGCTTTCCTGGAAAGCTTCTTCGAGCGCTATGTCGAATACGACTTCACCGCCGATCTCGAAGAGAAGCTCGACAAGATCTCGAACGGCGACCTGTCCTGGAAGGACGTGCTCCGCGATTTCTGGCTGCAATTCTCCGCCGATGTCGACGAGACCAAGGACCTCCGCGTTTCGGAGGTGCTGGAATCGCTGAACGGGCTGCTCGCCGCCCATATCTTCCCGGCCAAGGCCGACGGCGGCGATCCGCGCGCCTGCCCGTCCTGCGGCGACGGCAAGCTGTCGCTGAAGCTCGGCAAGTTCGGCGCCTTCGTCGGCTGCTCGAATTATCCGGAATGCCGCTACACCCGCCAGCTCGCCGCGGCGAACGGCAACGGCAATGGCGAGGAAGCCGGCGGCGACGGCACGCGCAAGCTCGGCGAGGATCCGGAGACCGGCCTCGACGTGACGCTTCGCAACGGCCGCTTCGGACCCTATTTCCAGCTCGGCGAGCAAAACGGCAAGGACGACAAGCCGAAACGTGCCAGCCTGCCGAAAGGCTGGGAGGCGGCAACCGTCGACCTCGAGCGCGCCTTGTCGCTTCTGGCGCTACCGCGCGAGGTCGGAGTCCATCCCGAATCCGGCAAGCCGATCAGCGCCGGCATCGGCCGCTACGGACCGTTCGTGCTCCATGACGGCACCTTCGCCAATCTCGACTCGGTCGAGGAAGTCTTTTCGGTCGGCCTCAACCGTGCCGTCACCGCACTTGCCGAAAAGAAGGCCGGCGGCGGACGCGGCGGCAGGGGCGGCGCCAGCAGCGCCAAGCCGCGCAAGGAACTTGGCGAGCATCCGGACGGCGGCAAGGTGACCTTGCATGACGGCCGCTTCGGACCCTATGTGAAATACGGAAAAATCAACGCAACCCTGCCTCGCGGCACCGAGCCGGAGAGCCTGACGCTCGCCACCGCGCTCGAACTCGTCGCTGCCAAGGCGGAAAAAGGCCCTTCGAAACGCCCGGCTAAAAAGAAGCCAGCGGCGAAGAAGAAGGCGGCCAAGAAAGAGTAGACCATTTGGCTAAGAAGCCAGCAGATACCAAGAAAGACCGGGGCGAGAGACCCTTCCCGACCCGCGAACAGATCCTGAAATTCATCGCCGAGAATCCCGGCAGCGCCGGTAAACGCGAAATCGCCCGTGCCTTCGGCATCGTCGGCGGCGCCAAGATCGCCCTCAAAGCCATCCTGAAGGACCTCGCCGAGGACGGCGCCGTCGAGAAGAAGCACCGGCGCCTCCGCCGGCCGATCGACCTCGCCACCGTCTCGGTGCTCGCGGTCAGCGGCCGCGATCCGGACGGCGAGTTGCTCGCCGAGCCGGTCGAATGGCCGGAAGAGAACGGCACGCCGCCGAAGATCGTCATCCTGCCCGACAAGCGCGGCAAGAGCCCGGTGCCCGGCGTCGGCGACCGTGTGCTCGCCCGCCTCGTCCGCAATCCCGAGGGCATCTACGAAGCCCGGATCATCAAGATCCTCGACCGCAAGCCGCTGACGGTTCTGGGCGTCGTCCGCATCGCGCCGGAAGGCGCCCGCATCGAGCCGGTCGACCGCAAGCAGAAGGAATTCATCCTCGGGCCGGACGGCATCGGCAAAGCCAAGGAAGGCGACCTCGTCTCGGTCGAGACGATCAGCGCTGGCCGCTTCGGCCTGCCGCTTGCCCGCATCAAGGAGATCGTCGGCTCGATGAAGAGCGAGAAGGCGGTGAGCCTGATCGCCATCCTGACCCACGGCATCCCGCAGGACTTCGCGCCGGAAGCCCTCGGGGAAGCCGAGGCGGCGAAGCCGGCGACGATGGCCGACCGCGAGGACTGGCGCGACCTCGCCCTCCTCACCATCGATCCGCCCGACGCCAAGGACCATGACGACGCGGTCCATGCCGAGCCCGACAAGGACCCGAACAATCCCGGCGGCGTCATCGTCACGGTGGCGATCGCCGACGTCGCCTATTATGTCCGCCCCAATTCGGCGCTCGACCGCGAGGCGGTCAATCGCGGCAACTCCGTCTATTTCCCCGACCGCGTCGTACCGATGCTGCCCGAGCGCATCTCTAACGACCTCTGCTCGCTGAAGGAAGCCGTCGACCGGCCGGCGCTTGCGGTCCGCATGGTCTTCGCCGCCGACGGCAGCAAGAAGAACCACCGCTTCCACCGCATCATGATGAAGTCGGTGGCGCGGCTCTCCTATGCCGAGGCCCAGCAGGTCTTCGATGGCGGCAAGCTCCAGCGCGACACGCCGGTCCTCGATACGCTGGCCGCGCTCTGGAACGCCTATCGGATCCTCAGCCGGGGCCGCGACGAACGCGAGCCGCTCGACCTCGATCTGCCGGAACGGAAAGTCATCGTCGGGCTCGATGGCGGTATCGACCGCATCATCGTGCCGGCACGACTCGAGGCCAACCGGCTGATCGAAGAGTTCATGATCCAGGCGAATGTCGCGGCGGCCGAGACGCTGGAGGCGCGGAAGTCGCCGCTCGTCTACCGCATCCACGACCAGCCCTCGCTCGCCAAGCTGGAAGCGCTCCGCGATTTCCTCGCCTCGATCGAGATGACCATGCCGAAGGGCGGCAACCTGCGGCCGTCGAACTTCAATCGCATCCTCGCCCGCGCTAGGGAGACCGAGCACAGTCAGCTCCTGAGCGAGGTCGTGCTGCGCAGCCAGGCGCAGGCCGAATACAGCCCGGAGAATATCGGCCATTTCGGCCTGAACCTCCGGCGCTATGCGCATTTTACCTCGCCGATCCGCCGCTACGCCGACCTGCTCGTCCATCGCGCTTTGGTCCGGGCGCTGAAATTCGGCGAGGACGGCCTGCCCGCCGGCTTCGAGGCCCAGCTTCCAGAGATCGCCGCGCGCATCTCGGCGGCCGAGCGCCGCGCCATGGCGGCCGAGCGCGATACGGTCGACCGGCTGGTCGCCCATTGGCTCGCCGACCGCATCGGCGCGGCCTTCCACGGCCGCATTTCCGGCGTCACCCGCGCCGGCCTGTTCGTCAAGCTTGCCGAGACCGGCGCCGACGGCTTCGTGCCGATGCGCTCGCTGGGCGCCGACTATTTCATCTTCGATGAGGCCAAACGCGCCGTCATCGGCCGCAACAGCGGCGAGATGCATCGCCTCGGCGACGAGGTTGACGTGAAGCTGGTCGAGGCGGCGCCCCTCGCCGGCGCGCTCCGTTTCGAGCTGCTGTCGGAAGGCAAGGTCCTGCCCCGCTCGAAGCGGCCGAAAGGCGAGCCGCACGGCCGCCGCAAGCCCGGCGGCCCGCCCCGTGGCAAAAGGCGCTGATCCTGCGTCCCCATGTCGGCTTGAAGACCGGGAACCCGGGTTCTACTTGCATGGGTAGCAGGAGGCCATCATGACGGAATGGCGTAGCGAGCAGCTCATCGAAGCGAAGGCGGAGCGTCCGATGGGCGGTTCGCTCTGGCGCGGTTTTCTCTGCCGCTGTCCTAGTTGCGGCGAAGGCTCACTCTTCCGGGCCTATCTCAAGCCTGTCGATAACTGTTCTCATTGCGGCGAGGACATGAGCCATCAGCGGGCGGACGACGCGCCACCCTATTTTACCATGGTGATCGTCGGCCACATCCTCGTGCCGGTCATGCTGGCGGTCGTCCTGCAGACCGAGCTCTCCAACTTCACCCATCTGATGATCTGGCTGCCTTTGACGGCGGCGATGACGCTCGGCCTGCTCCAGCCGGTCAAGGGCGCGACGATCGCCCTGCAATGGGCGCTCTACATGCACGGCTTCGACACGGACGCCCATCCGGACACGATGGCGGAAGGCTATCTGCGGCGCGAGCCCGCATAGCTTCCGCAGCGCGCATCCCTCGGGGAAACCGGCGGCGCCGAAATCGACCGGCGCCCGGTCCAGAAACCGACGGTCGCCTGCACGACGTCCTGCGTGCTCTTAATGCTGATGCAGCAGCGGATTTTCTATCGAATAAACCTTGCCGGTCATCGGGATCGAGCGCGTCGTTGGCGCGGTCACGAAGATCCGGCTTTCGTCGGCGGCGAAGGCGAGGCCGGTGATATACTGATCCGGCACCTCGACATTGGCGAGAAGCTTGCCGTCGGTGCCGATGGCGAGAAACCGCCCGCCGCCATACTCGGCGGCGAACAGGTGACCCTCGCGATCGGTGGCCAGTCCGTCCGGCCCGACCTCCCAGCCGCGATTTTCATCGGGACCGACCAGATCATCCAGCGCCACGAAGAGGCGCCGGCCGGAGAGCGTCCCGTCGGCGGCGACGTCGTAGGCCAGGATGCGGCGTTCCAGATGCTCGGAAACATAGAGCACGGCGCCATCCGGCGAGAGCGCCACGCCATTGGCATAATGGATGTCCTCGGCGACCCGGCGCAGCCGATCGTCGGCATCGAGATAAAGGACCGCGTCGCCTGCCGGCGCGTCCGGTCCGAAGGTTCCCGAGGAAGAAAAATAGACGCCGCCCTTGCCGTCATTGACCGAGGCATTGGGGTTGCGGAAGGTCAGGCCGTCTTCGTCCCGGTCGATGACTTTCAGCGTTTCGCCCGCCGTCGATATGCGGATGACGCTCTCCTCGCTGTGGCAGAGGATGTTCAGCCTGCCCTCGCCGGCGCGGCTGACAGAGGTCGGCGCGCAGCCGACTTTCGTCCAGACGACGCTGTTTGAACGTCCGTCCCAGCGCATGACCCGGTCGTTGCCCATCTCGGTGTAATAGAGGGACCCGCCCGAGATCGCCGGCCCTTCCGGATAGGCGGAGTCGGGGTTGAGCGTGATGCGGCCGGCCTCCGCGGCAAACCCGGAAGAGGTGCCGAGGAACAGGGCGAGCACGGTCAGGCTTGACATTCGGACCGCCATTCTTAGTGTGGCGACAACTTTTCCAGACATCCGAAGGCTTCTCCTATGGCCAAGGCCGCCACCATCAAGATCAAGCTCGTCAGCTCGGCTGACACGGGCTTCTACTATGTCACGCAGAAGAATTCGCGCACCAAGACCGACAAGCTGGTCATGAAGAAATATGACCCGGTGGTGCGCAAGCACGTCGAGTTCCGCGAGAGCAAGATCAAGTAGCCCTCGCTCTCGGGCTGACGCAATAAAGCACCGCTCCGGCGGTGCTTTTTCGTTTCGGGCTTTGGTCTGGATGGGCTGGAGTGCTTGGCCGGCAATAGTGGCCGGCCTGGAACGGGTTTGTACGAGGAGGCCACTCAATCCGTTCCGGAGCCGGCCGACCCTACGGACCCAGGAGATGCGGCGGACCTGAGCACTCCGCAGGGTTTCTGGAATTCGGTGTCGGCGTTCGGGAGTAAAGGTTTCCGTATGTTTTTTGGCCCACGGCAACTCCCTATCCACAACCGGAATGTACTCTCCCGGCCGGCCGCAATGCAATTAAACAAAGCAGACACGCAGGTTGAAAGGTCTTTTTTAGTAAAGTGTTAGGCTTAATTTAACGACCGCTCGCGGCATGATTTCAGGACGCGGTCGACACAACCCGGTTACGCCCGTTCCGCTTGGCCTCGTAGAGCGCTTCATCGGCCCTTTTCAGGAGCGCCTTCGGCGTGTCCTCGCCGCCTGCGAGCGAGCTGACGCCGATCGAAACCGTCACGGCCAGCCCGGTCGGACTATCGGCGACCTGGAACGGCTCGCCGGCCATCTTCTGGCGGAGACGCTCGCCAACCAGAAGCGCCAGGGCCGCATCGGTATCGGGCATGGCGATGACGAATTCCTCGCCGTCCAGCCGGCAGGCAAGGTCGATGCCGCGGACGGCCTTGCGCAGCCGCCGCGAGAATTCGCGCAGCACGTCGTCGCCGGCGGCATGTCCATAGGTGTCGTTGATCGTCTTGAAATAATCGATGTCGAGGACGAGCAGCGACAGCGGCTTGCCGCGCGCCACCGCCTGCAGGACCAGCGTCGCGAGGTGGCGCTCGAGATAGCGGCGGTTATGGAGGCCGGTGAGGCCGTCGGTGATGGCCATCTCCATGGTCATCTGCATGTTATCGCGCAGACGGTCCGAGAAGCGCTTGCGGCGGACCTGCGTCCGGACGCGCGCCCGGAGTTCGTTCGGATCGACCGGCCGCATCAGATAGTCGTTGATGCCGAGGTCGAGGCCGCGCAGGAGCCGCGGATTGTCGTCCGGACCGACGATGACCAGGATCGGCAGCAGCCGCGTGCGGTCGAGCGAGCGGATCTGCGAGCAGAGCCGCAGGCCGTCGATGCGGTCGAGTCCGAGGCTGACGATGGCAAGGTCGTAGTCGCCCTCGGCGGCGCGGAAGAGGGCTTCCTGCGGATCGGTCTCGCAGTCGATCGTATGCGTGTCGGCCAGCGTCCGCCGGATCCGATCGATGGTCGCCGGCTGGTCTTCGACGAGGAGGACCCTGCCCCCCTCGCCCGCGAGGCTCGCGGCGTCCATGGCGTCGTCGAGGCCGAACTCGCTCGACGTCGCGGCGCGCATCATCAATTCGTCGGTCAGGCGCTTGAGCCGCACCAGGCTCTTGACGCGCGTCACCAGCGCGATGTCGCCGACCGGCTTGGTCAGGAAATCGTCGGCGCCGGCGTCGAGGCCGGCGACGCGGTCCGAGGCCTGGTCGAGCGCCGTGATCATGATCACCGGCAGATAGGCGGTGCGCGGATTGGCCTTGATGCGGCGGCAGACCTCGAAGCCGTCCATGCCCGGCATCATAACGTCGAGAAGGACGATGTCGCACTGGCCGCGGGCGCAGACTTCCAGCGCCTCGGGTCCGTTCATGGCGGTGACGACCTCGAAATACTCGGCGGTGAGCCGGGCTTCGAGCAGCTTCACATTGGCGATGACGTCGTCGACGACGAGAACGCGCGCGCTCAAATCCGCATCCCCTCAGCCGTCACCAAGGTAGGTCTTCACCGTCTCGATGAACTTGGTCACCGAGATCGGCTTCGAAAGATAGGCCTCGCAGCCGCCCTGGCGGATGCGTTCCTCGTCGCCCTTCATCGCAAAGGCGGTGATAGCGATCACCGGGATCGTGCGGAGGTCGTCATCCTCCTTGATCCACTTCGTGACTTCGAGGCCGGAGACCTCGGGCAACTGGATATCCATGAGGATCAGATCGGGGCGGTGCGTGCGCGCCAGCCCGATCGCTTCGAGGCCGCTGCGGGTCTGCACGATGTTGTAGCCGTTGGCCTCGAGAAGATCGTGGAAGAGCTTCATATTGAGCTCATTGTCCTCGACAACCAGAACTGTCTTGGGCATCTCGACTGCGCCTCGCGGTGAGACGCGGATCGGCCCCTTGCCGTCCGGCACCCGTCGGATTTGATTATAGGATAATCCTAGGCATCATTCCTTTCGGAAACGGTAATATGCCCCCTCGCGGAAACTTGAATCAAACTGTCGGTCAGGATGCCGAAGCCATTGCAATCAAAGGGCTTTCTTTCCTCGCCGAACGGCCCGACGATCTCGGCCGCTTTCTCGCGCTGACGGGGATCGACCCGTCCACTCTGCGCCAATGCGCCGCAGAGCCGCAATTCCTCGGCGGCGTCCTCGATTTCCTGCTTCAGGACGAGGCCTTGATGATGGTCTTCGCCGAGGGCGAAGGCCTGGCGCCGGCGGCCATCGCCAGGGCGCGCCACCATCTCGATCCGACCGCCTACTGGAGCTGAAGCCCTTGCCGACGATCCCGCTCGACCTCGACGGCTATACCGACCTCCCCGCGGGCCGCATCGCCAATGTCGTCACCTATCTCGAAAAGACGGTCTCGCCGCAGGCCCTGCCCGCGCCCGGCGTCAGCCTCTATCGGACGCGAAGCCTCCGGTCTCCGTCGAATGCCTGGTATCGCGCCATCTACCGGCGCGTCGGCGAACGCTGGCTCTGGTTCGAGCGCGCCATCCTCGACGACGCCAGGCTCGCGGTCTGGCTGACGGCGCCGACGACCGAAATCCTGGCGCTGGAGCACGATGGCGAGACGGTCGGCTTCGCCGAACTGGACTGGAGCCTGGCCGGGAATGTCGAGGTGGCGATGTTCGGCGTCGTCGCCAAAGTCACCGGAAAAGGCGCGGCCGCTTTCCTCATGGAGCGAGTCCATGCGCGGGCCCAGGAAGAAGGCGTCGGGCGCATCTGGCTGCACACCTGCACCTTCGACCATCCGGCCGCGGTCCCATTCTACCGTCGCGCCGGCTTCACGCCTTACAAGTTTGCGATCGAGGTCACGCCGGATCCGCGGCTCACCGGCCATCTGCCGCGCGAGGCCGGTCCGCATGTTGCGTTGATCGAGTCGAAATAGACGGAGTCCGGGTGTCGATCGCCGGACGAGAGGTTAACGCCCGAGGGCTGCGCGCGTCGTCGGGCCGCTGCGGCCGAGATCGCGGACTGTCGCGTCGGCCCGGTCGTCGTGGCGATCGTGGTCGCGTTCGGCGATCGCCTCATATTTCTCGAGCTCGCTGACCGCCTCGGCACATTCCGCCTCGGCGGTGTGCAACTGCTCGGTGAGGCCTGCGATCGAGCCAAGGAGATTGTCGCGCCGCTGCATGGCAGCCTTGGCGAAGGTCGGATAAGCGAAATGCGCGGTGTCGTGAATGCCGCTGCGATCCTGTTCGGCAACCACCTGGTCGTTCAGTTCGCGCGCCACGCGCTCGAATTCCGTGATCATCGTTTGAATCTGGGCAACCTGGCGACGCTTCTCGTCGACCTGGAAGCGCTTAAGCCGAATGAGTCCCTCGCGCGACTTCATCGAAAACTCACTCCCGCGGCGCGGTGCAATCACATTTCTGGCGATTCCTCGCCAAAAATCGTAACGCGCAAACGCGGCCGCTAACCTTTCGTTTACGTCTGACGTTAATCATGCGGGCAGACCGTTTAATGCGGGGTAAACCGGACTACCCGGATTTCTTCCTATTTCGCGAGTCTGGTGAATCGCTTAGCGGCAATTCCTCATCTTGGTTAACAACTGCTTAAACTTCAAAACCTGTCGCCTTTTCAGCTTAATGTAAGAATTTACCAATATTTTTCATTAATGCTCTTTCGCTATGGAATCAATTTTTGTTAACCATTGGAGAGTAGCGTCGCGAATCGGGGTTAACCGTTTCTTCGTGTCGGCGCGTTTTGGCCGGCGCGCCAAGCCCGTGACGGAGAATCGAGGGGATTGGGATGCGAGTTCTTCTGATTGAAGACGACAGCGCGACGGCACAAAGCATCGAACTGATGCTGAAGTCGGAGAGCTTCAATGTCTACACGACCGACCTTGGCGAAGAGGGGGTCGATCTAGGCAAGCTATATGATTACGACATCATCCTTCTCGACCTGAACCTTCCCGACATGTCGGGCTACGAGGTTCTGCGGACGCTTCGCGTCTCCAAGGTCAAGACGCCGATCCTGATCCTTTCCGGCCTCGCCGGCATCGAGGACAAGGTTCGCGGCCTGGGCTTCGGCGCCGACGATTATATGACCAAGCCCTTCCACAAGGACGAGCTTGTCGCCCGCATCCACGCCATCGTGCGCCGGTCTAAGGGCCATGCCCAGTCGGTCATCACGACGGGCGACCTGACCGTCAACCTCGACACCAAGACCGTCGAGGTCAACAGCCAGCGGGTCCATCTGACCGGCAAGGAATACCAGATGCTGGAGCTGCTCTCGCTCCGCAAGGGGACGACGCTCACCAAGGAGATGTTCCTCAACCATCTCTACGGCGGCATGGACGAGCCGGAGCTGAAGATCATCGACGTCTTCATCTGCAAGCTCCGCAAGAAGCTCGCTTCGGCGACCAACGGCAACAACTACATCGAGACCGTCTGGGGCCGCGGCTATGTGCTGCGCGAGCCGGACGAGCATGAAATTCGCGAAAGTGCCTGATCGGCTTCGCGCTGGTCGGATCGAGGAAGCCCCGCTCTCGCGGGGCTTTTTCATTTCAGGGAGAAGGTTGAGGGCCAGAGCAATGTCAGGAAAAGTTGAGACCGGTTTTCCGTCCGACATTGCGCAAATTCAAAGAATCTAGAGCGTGATCCGATTGGATCATGCTCTAGAGGGCGCCGACTTCCTGGAGCTTGGCTTCGACCAGTTCGCGGTCGAACGGCTTCATCAGATAGTCGTCGGCGCCGGCCCGCATCGCCTTGGCGATCTGGGCGACGTCGTTCTCGGTCGTGCAGAAGACGACCTTCGGCCGGTCGCCGCCGGTCTCGGCCTGGCGCAGCTTGGCGAGGAACTCGACGCCGTCCATCACCGGCATCGACCAGTCGAGAAGAATGAGGTCGGGCATGGTCTGGCGGCAGAGCTCCAGCGCCTGCGCACCGTCCTCCGCCTCCGCGACGGCGAATTCGAGATCTTCCATGATCCGCCGCGCGACTTTTCGGACGATGCTCGAATCGTCGACGACCAGACAATATTTCATGGGCCCGCCCTCCCCTTGGGGGATATGCGGATGTCACCCATGCGGATGCCATCCATCGATTGCAAAGGCCTAGGCCACAAGCGTTAAATTAACTTGAAATCCCGCGCGAGAATTAGCCGTATCAGGCTTCCGCCTTGGCCGGCGAGGTTGCCGTGATGACGACATCGGCCTCGTCGAGGACCGCGGCGATGGTCATGTCGCAGGCCCGGGCGAGCGCCCCAGTGTAATAGGCCTGGACCGCCTGCGCATCGATTAGGAGGCCGGCGATGTCGCCGGGCACCAGTTTTTCGAAGGCCGGCGGGATCCGAGCGCTGGGGCCCGACGAGCGCAGCGTAAAGTTCGGCCGGTCGGCCTCCCCCTCGATCAGGACCCGGACGCTGCCGCCGCGCGGCACCGCGCCGACGGCGAGCAGGACGAGGTTGAGGATGAGCTTGACCCGGTTCTTGCCCATCAGCACCCGCGGCGCCTGCCAGGAGAATTCCGGTTTCTCGGATTTCATGTAGCCGGTCGCCACCTTCTCGGCGTCGCCGAGATCGATCTCGGCGGTGGTCGAACCGGCGGCGCCGAAGGCCAGGCGGGCGAATTGCAGCTTCGCCGAAGCCTGGTCCGCGCTCTTGCGGATCAGCTCGAAGGCGAATTTCTGCATCTCCTCGCCCTTGTCCTCGTCGAGGACTTCGAGCCCGTTGATGATCGCGCCGACCGGCGAGATGATGTCGTGACAGACCCGGCTGCACAGAAGCGCAGCAAGATCGAGCGCCTCGATTTCGACGCGGTCGGACATTCATCCTCCTTGACGCGCCGGCCAAAGGCGACGAATCGCTTTCCGGCAATTCCCTCGGGGATACACCGGCAGGGCGGGCCTGCCAACCGAAACGGCAGGTTCCTGCGCCGCGCTGGCGCCCCAATTCGTTTACACTGTCCTCGCGATTCGCGTCGGCCGTTCGGCCGCCTGATCGGATGAGATAGGGAACAAGACTCATGATCCGCATGTCGCGCCTTCTGGCGCTCGTGGCCGTCATCGGTATGGCTTTCGCCGCAGCGCCGGCGGCGGCCCAATCGAGCAGCACCCACTACACGGTCGAGGAAATCGTCAACACCGGCCACGGCTTCTTCGGGCAGGTCAGCGAGGGTCTCGCCAGCGTCGTCGAGCATGCCGTGGCCCGCTACGGCCTGCCGAACGGCTACATTCTCGGCCAGGAAGGCGCCGGCGCCATCGTCGGCGGCCTGCGCTATGGCGAAGGCACGCTCTACACCAAGAATGCCGGACAGCACCCGATCTTCTGGCAGGGCCCCTCGATCGGTTTCGACCTCGGCGCCGAGGGTAACCGGACGATGATGCTCATCTATAACCTGCCGAGCATCGAGGGGATCTATGACCGCTATGCCGGCGTCGCCGGCTCCGCCTATCTCGTCGCCGGCGTCGGCATGACCGTGCTTGGCGGCAAGGGCATGTATGTCGTGCCGATCGTCTCGGGCGTCGGCGCCCGGCTGGGCGTTAATATCGGCTACCTGAAATTCACCCCGAACGCCACCTGGAACCCCTTCTAAAGGGCGGGATTGCGGGCTTTTAAGGGTGTGACGACGTTCCTTGCGCGTGTGAACCCGTTCCAGTTTAAACTGTTGTAACGTCGCCATACTATCCTCCGCGGTCGACGGACCACGGCGGTCGACTGGAGAAGTGTTCTTGATCCAGGCAGTGATGTATTTCGCCCTCGGCTTGCTGACGGCCGGGCTGCTCGCCGTGCTGGTGACGCCCGCCATCTGGCGCCGGGCGATGCGCCTGACGCGCCAGCGCATCGAGCGCTCGGTGCCGATGACGCTTGCCGAGATCGAAGCCGACAAGGACCAGTTGCGCGCCGAATTCGCCATGTCGACGCGGCGGCTGGAGATGAATACCGACCGGCTGCGCGAGAAGACCACCGACCAGGTCATCGAGATCAACCAGAAACGCATCGAGATCGTTCGCCTGTCGAACGAGGTCGGCGACCAGTCGGAGACCATCGAGGCGCTGGAGAAGAAGCTCGCCATCCTCGACGCCGACCATACGACCACGGTCGAGACCCTGCGCGTGGCGCGCGAGCTGATCGTCAAACATGAAGCCGACCTCGCCGGCCGCATCGCCACGATCGGACGGCTGGAGGCCCAGCTCGCCGCTGCCGAGCAGTTGACGGCCGAGCAGAAGATGGAACTGGCGGCGAACGCCACCGACATCGCCAACCTCACCGATCGGCTGAACGACACCTCGGCGAGCCTCGCCACCGTGACGGCCGAGCGCGACCGGCTGGCCGCTTCGCTCGCCGCCGAACAGTCGACACTTGCAGCCGAGCGTCGCCGCACGATCAATCTCGAGGCGAGCCTCGCCCGCATCGAGACGGAGCGCACCAGCCGCCTTGCCGAACTCGAGCGCCGGGCAGCCGAGTCGCGTGACCTCGGCGGCGAGATCGCCCGTGGCCGCGCCCGTGCCGAGGGCCTCGCCGCCCGCATCGCCGAATTGCAGGCCTCACGCGAGGCATATCCGTCGGAGACGCCTGCCGCCGCGATCGAAGACGCCACCGTCAACGCCCGGCTCGCCGAGCTCGAAGCCGAACAGAGTGGCCTGCGCGGCGAGATCGATGCCCGCAACGCCGAGATCGCCGCGCTCAAGGCCGAGCTGGCGATGCTCAACACGCTCACCGAAGCGCCGCCGCTGGCGCCCGACCAGCCCGTCGACGGCGACAATGTCGCCAAGGCGATCGCCGCGGCCGAAGCCGAGCGCGCTGAACTCGTCGAGCGGCTGACGCGCATCGAGGCGACGAATGAAGCGCTCGCGGCCGAGAATGCCGAGCTCCGCCGGCTGACCGGTCCGGACTGGAATATCGAGCGGGAGAATTCGATCCTGCGCGACCGGCTGGGCCAGATCGCCAGCGACGTCGTCCGTCTCACCCAGACCTTCAACGAAGGCGACGCGCCGGCGCCCGCCGCGAATGGCAGCAACGGCCACCGCGCCGAAGAGGCGCCGCGTCCGGGTGCGGTCCCGGTCAATCGCCCGACGGCCGTCCCCGCATCGCCTTCTGCCGAGGCGGAAACCGCGCAGCCGGCCGAGACCAAGCCGCTCGCCGAACGCCTGCGGGCGCTCCAGCACACCGCCGCCAGACATTAGAGCGACGTGAGCAGTTCGACGATTGACGGAAGCCTTCATTGTTAGCCTCTCCCATGGGAGACCTTTGCACAACACCGGTTGCTGGGTCCTCCCCCGTTTTACGGGGGAGGTGGCGACACGAAGTGTCGACGGAGGGGGCGGCGACACGGAAAGCTTATCCAGCGTTTCTCTCTCTTCAGAGCCTGTGGTCGCCCCCTCCACCGCCTATCGGCGGTCCCCCTCCCCCGCTTCGCAGGGGAGGACCAACCGTTCCGCAAAGGTCTCCATAGGGAGAGGGCTTTGAGCTTTAGCGAACGAAGAGAGCTTAGGCGAAAAGGGGGAGGGGTTGCGGTGGTCGGATTGCGGGAAGGCTTCCCCGCGAGGACAAATAACGCGCGCCTTAACCCCTCACCCCGGCACGCTAAGTCGCTACGCTCCTAAGCGCGCCGGCCCTCTCCCCTTGGAGACCTTTGCACAACCTCGCAAGGCGCGGGACAGACCGGATTCGAAGAGAGAACGGATCGGAATCAACCCAAGAACATCCGCCTCGCTCTGTTAGGTTATGCAAAGGTCTCCCTTGGGAGAGGGTAAGCCGGCCGATTCAGCCGAGCAAGGAACCGCTCTCGTCAGCGGTCTTCTTCCGGCAGGAACCAGCGTCCGCGCGTCTTCTCGCCGACCATGCAGTCGATCCGTGACTCCTTGATCAATCCGGCCACCGGAATGACGCGCGGCTCGGGTTCGAGCCCGGCGATTTCGAGGACGAGCTTCCGGCGGATCGCCGCCTGAAACTGCGACCTGTCCTTGACCGTGATCATGAAGGCGCCGGGGCCGCCGATGACGCAGTCCTCGTAATAGACGTCGAGGTCGGCGATGCCGAAGGGTTCGATGCTGGCCGCCATGCTCGGCCGCAGCATGATCGGCAGGCCGTTGATGGTGATGCCTTGCGCCACGACAGTGTCGCGCGTCGGCACGATCGGCGCGCCCATATTGTTGGCGCCGTCGCCGGAGACGTCGATCGTCTGGCGAAGGCCGTTGCCGCCGCTCGATTCGAAGAGTTGCGTGGCGAAGGAAAGGCCGTTCGAGATCGACGTGCCGCGTTCCCGCGTGGTCTCGCCGCCTTCGAGCTTGTCGGCGAAGGCAAAGGCATCCTCGTGGCTTGCGAGGATGGTCCAGGGAACGACGACGGTCTGGTGGGCGGAGCCCGCCCATTCGAGATAGGTCACCGCGATCTTGCCGATCTCGCCGGAGGCGATCGCCCGCACGACCTCTGAATGCCGGAAGGCGGCGACATAGCCTTCGCGCTGGATGCGCTGCTCCTCGAAATCCATCGAGCGCGAAACGTCGACAGCGAGCACCAACTCGAGGTCGACCTCGGTCATCTGCGCTAGCGCCGTGGCCGACGCGGCGACAGTGAACGAGCTTGTGAGAAGGAGTACGGACGCGAGTAAGGGCATCGTCGAAACCTCCCGCGCCCCCGCCGGTCTCGTCGCCGCCAATGCTAACCGAGAGTCGCCCGCAGTCAACGGACGAATGTCGTTCTGGACACCTGCCCGCACTCATCCTAGCCTCTCGCCATGATCGACATCCCCATCGCACGCGGATTTTTCGGCCGGAAGAAACCCGAAGGCCAGTCGGCGCGCATCCCGCCGGGCCAGCATCTGGTCCATGATTTTCCCGTGCTCTCGGCCGGGCCGACGCCGGTCCCCGATCTCGCGAGCTGGCGCTTCACGCTCTCCGACGGCGACACCAGGCTCGGCTCCTGGAGCTGGGAGGAATTCAACGCGCTTGCCCAGACCCAGGTAAAGGTCGACATCCACTGCGTCACCACCTGGTCGAAGCTCGACACCAACTGGGAAGGCGTCACGCTCGACACTTTGCTCGAGGCGGCCGGCCTCGACGAAGCGCCGGCACCCTACGCGATGATCCATTGCGAAGGCGGCTACACCACCAATGTCCCGGTCGAGGACATGCTGGGCGGTAAGGCAATGGTCGCGACGCGCTATGAAGGCCAGCCGCTCGATCCCGAGCATGGCGGCCCGGCGCGTCTTCTCGTGCCGCATCTCTATTTCTGGAAAAGCGCCAAATGGGCGACCGGCATCGTCTTCATGGAGGAAGACGAGCCCGGCTTCTGGGAACAGCTCGGCTATCACATCTATGGCGACCCCTGGCGCGAACAGCGCTACACGGGCGATTGAGCGCGACAGCAGTCCGGGCCCCTGGATTCCCGCCTGGCGCGGGAATGAGCGGAGTATGAGGCTGGCGCAATGACATCCGCTTCCGTCGCAGCCCCGCCGCGCATGCAATGGCAGATCGCGACTGTCCGTGCCGTCGTCGACGAGACGCCGCGCGTCCGTAGCCTGATCCTCGACGTTCCGGAATGGCCGGGACACCGCGCCGGCCAGCATGTCGACATCCGCCTGACCGGCGAGGACGGCTATCGCGCCCAGCGCAGCTACTCGATCGCCTCAGCGCCGGAAGCGCCCGACCTCGCCGTCACCATCGAACGCATCGACGACGGCGAGGTTTCGCCCTACCTCGCCGCCAATGTGCAGGTCGGCGACAGGTTCGAGATCCGCGGACCGATCGGCGGCTATTTCGTCTGGACGGCGCCGCTCGGCGGGCCGCTGTTCCTGATTGCCGGCGGCTCCGGCATCGTGCCCCTGATGGCGATGCTCCGGCATCGCGCTCTGGTCGACAGCAAGACGCCGACGCTCCTCATCCACTCCTCGCGCGGCTTCGAGGAGATCATCTTCCGCAACGAGCTCGAGCGGCTGGCGACCAAGGAAGACGGGCTCACCGTCTATCACACGCTGACCCGCCGCCAGCCGGTCGGCTGGAGCGGCGGCGCCCGCCGGATCGACCGCGACATGCTGACAGGCATCGGCATTCCGCCGGCCATGACGCCGCGCATCTATATCTGCGGCCCGACGCCGCTGGTGGAATCCGCCGCTCGAATCCTGAGCGAGCTCGGCCATGAGCCCGGCTTGATCAAGACGGAACGCTTCGGCCCGACAGGAGGCTAGAATGGAACGCGACGCCCTCACCCTCGACGGCAATGCCGCCGCCGGCCTGCTCGGCGAACTGTTCGCTATCGAGATGACCGCTGCCGTCGCCACCTGCGATGCCTGCGGCACCAGCGGCGCGATCGGCGGGGCTCGCGTCTATGGCGGCGAGATGGGCGCCATCTTCCGCTGCGCCACTTGCGACGCCGTCATCGTCAGGCTGGTGCGGACATCGCGGGGCATCTCCTTCGACGCACGCGGCATGCGCTGCCTGGTGGTGGCCGAAGCCTCGGCCTGACCGGCCCCGCCGCGGCAACGCCCAGCCTTCCATCTTCCGATCCGATACGCTTATGTGTCGCCGAGCAGGCGCGTCCGTGCCCGCATGGAGCCCGCATGGCGACCTTCGAGCGTTACGAACAGACCTTCCCCGAACTGACGCCGCAGGAGATCGATCGCCTGCGCAGATTCGGCTCGCTGCGCCGCTATCGCGATGGGGAGGCGCTGTTCGAGACCGGCAAGCCCGGCCCGGGCATGTTCGTGATCCTCTCCGGCCATGTCGCCATCAGCCAGCATGACGGGCTCGGCAATGTCAGCGAGCTTGTCGACTAGGGGCCCGGCCAGTTCCTCGCCGAGATCGGGCAACTGTCGGAACAGCCGGCGCTCGTCGACGGCCATGCCGAGGGCGACGTCGAGGCGATCCTGATCCCGCCCGACCGGCTCCGCGCCGTGATGATCGCCGAAGCCGAACTCGGCGAGCGGATCACGCGCGCCCTCATCCTGCGCCGCGTCAACCTGATAGCCAGCAATGCCGGCGGACCGGTGCTGGTCGGGCCGGCCTCCGACGCCAACCTTCTGCGGCTCGTCAATTTCCTGACGCGCAACGGCCAGCCGCATCACGTGCTCGATACCGCCAGCGACGACGCCGCCGCCGCCGTGCTCGCCCGCTATGAATCGACGCCCGGCGAGCTGCCGCTGGTCGTCGCGCCGGATGGCTCGATCCTCCGCAACCCGACCGAATCCGATCTCGCCGTCCGCCTCGGCATGGTTCAGCCGGTACCGCGCCAGGAGCTTTACGACGTCGCCGTCGTCGGCGGTGGCCCGGCGGGTCTGGCGACCGCGGTCTACGCCGCATCCGAAGGCCTGTCGGTGATCGTCCTCGACGCGACCTCCTTCGGCGGTCAGGCCGGCGCCAGCGCTCGCATCGAGAATTACCTCGGCTTCCCGACCGGCATCTCGGGACAGGCCCTCGCCGGCCGCGCTTTTGTCCAGGCGCAGAAATTCGGCGCCGAGATCATGATTCCGATGCGCGCTTCCGATCTCGACTGCGGCCGCAAGGACGGCCTCTTCGGCGTCACGACCGAATGCGAGCGCACCATCCTGTCGCGCTCGGTCGTGGTCGCGAGCGGCGCCCGCTATCGTCGGCCGGCGGTCGAGAATCTGTCGAAATTCGAGGGCCACGGCGTCTGGTTCTGGGCCTCGCCGATCGAGGCACGGCTCTGCGCCTCGCAGGAGGTCGTGCTGGTCGGCGGCGGCAACTCGGCCGGACAGGCGGCGGTCTTCCTCTCGGCGCATGCCTCGAAGGTGCGCATGATGGTGCGCGGCTCCGGCCTTGCCGCCAGCATGTCGCGCTATTTGATCGACCGCATCGAGGCGACGTCCAATATCGAACTGATGACCGGCACCGAACTCGTCGCGCTCGAAGGCTCCGACGAGACCGGCATCGAACGCGTGCGCTGGCGCAACCGCAACAGCGGCGAGGAGACCGAGGCGCCGATCGCCAATGTCTTCCTCTTCGTCGGCGCCGATCCGGCGACAGGCTGGTTGGAGAGCTGCGGCGTCGGAGTCGACAAGGCCGGCTTCGTCATGACCGGCCAGACCGGTAGCGGCAACGAGCGGATCGCCGGCCCGCTGGAATCGACCGTGCCCGGCATCTTCGCCGTCGGCGACGTCCGCTCCGGCTCGGTCAAGCATGTCGGCGGCGCCATCGGCGAAGGCGCCCAGGTCGTCGCGGCCCTCCATAAATTCCTGGCCGAACGGCCGACCGAAACCGTCTGATCCGGAGCGACGATGTCAAAACGCGACCAGACCTGCAGCCATCTCGACACAATCCGCGACGTGACGCCGAGCGCGCTCGGCTGCGAGGAATGCCTGAAGACCGGCGACTGGTGGGTGCATCTGCGCGTCTGCCGGACATGCGGCCATGTCGGCTGCTGCGACGACTCGCCCAACAAGCACGCCACCAAGCATTTCCACGCAACCCAGCACCCGATCATCGAGGGCTACGACCCGCCCGAGCATTGGGGCTGGTGCTTCGTCGACGAAGTCATGTTCGACCTCTCCGACCGCCCGACCGAGCAGAACGGGGAAATTCCGAGATTTGTCTAACAGCGCCAGCGCCGCGCTATCCTCTCCCATAGGGAGAGGGCTTTGAGCCTTAATGAGCGGAGCGAATTTAGGCGAGAAGGGTGAGGGGTTCCGGCCTCTCCGAATTCCGCGAAAGCTTCGCTGTCGAGCGCAATAGCTGACGCCCCAGCCCCTCACCCCGACGCCCTAGGCTCTTTCGTCGCCAAGCGCGTCGGCCCTCTCCCCATGGAGACCTTTGCACAACCTCGCAAGGCGCGGGACAGACCGGATTCGAAGAGAGAACGGATCGGAATCAACCCAAGAACATCCGCCTCGCTCTGTTAGGTTATGCAAAGGTCTCCCATGGGAGAGGGTATGGGCCTCGCCTCATCGCTAAACCCCCGCCTTGTCCCAATCCACCCACGACCCGTAGCCGGGGTGGCGGAAGTCGACCGTCACCTCGATGACCACCGGCCCGTCCTGGCCGAGCGCCGCCTTCACCGTCTCGCCGACCTTTTTGAGATCGTCGACGCGGACGCCCTTGGCGCCGAAGGCCTTCGCCAGGGCCACGAAATCCGGCGGCAGCAGGTCGACACCGCTGCGGCGGCCATAGAGATGGTCCTGGTGCCGCCGCTCGACGCCATAGCCCTTGTCGTTGAAGATCATCAGGATGATCGGAATCCTGTGCTCGACCGCGGTCATCAAATCCTGGATCGTGAACATGACGCCGGCGTCGCCCATCATCGCGATCGACGGGACGCCGGGACGCGCCACCGCCGCGCCGATCGCGGTCGGCAGCGCAAAGCCGAGCGTGCCGAAGCCGGAGGCGACGAACCAGGTCCGCGGCGCGTATGACTTCCAATAGGAGCGCGCCCAGAAGACGATGGTGGTCGGATCGTTGAAGACCATCGCCTCGGCCGGCAGCGCCTTCCGTATCTGTTCCAGCACGTCGAGCTCGACGCTGCGGCCGACCGCCTTCTCGATCCGCGCGTTCAGCGCCGCGATCTCGGCAGTGCGATCGGTCGGCTTCGTGTAGCCGGCCTTGTCGAGCGCCGCGTCGAGCATGGTCAGCGCCACACGGGCATCGCCGACCGCCGACGCCGCGACGCGGTAGTTGCGGCCGATCTCGGCCGGATCGAGGTCGAACTGCACGATCGTCTCCGGCAACCGCAGCGACCAGCCGCCGGTCGGGAAGTAAGAGAAGCGCGTGCCAACCGCGAGCAGCAGGTCGGCATCGGCGATCAGCTCGCGGACCGGGCGCTCATTCGCCCAGTTGCCGACGAAGAGCGGGTGATCCCCCGGCACGCCGCTCTTGCCAGTCTGCGAGGTCAGGATCGGCGCGCCGAGCTTTTCGGCGATGCGCAGGAATTCGGCCGAGGCGTCGCCCGAAACGACGCCGCCGCCGCACCAGATGATCGGCCGCTTCGCCTTGGCGATCAGTTCGGCCGCCTTGGCGATGTCGGCCTTGTCGGGCTGGCGGCGCTCGGATTTGGCGCGCGGCAGGATCGCGGCGTCCGTTTCGAGCCTGAAGGCGTCGCCGGCGATCTCGACCAGGGCCGGACGCGGCCGCCGCGAGCGCAGCGCATACATCGCCGAATGGATGGCGCCGGGAATTTCGGCGGGCAGGCTGGCCTGGCAGGCGAAATCGCAGACCGGGCGGAAGATGCCGAACTGGTCGGCAACGTCGTGGAAATAACCCCTGCCCTTACGCCGCACCGCCGCCGGATTGTCGTTCAACACATGCAGGACGGCCGAACTGTCATTGTTGGCGGTCGACATGGCGGTCAGCGTGTTGAGCGCACCCGGCCCGCCGCTGGTCAGCGCGACGCCGACCTCGCCGCTGGCGCGATTGAAGCCGTCCGCCATGAACACCGCCGACTGCTCGTGGCGGACGTTGATCGCCTTGATTTCCGGGTGGTCGAGGAAGGCGTCATAGACGCTCAGCGTATCGACGCCGGGGATACCGAAGAGGGTCCGGACCCCTTCCTCGACAAGGCTTTCGACAAGCGTCTGCGCACCCGACCTGACCGGCATATCTCCCCCTCGCGATCTGATTTTTCACCGTCGCCTCGACGGCACCGGAAAGGAATCCCGGTTTCCGGCAGTTTAGCTGCCCGGTGGCGCTTTGAAAGCGCCCCTTCGTGACTGCCGTTTTCACTTGCCAGCCGTCACGCGCCTTCGGACTATGTGGACCTCCCGACGAGTGAACCCGCGGCCGCATGAGGCAGGTCATATCCCTTCTTCGCTTCCTTGCCCTTGTCCTGATCCTCGCCGCAGGCATCCGGGATACGGCCGCGCAAGGTGACGGCCTGGCCGGCCTTTTCGCTCGCGGAACGACGGCACAGGCGGCAGGCAATCATCGCGAGGCGGTGCCGATCCTCAGGGAGGTTTTCGCGGCCTTCGAGCGCCAGGGCCAGGCGACCTCTCCCGATGCAGGCGTGGTCCTCGCCAAGCTCGGCGAGAGCCTGCTCGCGCTCGGCGACCCCGAGGCCGACAAGGTCTTCGACAAGCTTCCGCTGCTTCGGCGCGCATCCGATCCCGGCCCTTACCTCAATGTCGCCTTCGCCCTGGCCGAGGTCCGGCTCGCGCAGGACCGCAAGGGCGAGGCCGCGACCCTGGCCGAGGGAATCCTTGGCCGCGCCGCCGAAGCGGGCGTGCCCGAGCCCGTCCTTGCCCAGGCCATCGACGCAAGCGCCGCGATCTTCCGCTATGCGGGCCATCACCAGAAGGCGGATGCGGCGATCGAGATGTCCCTCCGGCTGACCGGCACCAATCCGCAGGCATCGTCGATGCGCGGGCTGGCCCGGGTCTTCCGGGCGCGCGCCGCGCAAGAGACCGGGCGCTATGCCGAGATGGAAAAGGAAGTCGCCCTCGGCCTTGTCGATCTCGAGCGCAGCGGACCGGGCGCCGCCGATTCCATGGCCACGATGCTGTTGCTGCGCGCCCAGCTTCGCTTCAGCGAGGGCCGCTACAAGGCGGCGCTCGCCGAAACGGAGGTGGCATATCGCAAGGTCGTGGAAGCGAAGTTGCCGGAAAATGCCTGGCTCGACGTGAGCGCTATGTATGTCCGCCTTCTCGAGCGCCTCCACCGCACCGCAGAATCGATACGTTTCGCGGACGAGATGGTGGCCACACTTGAAAAGAAGCATGGCGCCACAAACGACATGGTCCTGATGGCGCGCCTGATGCGCGTGGAATGTCTGCTAAGGACACTCGCAGCGATAACCGCTACGGTTCTTTGGGGATACGGGGCTTGATCGCATAGTTCCAGTCGGGATGGAACGCGTCGCCCACGATGTCGAGAAGCTTCATCTCGGCTTTCTTGATTCGGATGCCCTTCTGGTAGGTG
>CAMCWB010000016.1 GCA_945882315.1 Bauldia litoralis | reverse complement strand
GCCGGGATCGCCGAGATCATTCCGGGGTACGACAGTGAAGAGGCGGCTGTCGCGGGGCTGGGTTCGCAAGGCGGAATAGCGCAGCGTATTCCGCCGCCTCAGGCGATGACGAGTTCCAGGGCCGGGTGGAGCTTCTTGAGGTTGGGGAGCGACTTCGACTGCCACGGGATGCGGGTCGAGCCTTTTACGGAGACGCCGACTTCCGGTTTCTTGCGGATCTCGATGGTGAACTTGGCGAGGAGGTTGATGCCCGAGCTGTTGAGGAATTCCAGCCCGGTGAGATCGAGCGTGATGCGCGGCGGTTTGGCGGCGAGAACGTCGTCCATCAGCTTCTGGATCGGGGCGTAGGCCTCGGTGCCAGACAGGCGCATCGAGCCTTCGTAATAGATGACCGAATCCTCGGTCCAGACACGGTATTCGCTGGTCTTGATTTCCACGGCGGTCACCTTTGGCTATTCAAACTTGATTTTGCGCAATGTCGGACGGAAAACCGGCTTCCACTTTTCCTGACATTGCTCTAGGCGCGCTTTTCCGAGAGCGGAAGCGCCGCATAAGTCTCGACACGGACAAGCGTGCCCCCGGCATCGGGTTGGAACGTCCAATTCAGCCGGACGCCGTAATCATTCATCAGCGTCAGGATACCGAGCGACGACCCCGTCGAGGAGTCGTCGGCGGCGTTCGCCTCGATCCGCTCGATCAGGAGCTCGCCGGGATCGCGCGACACGATCTCCTCGATGATCCCCTGGAAGCGTGCCGCGGTCTCCGCGGCCGAAATGTTGGTCAGCACCAGTTCGAAGGCCGGGCCGTCGAGGCGCGTCTCTAGCACGACATCGCCGGCATCGGCGGCGCGGAACTTGACGGCATTCTCCACCAGCTCGTTGACCAGATAGGAAATGCCGTGGCGGGCGTCGTTGCCGTCGAGGCCGGCGCGGGCGCCGAGATCGGCGAAGAAGGTGCCGAGGAAATCGGCCGTGGCGCTGGCATGGACCCAGCCGAGCTCCAGCGGCCCGTCGAACAGGGTCAGCCGGGTCGTGGCTTCGAAAGAAGACGGGCGCGGCTCGCCGTAGCTCTTCGTCATATATGCCTCAGGACCACGAGGGTGATGTCGTCATGAATCTTCTGCGTACCGATATGGCTCATCAGATCGCCGATGATACCCGACTTGATCGCCTCCGCCTTACCGTGACGGTGGCGGGACGCACTTTCGCAGAGGCGGTCGAAGCCGAACAGCTCGCCGTCCGGGCTTTCCGCCTCGGTGACGCCGTCGGTGTGGAGGATCATCACGTCGTCGGAGGCGAAAGGCAGGTCGCGCGTATCGACGAAGGCCGAGATATCGGGCTCGAGGCCGACCGGGAAACCGAGGTCGACGGTGTCGATGCGCTCGACGGCGCCGTCCTTGCGGATAATCAGCACTTCCTCGTGCTGGCCGGAGAGGACGACGCGATTGTCCTGGTAGTCGATGAAGGCCAGCGTCAGATGCTTGCCGACCTCGGTGCGCTCGACATTCTTGTAGATGGCGCTGTTGAGGACGGTCAGGAAGGTCTTCGGGTCATTCTCGCCCTGCTCCTGGAGGCCGCGCGCCACCGACTGGACCATGAGCATCAGGACGCCGCTCTCCAGCCCGTGGCCGGTGACGTCGCCGATGCCGATCTTGGTGCGGTCACCGGATTGCAGCACGTCATAATAATCGCCGCCGATCTCGTCGGCCGGCTCCATATGGGTGGCGATGTCGAGGCGCGGAATGGCGAGAAGCTCCCCTTCCCGCGGCAGGACCATCAACTGGATGCGGCGGGCGACGTCGAGCTCGGCGCCGAGGCGGACATTCTCGGTCTTGAGCTTGTCGTTGAGCGTCAGGATCTCGGCATTCGCCTTGGCGAGATCCTTGGTGCGGTCGTCAACGAGATGCTGGAGATTCTCGGTGTGGTAGCGGATCTCCTCGGCCATGCCGTTGAAGGCGGCGCCGACCTCGCCGACCTCGTCGTCGACGGGCATGGTGACGCGGACGGAATAATCCTTGTCGCGGAGCCTGCGGGCGGCCGTGGCAAGCTGGCTGAGGCCGGCGGTGATACGCTTGGAGATGCCGAAGACCGCGGCGAGCACGAGCAGGAGACTGAAGACGAGGATGCCGGCCTGGTAGGTGATCGTGCGCTTCGCCGCCGCGCCGATCTCGGCCTGGGTGGCGTAGAGCGAGGCGTAGATCTCGTCGGTCGGGATGACAAAGCCGAGCGTCAAATATTCGGCGACCGTGCGCTTGCCGGGATTCCAAAGATTCGCAGGCGCCAGGCGATGCAGTGCGACGATCTGAGGAACGGCCTTGCCATCCTTTTCGAGGACGATATCGCGCATGATCGTCTCGTCATTCTCCGGGAGCGGCAACGCCTGGATGGCCGGTTGCGAGCTCCGCCGGAGCGACCGGTCGAGGCCCGTGACGCCGCTGCCGCCGGCTGCTGCCGAGCGGAGGCCGAGCGCCGCCTCACCGGACGGCGTCACGGCCAGCACATTGGCGTTCGACATGGTCAGGAAGCCGAAGCCGGTCTCGGCGACCTTGACGCCCTCGACGATCTCGGCGAGCTGGGCAAGGCTGACATCGGCGCCGACCATGCCGGCGACGCTCTTGCGGTCGGCGCTCCACAGCGGATTGAAGAAGGAGACGATGAGCTGGCCGGTGATCGCGTCCGTATAGGGCGCCGTCATGGTGATGTCGTTCGGCACCTGGCGGAGCTGCGGAAACTTGATCCAGTTGCCCCAGTCCTCATAGACGCCGGGAAAGAAGAAATCCCAGAAATTCGCCTCGTTGTGGCCGGGATAGAGCTTGTCGAAGGTCTGCGCCTGATCGGTGTAGGGGGTCGTGCGCATGATCGGCCGCTCTTTCGGGCCGACATAATACATCTGAAGCTTGCTCGCTCCCGACTCCATCAGGCTGTTAGCGAAGACGTTGAAGACGGCGCTGTCGTCGACGTCGCGCTGGACCTCGGGCAAGGGCTTGCCGTCGGGGCCGAGGAGATAGCCCCAGACGCTGACCACCGAAGGGGAACCCGGCGGGTTCTGCGCCCATTTAGCGGCCGGATCGAAAACCAGAGGCTGGTTGAAATAGGAGTCCGGTTGGACGGCCGTGCCGATCGCGTCGCGAGATTCCGGGTGATCGATGAGACGCTGCATCGACAGCGCCAGCGCGCTTACGTTGGAATGGACGCGGTCGAGGACGAGATTGGCGCGCAGCGCCGTGGTCTCGAGGTAGTTGCGGATATATTCCTCATTGGCGTCGGTAAGGCCGCGCTCGATGCGGGCCGTCGCATCGTCCGACAGACGGTTGACGTTCCAGAGTGCGAAGCCGCCGGAAAGAAGAAGATCGAAGACGACCGCGGCGCCGACGAGAAGCACGAATTTCGCGCGGAAGCTTTTCGGCCACAGGCCTTCCCGGCGCAGGAACGAGACGGCGCCGAGGCTCATGCCGGCTTGCGCCCCGAGGCGACCCAGATCGGCCAGCCGGCATAGCCGCGCGGATGCAGCGCCGCGAAGATGTGGTCCTGGAAACCCTGGCGGAAGCGCTTGTTGAAGGCCGCGTCGTCGCCGCGCTCGACCGACATCTTGCCGGCATAGACATCCTCCCAGGCCTGGATGATGTCGGCGAAATCCTGCGGATCACCGTCGAGACTGGTGACCATGAAGGATTCCATCGCGATCTCATCGAAGCCGGCGTCGAGCAGATAGCGGCGGCTCTTGGGCCCGAGCTCGACGTCCATGTCGAAATGGGCGAAGAGCTTCGCGACCTCGGTGTAGGTCCACTGGATGCTCTCGGCGCGCGGCTCGCCCAGGCAATGCGAGTTCTTCTCGTTGGTGACGTAGACGCGGCCGCCCGGCTTGCAGATGCGGAAGAGCTCCTTGAGGATCAGCTCGGGCTTGTTGAAGATCTGCAGCGAGTGGCGGCAGGTGACGAAATCGAACTGGTTGTCCTCGATCAAGAGCGAGGCGGCGTCGCCATAGGCATATTCGATGCCCTTGACGCCGAAATCACTCGCCACCTGTCTCGCATAGGCGAGGCTGGGCTTGGCGTGATCGACGGCGAGCAGCCGCGAAGGCTTGAATTCCTTCGAGACGAGCACCGCGAAATCGCCGATGCCGCAGCAGATGTCGGCGACGGCCATGCCGGCGCGCAGGCCGTGACGCGGCAGGATCTCGCGCTCGTGGCGCCAGGTCATGCGGGTCTGGGTGCGCAGGATCGGGATGAAGCCGCCATCCTCGAGCACGTCCTGGCCGGGATAGAACTGGGTGTCGTAATCCTCGACCGAGATATTCGGGCTGAGGCGGGTGAGCGCGCGGAATTTCCGCGCCGACCAGCCGACGACGCTCGAGGTGACGACGGCGATGCGCAGCTGCGGCTTGTCGCGGCTGGCGCCGGCAACGAGCCGGGCCATCTCGTGGAAGGCGACGTTGTTGAAGCGGACGAGCTTCTTGACGTTGACATAGAGGGTGCCGTCGACCAGCCCGACGGCGCGCAGGAACTCGTTGCGGAAATCGCCGAGATCGCCCGAAGCCTGCGGGCTCATCGAGCCGGCGAGCTGGAGCTCCTGGTTGTTGTCGTCGTAGCGGACGGTGAAGGACATGACGGCGTTTCGCTCTGGTGGATCACGCTTCGTCGAGCGCGAGGTCGGCGACGAGCCGGACGCTGGAGCGGCCGGCCTCGCGAACAGAAAATTTGGCGCGGTAGTCGACGGCAAGCTCGAGCAGGCCGATGCGGCGGTCGACCGGGCCTTCGGCGAAGAGGGCCGCCATGTAGCTCTCGGCCGCGTCGGGGCGCTGGGCAGTGTCGACGGCATCGCGATAGAAGCTCGCAATGGCGGCATCGCTCGGGATGGTCAGCTCGACGCGGTCGATCGGCCCGGCGCGCAGCACCTTGCAGGCGAGCTCGCCTTCGCCGCGATGGGCGCGGAAGGCCGTCTCGAGAAGCTCGTTCAGGGCCGAGGAAAACAGGTTCAGATAGAGCAGCGAGTCGGTGCGGTTGTGGCTGACCATGCGCGCCACATAGCTTGCGATCCGGTCGCAATGCTCCCAATTCGATGCAAATACATCGGCCTGGATGGCGATTTCCAGCAGAGCCTTGAATTCAGGCTCGCCGGCGCCCGGATGGGATTGTGCGTGCATGCCCCCGCATTCTTTGAAAAGTCAGCCAGACTCAGGCGAACTTTTAATCGATATTGCGCTGCTTGTCCCGCCAGCAGCTAGCTATGTCATAACGGCCTTGCCGAAAACTGAACGCTGCGATTAGGGCGAGTCCAGTGACAGTCTCGTGACACGGGACGGCCGCCGCCCTTACCTTGCGCGGAACCCGGCCAGTCACTATCACCAAGGCCTCAGACACCAAGACGGACGCCCTCGACCATGACGCCAAGCGAACCGGTTGTTGCCCTCGACCCGGCGGCCGCTCCCGCACCGGAGAACCTGCGCCAGGCGCTCGACGAGGCGCGGGCGGAGATCGAGCGGCTGAAGGCCGAGAATGAAGACCTTTCCCTGCTCTACAGCGCGACGATCGACCATGGCGAGGCCGTCGAAGACCAGCTCTCCGAGGCCAACACGCTGCTCCAGCAGACGCAGAACCGGCTGAACCAGGAGATCGCCGAAGCCGCCTCCTACATCATGTCCATCCTGCCGGAGCCGCGGGACGCGGGCCCGGCAACCGAGTGGCTGCTGATCCCGTCGACCGAGCTCGGCGGCGATTCCTTCGGCCATCACGAGATCGACGACGACCATATCGCCCTCTACCTCCTCGATGTCTGCGGGCACGGCGTCGGCGCGGCGCTGCTGTCGGTGACGGTAATCAACGTGCTGCGCTCCACGGCGCTCGCCAACACCGACTTCCGCGACCCGGGGGCGGTGCTTTCGGCGCTCAACGATGCCTTTCCGATGGAAAGGCAGAACAACATGTATTTCACCATCTGGTACGCGGTTTATGAGCGCTCGACCGGCAACCTCGTCTATTCGAGCGCCGGCCATCCGCCGTCGATCCTGCTCAGGGGTGCGGCTGGCGAGCCCGCCGAGGCGCACCGGCTCGAGACCGGCGGCATCGCGCTCGGCACCTTCCCGGGCGTCAAGTATCGCTGCAGCTCCTTCACGGTCGAGCCGGGCGACCGGCTGCTGCTCTTGAGCGACGGCACTTTCGAGGTCGAGAAGCCGGGCGGCGAGATGCTCCCCTTCTCCGAATTCGTCGATTTCCTGGCGGCGCCCAACGGCGACGATTTGAAGGCGGTGCTGGCCTGGATCAAGTCGCTGAACGGCGCCGGTCCATTGCCGGACGATTTCTCGCTGCTGAAGGTGGTGTTTTAGGAGGCCCGCGAAAGCCGCCGCCCCTACCACCGCCTAGCGGCGGTCGTCCTCCCCCGCAGGCGGGGGAGGATTAGGCTGCGGCGCGCGTTGAGTTTCTTGACTCGCCGCGGCGTGGCCCATATCGAACCTTGGCTCCCGCCATTTCGAAATATCAGCCGGACACATGACCGAAACACTCGACGCGATCAGATCACGGCGCTTGCAGCGGACGTTGCAGGCGGTTGCCGCCGCCCATCCCTTCTACCGGGCGAAATTCCGGGAGCATGGCGTCGATGTCGGGGCAATCCGGTCGGTCGAGGACATCGCGCTCCTGCCGACGACGGGCAAGAACGACTATATCGCCGATCCGGATGCGTTCCGGCTGCGGGCCGACGACCTACCCGAGGATTTCAGCGTCGAGGAGCGCGTCCTCTGGGACATCGCCTATACGACCGGGACGACCAGCGGCCGGCCCTCGCCTTTCTACAACACGACGCATGACTGCTACGCCATCCTCGACCAGGCGCGGCGCTGCAACGAGGCGGAAGGCTTCCTGCCGACCGACCGGGTGGCGAACCTCTATCCGATGGCGGGCTTTCCGACCGGCGCGTTTCTCAGCGTCATGCGCTCGACGATGATCGCCGGATTGCCGGTGGTGCATGGCCTCACCGGCTCGGCCAATTCCGAGTTCAAGGTGCGCAACTCGCTCGCCGAGGCGCTGGAGAAGAGCGCCGGCCTGAAGCCGACGGTGCTGTGGGGCGTGCCGAGCTTCCTGCGCCGCTTCCTCGACGAGGGCCGCCGGCGCAACGCCGATTTCTCGGCCGTGCGGATGATCCTGACCTCCGGCGAGCCGGTCTCGGCGGCGCTGCGCAAGGAGATGCAGGAGCAGCTCACCGCAATGGGCGCCGGGCCGATCAAGATCCAGGCGCGCTACGCCTTCACCGAGATGCAGGGCGGGCTCGTGCAATGCACCGAGGATTCGCCGGTGCAGAATATCGTGCCCGACCTCTATTACCTGGAAGTCGTCGACCCGGAGACCGGCAAGCCGCGCCCCGACGGCGAGGAAGGGATGCTGGCGATCACCCATCTCCACCGGCGCGGCACGGTGCTTCTCCGCTATCTCGTCGGCGACGTGGTGACGCTGTCGCGGGAGCCCTGCCCGCATTGCGGCCGGCCCGGCGAGCGGGTCGTGCGGACGCCGCGGCGGGTCGGCAATCTCGTCAAGTGCCGCGGCATGCTGGTCAACACCGACGTGATCATCGACACGCTCTCGGCACTGGAAGGCATGGGCGAATTCCAGCTCGTCTTCCAGCGCGAAGACCATCCGGGCGCCATGGACCAGCTTTTCGTCAGGATCGAGTTCGACGAGGCCTCGCCGCTGCGCGGCAAGTGGTCGGATACGGCGCTGCGGGAGGAAATCACGAAGCGGGTCCGTGCGGCGGTGTCGCTGCGGCCCGACGTCGAATTCGCGGCGCGCGGCGCGATCTACGATCAGGAGCGCTCGATCAAGGCGAAGCGCGTCGTCGACCTGCGGAAAGTGCCGGAATAAGGCCGCTCAGGCGCGCACGGTCGAGGGGCGTCCGCCCCTCTCCGACTGCGCGTCGAGCCGGCGCGACAGTTCGGCGGCCGGAGCCGGGGCACCGAAATGGTAGCCTTGGAACTCGCGGCAGCCGGCGATCCGCAGAAGCATCGCTTCATTCTCGTTCTCGACGCCTTCGGCGACGATGCCGATGCCGAGCGAGTCGGCCATCGCCACGGTCGCCTGAAGGAAACGCTGGGCGTGCTGGTCTGAAGCGATGCCGGCGAGCAGCGAGCGGTCGAGCTTCATCTTGTCGAAGGCGAAGCTGCGCAGATAGCCGATGCTCGAATAGCCGGTGCCGAAATCGTCGAGCACGATCGAGACGCCGAGATTGCGGATGGCGTTGATCGAATGGCCGGCCTGGACCGGATTGGAGATGAGGTAGGTCTCGGTGACTTCCAATTCGAGGCGCTTGGGCTGCAGGCCCGTCTCGGCGAGGACGCGCTGGACGAGGATCTCGAAACTCGGGTTGCGAAGCTGGGCTGGGGACACATTGACGGCGATATAGATGCCGGACCAGGCGCGGGCGTCGCGGCAGGCCTGGCGGAGGACCCAGGCGCCGAGATCGTCGATCAGCCCGGTCTCCTCGGCGATCGGGATGAAGATGCGGGCGGGAACGACTTCCTTGCCGTTCCGGGTCCAGCGGACCAGCGCCTCGGCGCCGACGATATCGCTCTGCTCGGCATCGAAGATCGGCTGATAGGCGATTTCGAGTTCGCCGGCGCGCAGCGCCCGGCCGAGATCGGCGGCGATGTCGATGCGCTCCTGGCGCTTGGCGTCGAGCGAAGGATCATAGACGAAGATCCGGTTCCGGCCCTGCTCCTTCGCCTGGTACATGGCGGTATCGGCACGGCGCAGAATCTCGTCGGCAGTCTCCGACGGCGTCTCGACCGCGGCAATGCCGATGCTCGTGCCGATGAAGATGGTGCGTCCGTCGATATCGAAGGGCTGCGAAAAATAGCGGATCAGGAGGCGGCCGATGTCGCTCGCGGCATCGACGGACTCGCCGGGCCGCGAGAGAATGGCGAATTCGTCGCCGCCGACGCGCGCCACCATCCGGTCGACGACGACCGAGCGCAGGCCGGCGGCGACGTTGCGAAGCAGGCGGTCGCCGACGGCATGGCCGTAAGAATCATTGACCTCCTTGAAGCCGTCGAGATCGAGAAAGATCAGCCAGGCCGGGTTGCCGTCGCGGACGGCCCGGATTCTCGCGTCGAGGCCGTTGAGGAGCGCGCCGCGGTTCGGAAGGCTCGTCAGGGCGTCATGGCCGGCGGCGTGGCGGGCGCTGTTCTCGCCCTTGCGGATGCGATCCAGCCCGCGCATCGCAAACAGGACCAGCGACGCGACGATGACGACGATCAGGCCGAGCATGAGGTGGACGGCGGGACCGATATGGGCCTGGGCCTGGCTGCCGAGTTGGCCCGGTGACCAGGTGAGCGCCGCGAGGATTTTGTCTTCCGGGTCGACGATCTCGAGATGGTCGTCGGGCGCCTCGGACGGTGGCACGATGCGCAGCCCGTCGATCAGATATTCCTGCGCCAGGAAATCGGCGGCCGTGCCGGCGAAAGCCCTGCCGAAAACCAGATAGCGCGAGCGCGCCGGCGGGTTCGGAAAATCGACGGAGGCCGGCACGATCGGCCCGACCGATACGGCGGCAAGGCCCCAGGCGCCGGCGACGAAGCCGGTGCGGACCTCATAGGTGCGGCCATTGTCGGCGAGGCCCTGCATCAGGGTGCGGATGGCCGGGCTGAAGGCCTCTTCCACCGGCACATCGATCGCCTCGCCGCGGCGGACGGCGACCACGGTCCTCCCCGCCTCGTCGAGCACATAGGCGGTATCGAAGAAGGATTGCGTGGCGCTGGCGCTGTGGAAGGTTTCCCGCACGAAATCCGGGTCGACGACGCCGTAGAGACGGCGGGTGGCATCGTCCCATTCGGCATAGTCGCGATGCACCTGGCCGCGCCGCCTCAGCACGGTCTGGATCGCGGCCTCGGCCGAGCGGTGCGTGAGCGCGCTCTCGGTCCGGTTGACGACGCCGGCCATCTGGTTGAGCGAGACGAGGACGGTGACGATCGTGCCGGCGAGCACCAGCAGCGCCGGCAGGGCGATGCGGAGGCCGAAGCGGACGGCAGGGGATGTCGAGTTCAGCATCAACGGATCCGTCTCTCCTGCGATCCCGCCTTTTCATCAGCGCTCAAGGCGGGCGCCCCGAGACCTCTTCCGATCGCGCCGGTCCGTCAGCCTCGAGCCGCGGCCGGAATGACCTGCTCGACGATCGAGCCGCCGCCGATCCTGACCTGACGCTTGTCGTTCAGCGTCGCCAGAAGCGCATCGATTTCAGTCGCCGGCACCGGACGGCTGATCAGGAAGCCCTGCACATATTCGCACTGGACGAGGCGCAGCAGCTTCAACTGGTCCTCGTTCTCGATGCCCTCGGCGATGACCGACAGGTTCATGGCGTCGCCGAGCGAGACAAGAGACTGGATAAGCGCGTTGGCCGTGGCATTCAAGCCGATGTCGCGGACGAAGGAGCGATCGACCTTCAGGATATCGAAGGGGAACTGGCGGAGGTAGCCGATCGAGGAGAAGCCGGTGCCGAAATCGTCGAGCGACAGGATGAAGCCGAGCTCCTTGAGCGTGGCGAGGCGGCGCTTGGCGATGGTCGGGTTGTTGACCAGGATGCCCTCGGTCAGCTCGAGCTCGAACTGGTGCGGGCTCAGGCCGTGGCGCTGGACGATCGCCGTCATGTCGGCGGCGAAGTTCGGATCGCGAAGCTGTACCGGCGAGACGTTGATGGCGATCTTGAGACCGGGCCAGCGGGCGATGTCGATGCAGGCCTGGCGCATGACGAAGCGGCCGATATCGTCGATGAGACCGGTATCCTCGGCTACCGGGATAAAGAGGGCCGGCGAGACGTTGCCGAACTCCTTCGAATTCCAGCGCACCAGCGCCTCGAGGCCGACGACGGCCATGTCGGTGGCGCGCACGACCGGCTGGTAGAAGACCTTGATCTCTTCCGCCTCGACGGCGCGGCGCAGCGCCGCCTCGACCTGCTTCTTCTCGAGCGCGCCGGTCTCCATCGTCGGGTGATAGACGAGCGCTTCGCGCTCGGCGACGTTCTTGGCGAGATACATGGCAAGGTCGGCGCGGCAGAGCAGTTCGGGCGGCGACAGGCGCTGGCCGCCGGAAACCGCGTAGCCGACGGCGGCGGTGGCGTGGAATTCAAAGCCGGCGACGGTGAAGGGCTCGTCGAAGGCGTGGACCATGGCGGCGGCCGAGCCGGAGGCGGTCTCGTTGGAATTCTTGCCGAGCAGCGCGGCGGCAAACTCGTCGCCGCCGATGCGGGCAAAGGCAGTGCCGGGCGGCAGCGTCGCCTTGAGGCGCGTCGCAACCAGCTTCACGAGCTCGTCGCCGCCATGGTGGCCGATCGAATCGTTGACCGCCTTGAAGCCGTTGATGTCGATATAGATCATGCCGAGCTCGCCGGCCTCGCTTGCCTCCCTGAACTCGGGCGAGTCGAGGGCCTCGTTGAAGCCGTAGCGGTTTATGAGGCCGGTGAGGTTGTCGCGGCGGGCGGCGGTAACGGCGGCGGCCTCGTTGGCGGCGAGCTTGGCGGCGATGCTGCGCGTCCGGAAAGCCGTGCCGATGGCGAAGAGGCAGGACAGGAGGATGCCGCCGGTGAGCGGCAGGAAGACGTTGCGGAGCACGGCGAAGCCGGGCGTCGGCGGGCTCCAGGTCATGGCGCCGATCGGTTGGCCGCTCATGTTCGAGATGACCGAGAAGCCGGCTTCGACGATCTCGCGGGCGGGTGCGCCGAGTTCCAGATGCAAATCGTCGATGAGGAATTTCTGGCCAAGGTCGTCGAGGCGATCGCGATTGAGGTAGAGACCGAGGACCATGTAGGGGAGCGTCGTCGTATCGAACTCGGCGAGCCGCGATATCGGCGTGATATGGGCGACGGCGATCATCAGCACGTCGTTGCCGGAGCGCAGGTAGCCGGACCGCTGCTCGCCGTCGGCGACGTTGATGTCCTTGGCGAGATCCTGGATCTGGCCGACGACTTCGGGCGTGAAGATCTGGGAAGGAACGGCGTTCAGCTCTTCCCTGACCGACTCGTAGGTGATCTTTCCGTCCTGGCCGAACATGACGATGATATCGGCAACCTCGGTCTCGGTGATGCCGGCGCCGATATTCTCGTAGAGCCAGGTCTTGTCGCCGGCGACATAGGCGTCGTAGCCCGCGTCCCACAGGGCATAGTCGCGGGTGAAGGCCTTGACGTGATCTTCCCAGGCATCAAGACCGCCGCCGACCATGGTCAGCGTCGCCTTCTGCGCCTGCTCATTCTGTTTGTGGGCCATCCAGAGCGTCGCGAGAACGACCGTGACGACGGTCATCAGGATGCGGATCGCCGCCTGGAGGGTGATGTGCCCGGCAAGCGGGTTTCTCATCATCTGGAAGCGGTCCCTGCCCTGCCCGACGGTTTCAGCGGTGAGATCGACCATGGCGGATCAGCCCGTTATGCCGGTGGCGACGCGCAACGCGCCGCGGCGCGGCGGCGCCAGCGGATTGACCTCTTCACGCGCGTTGCGCTGGATGAAGTCGGTCATCTCGGCGGCCGAAATCGGCTTGCTGATGTAGAAACCCTGGATCAGTTCGCACTGGATCACGCGGAGAAGGCTGAGCTGGTCCTTGTTCTCGATGCCCTCGGCGGTGACGGCGAGGTCGAGCGCATCGCCGAGCGAGACAAGCGCCTGGATGAGCGCGTTGGCGGTCGGGCTGATGCCGATCTCGCGGACGAAGGAGCGGTCGATCTTGAGCTTGTCGAAGGGGAACTGGCGGAGATAGCCGATCGAGGAGAAGCCGGTGCCGAAATCGTCGATCGACAGGCCGAAGCCCAGCGCCTTCAGAGCTTCGAGCTTGCGCTTGGCGATGGCCGGGTTGTTGACCAGGATGCCTTCGGTCAGCTCCAGCTCCAGTTGGCCCGGCCTGATGCCGTGCTCTTCGACCAGGAGACGCAGCTCCTCGACGAAGTTGGGATCGCGGAGCTGGACCGGCGAGATGTTGATGGCGACCGCGAGGTTCGGCCAGCGGATGAAATCCCGGCAAACCTGGCGGACGACGAAGCGGCCGATGTCGTGGATGAGGCCGGCATCCTCGGCGACCGGAATGAAGACGGCCGGCGAGACGCTGCCGAGCTGCGGCGACGTCCAGCGCACCAGCGCCTCGAGCGACACCAGTGACAGATCGCCGGCGCGGACGACCGGCTGGTAGACGACCGACAATTCGTTTTCTTCGATGCCCTTGCGGAGCGCCTTCTCGATCTGCTTCTTCTCGAGCGCGCCGGTCTCCATCGTCGCGTGATAGGCGATGGCGTCGCGCTCGGCCGAATTCTTGGCCTGGTACATGGCGATGTCGGCGCGGCGGAGAAGCTCCTCGGGCTGGATGTTCGGCCCGCCGACGGCGTAGCCGACCGAAGCCGTCACATGGAACTCGAAGCCGTGGATTGTGAAGGGCTTGTCGATCGAGTGGACCAGCGCGGCGGCTGCGCCGGCGACCATTTCGCGCGCCAGCGGCCCGACCACGGCGACGGCAAATTCGTCGCCGCCGATGCGGGCGAAGACGGTATCGCTGGGCAGGGCCGAGGCGAGCCGGTCGGCCAGCGCCCTGACCATCTCGTCGCCGCCGTGATGGCCGATCGAATCGTTGACCGCCTTGAAGCCGTTGACGTCGACGAAGATCATCGCGAGCTGCCCGGCGGCGCAAAGCTCGCGATAGGCCTCCGACTCGATGATCTGGGTGAAGCGGTCGCGGTTCATGAGGCCGGTGAGGCTGTCGGTGCGGGCCGCGGTCGAGGCCTTGGCTTCGCTCGAGGCGAGCTGCATCGCCAGGCGCCGGATGCGGTAGGCGGCAGCGAGCGCGAAGACGCCGAAGAGCGCCAGGGCCTCGGAGACCGGCGGCATGACGCGGCGCAGCACCGCATAGCCGGAACGCGGCGGCGTCCATTCGAAGGCGCCGATGACGTTTCCGTCCATGTCCTCGATCAGCGGCGATCCCGGCACGGACGCCTGCCCTTCATCGAGGACTGCGAGATGCAGATCGTCGATGAGGAAAGCGCCGCCAAGCTCCGACAGTCGCGTCTGGTTCAGATAGATCGACTGGACGATATAGGGAAGGATCGAACGATCGACCTCGGCGGCGCGCGACACCGGCGTCAGGCGCGCCACGGCGAGGAGGAGAATGTCGTTGCCGACGCGCAGATAGCCGGTCCGGGCCTCGTTGGCGACCGGCACGTCGCGCATCATTTCCTGGATGTTCTCGATGACCGAGGGCGCGAAGATCTCCTGCGGAGTGCCATGGTCATTGTCGATCGCCCAGGAATATTCGAGCTTTCCCTTGGGGGAGATGATCGCCAGGAGGTCGGTGACCTGCGTGTCGACGATGCCCGAGCCGAAATTCTCGTTGATCCAGGCCGCGTCGCCAGCGACGTAGCCGTCATAGCCGGGCTCCCACCACGCATAGTCGTTGGCGAAGGCCTTGACCGTCTCCTGCATCGCCTCGATGCCGCCGACGACCATGGTCCGCGTCGTCTGCTCGCCCTGCTGGTTCTGCTTGCTGGCCATCCAGCCAATCGCAAGCATTACCGTCACGACCGCGACGATGATCTCGGCAATCAGGTTAAGCGTTATTCGCTTGGCAATGGGGTATGCCATTCAGCCGCCCTTGGCATGCTTGTCCATCAGCAGTCATGACAGGCAAGAATTTCCAGACGCTTAACATCCTGATTGAATTTGCATAAAAGGCGACGGATGAGTGTACGACCTTGTCCTTACAGGGAAATCCGGCCCGGCCTCCGGTTTGCATCACAGCCTTGGAACCCGAAATCCGCAACCGCGCGTTGTCGGCACGATTTCCCCGACGAACAGACTGGTCACGCCCCTTTCCCGCACGGCGGCTTCCCATAACTTGCGATTATAGTTAACGCTTAGATTAAACACGCAATTTAGCTAAAATTGCGAGTAACATCGCCGGCTTCCGGGCTTCTTATGGTTGACATCGGGTTAAGCGGCCGGCTTTAACGGGGGCGCGGCGGTTCCATGCGTAAAAGTTTGTGTCTGAGGAGGCATCAATGACATACGCCGACATTGCAACCAGGGCGGTGTCTGCGGAAGTCCCTCCGGCCAGATGTCCGTTCCATACGCTCGCTCCCGAAGTCTTCGACGAGTGGCTGGAGCGTGGCCTGATGTGTTCGGCCGGCAAGCGCGAGTTCAAGCTCGGACGTTATTTTGTCTCGCGTTTCAGGAACGGGGCGGACTTCTCGGAAGCGGTCGAGCAATTCCGGCGCGAAGTCGCCGAATACAAGAAGACCGGCTTCCTGGCGCTTTACGTCCATGACGAGTCGCGCTGCAAGAACGCCGAGGACGAGTTGCTGCTGCTCGGCGACGCGATGCGCGAGGCGGGCTTCGCCGACAGTTCGGTCGCCGTCATCGACGGCGGCACGGTCTGCATCCCGATCGACCTCCCCTGCCCGGTCACGGGCCGGCAGGCGACCTACGAGTTCTTCTCGGTCGCCTTCTGCCGGCATCAGGCCAATCCGCGCGACAAGCTCTACGATCCGTCGCTCTCCGCCCCCTTCACGGCGGTGAACACGACCTCCGACGCCTTCGCTTTCGCCATGCTGGTACGCGACCAGTCGATCCGCGCCTGAGGCTGCGCCCCGCACGAACTCGAGAGCCGCGACGACGTCGAGATGCTCTTCCGCAAATGCGTGACCGTCTGGCAGAACATGTCGATCAACACGATCACCAGCTACAGCCGGGTGGCCGTGGAGCCGAGCCGGGGTGTCCATCTCAGCGAGGACCGCAAGCGCTGGATCGCGCCGCATAACGACCCGGTCTTCGCGGAACTGGAGAAATGCCCTTATTTCCACGAAATGCCGGTCGTCTACGCTTCCCGCCTTTGCGAGAAGTGGATGGCGACGCTGTTCGAGGGCGAGGAATATACCCCCGGCCGCGACGGGCAGTCGGGCGGCACCGCGGTTTTCACCGTCGAAGGCGTGCCGGAAGACCTCTATCAGTTCTAGGCTTGCCGGCGGCGCCGCGCATTGCGGCGTCAGAACGAGGGCCGCGGCCGGAATTTGCCGGTATAATCGGTCGAAACCGTTCAAGATGACGGCGCGCTCCAGGCGTGCCGGGCAGAGTTCATGAAAGCATCGCGTAAAAAAGTTTCGCGCCGGCAGGCGGTCCGCTCCCGCCTCTGGCGGGTCGCCGGCGTGCTCGTCCTGATCGGCGCCGAGGCCTTCATCTACGGCTACAGCTATCCGTTCTTCTCGCTGGCGCTGGAGAAGCGCGAACTCGCCAACTGGCTGATCGGGCTGAACGCCTCGGTCGCCAATGCCGGCATCCTGTTCGTCGGGCCGTTCCTGCCCCGCCTGATCGACCGCTTCGGGCTGAAATATGTCGTGGCGACGATGTTCGCTGTGTCGCTGCTGTGCTTCGCGGCGATCATGGTGGCCGACAACCTGACCACCTGGTTCCTCGCCCGCTTCCTGATGGGGACCTGCTTCGCGGCGCTGTGGACGACGACCGAGATCTGGCTGAACGGCGTCGTCGACGACCGCAATCGCGGCCGCATCATCGGTGCCTCGGGGACGCTCTACGCCGCCTGCCAGTTCCTCGGGCCGGTGGTGCTGGGCGGCGTCGGCGTCCTCGGGCCGATCCCGCTCGCCGTCGCCATGCTGCCGCTCGCCATCGGCACGCTGGTGGCGCTGTCGATCCGCTCGCCGGACAAGGTCGAGGAGGAGGAAGAGCACGCCAACACGCATGGCCTGAAGCTCGCGATGATCCTCGCCGGCCCGCTGGTCGCGGCGGCGTTCCTCTGCGGCATCGGCGAGACCGCCTTCCAGAGCCTGCTGCCGCTCTACGGCCTGGCACATGGCTTCGACGATGCCGGCGCGGCGGGGCTGGTGGCGATCTTCTCGCTCGGCGAGGCGGTGCTGGTGGCCGGGCTCGGCTGGATGGCCGATCGCTACGGCCGCCATCTGACGCTGAATGTCTGCGTCATCGTCGCGACGCTGACATGCGTGCTGCTGCCCTTCTCGATGAACAGTTATTTCCTGATGGTGCCGGTGCTCTTCTTCGCCGGCGGCACGGTCGCCGGCATCTATACGCTGGGCATCGTCCTGATCGGCCAGGACTTCCGCAACCAGAGGCTGGCGATCGTCTCGACCGGCTTCGCGATGTCCTATGCGTCCGGCTGCATCATCGGCTCGGCGCCGGTCGGCTACCTCATCGACCTGCTCGGCCCGGAAGCCCTGCCGATCACCATCTCGCTCGGATTCCTGGCGCTGTCGATCTTCCTGCTGCTCGGCGGCGGCCAACGGCCGGCCGAGGACGAGGCGCCGAAGCGGCGGACCGTGCCCAATCTCGCCTATCTCGAGGATTCGCAATTCGAGGAGGAGGAGGCGGCAAAGACTGCGAACGTGGCCGGGGCCGCTGCGCCGCCGACGCCATCGCGCATCCATTTCCTGCCGGTGGCGGGCCAAGCGCCGATCGCCGCGTCGCCGCAGCCGCCAGTGCCGCAGCCGACACCGACGCAACCGGTCGCGACGGTGCGGTCGAAATACGCCCCGGAGAAGCCGCGCGGCGCGGTGTTCGACCTCGAAGACACCTTCAAGCAGCGCGCCGCCGAGATCGCCGCGCTGGTCGCGGAACGGCAGAAGCCGGCGCCGCGTACGGCGGTGGCGACGCCGGTGCCAGTGCCAGTGCAGGAGCCGATGAAGGCGCAGGAGCCGATGAAGGCGCAAGAGCCGGTCAAGGCGCCGAGTCCGTTCGCGCCGCGCAAGGGGTGAACGAGAGTGCTGCCGGCGCGTTCCCGTCTCTCAGAGGTTGGACCACCATCGCGCGCCCGGTCCGCTCATCCCCGCGCAAAGCGGGGATCCAGAGCGGCAATCGACGCCGGGCCTGTGACCCTGGGTTCCCGCTTTCGCGGGAATGAGCGGAGTGTGGGGGAGACCATGCGTCAGTATCCGCGTGGGCACGGCCTTCGGCCTTTGCCGACCCTACAAGTCGATCAATGCAAATGCATCCGCGTCGAAGAGGCCGCGGTCGGTGATCTTCAGGCGGGGGATGACCGGGAGCGGCAGGAAGGCGACCTGGAGGAAGGGCTCTTTCAGCGTGCAGCCGAGGTCGCGGGCGGCCTCTCGGAGCGGCAACAAGCGGTCGTGGACGATCTCGAAGGGCTGGTCGCTCATCAGGCCGGCGATCGGCAGCGCCAGTTCGCCGCGCACCGTGCCGCCTGAGGCGACGGCGAAGCCGCCGCCGAGTTCGATCAGGCGGTTGACGGCGACGGCCATGTCCTCGTCGTCGACGCCGACGACGCAGATGTTGTGGCTGTCATGGCCGACGGACGACGCGATTGCGCCGCGCTGGAGGCCGAAGCCGGTGACGAAGGCGCGGCCGATATTGCCGTTCTTGCCGTGGCGCTCGACGACGACGACCTTGGCGATGTCGGCGGCAGGATCGGCGCGGCGTTCGCTGTTGGAGGACGGCACCGCCATCATCTTCCGTTCCGTGATGATGCGGCCCGGCACGACGCCGATGACCGGCACCTTGCCCGCACCGCCGGGGATGACGAAGTCGCGCGCGGACACCGGCCGCGCCTTCATGCTCGAAAGGCCGACCGGAGCGATCGTGCGGCGCGTGGCGAAGAGCGCGTCGTCGACGATGCGGCCGGCCGAGATGACGGTTTCGACCGAGCAGGCCGCGAGATCGCGGACCAGCACGATATCGGCGCGGCGGCCCAGGGCGATCATGCCGCGGTCGCGGAGGCCGAAGGCGTTGGCGGCCGACCAGGTGGCGGCGCGGTAGACATGGTGCAGCGGCCGGCCGAGGCCGATCAGCGTGCGGATCATGTAGTCGAGATGGCCCTCCTCGGCGATCTCGAGCGGGTTGCGGTCGTCGGTGCAGAGGCAGAGGAAGCTCGACGTATCGGCATCGAGGATCTTGGCCAGCGCATGCAAATCCTTCGACACCGAGCCCTCGCGGATGAGGATGGTCATGCCCTTGCGGAGTTTCTCGCGGGCTTCGTCGGCGGTGGTCGTCTCGTGATCGGTGCGGATGCGGGCGGCGAGATAGCCGTTGAGATCGAGGCCGCGGAGCAACGGCGCGTGGCCGTCGATATGGCCGTCCTGGAACGGCAACAGCTTGTCGAGAACCTCCGGGGCGCAAGCGAGGACGCCGGGGAAGTTCATGAATTCGGCGAGGCCGATGACCTTCGGATGATCGCGGAAGGGCAGGAGATCGGCGGCGAGCAGGGTTGCGCCGGAGGTCTCGAATTCGGTCGCCGGGACGCAGGAGGAAAGCTGGACGCGGAGGTCCATGATCGTTTCCTCGGCGGACTCGAGGAAATAGCGGATGCCCTCGACGCCCAGCACATTGGCGATCTCATGCGGATCGCAGATCGCCGTCGTGACGCCATGCGGCAGCACGCAACGGTCGAATTCGAGCGGGGTGATCAGCGAGGATTCGACATGGAAATGCGTGTCGATGAATCCCGGCACGGCAAAGAGACCGCTGCCGTCGATCTCCTGCCTGCCGGAATAGGTCTCATAGGTGCCGACGATGCTGTCGCCGGAGATGGCGATGTCGGTGCGGGTGACGGCGCCGGTGAGGATGTCGAGGACGCCGACATTCTTCACGACCAGATCGGCGGGTTCTTCTCCCCTGCCCTGGCCGATGGCGCGCTTTAAGGCCTCCCGCTCCGTCATCCGTCCTCGCTACTGCTTCGTCATCATGCGCACCGGCGCGCCCTTCAACCACGCGGCGATGTCCTCGACAATGTCACGGAAGAAGACGCGATAGGTGCCGTCCGTGACGTAGCCGATATGCGGGGTGGCGATCAGGCGCTCGACGCGCCGCAAGCGATGATCCGCCGGAACGGGCTCGACATCGAAGACATCGAGGGCCGCACCAGCCAAGCGCTCGCCTTCAAGAGCATCGACCAGCGCGCCCTCGTCGACGATCGGCCCGCGCGACGTGTTGACGAGATAGGCGGTCGGTTTCATCAGCGCCAGTTCACGAGCGCCGATCAGACCCTTCGTCTGGGCATTCAGGACGATGTGGATGGTGACGAAATCGGATGTCTTGAGAAGCTCGTCGAGCGAGGCGGCACGCCTGACACCCTCCGCCTTGACACGTTCGTCGGTGAGGTTGGGCGTATAGGCGAGGACATCCATGCCGAGTGCGACGCCGACGCGGGCGACCCGGGCGCCGAGTCGGCCGAAGCCGATCACGCCGAGCTGGCGGCCGGCAAGATCGAGGCTGATGCGCGGCTGCCATTTGCCGCCTGCCCTGAAGTCCTGCACTTCCGCCGGAATGTTGCGGGCGAGCGCGAGGATGAAGGCCCAGGCGAGGTCAACGGTGGTTCCGGCAAGGCTGTCGGTCCCGCAGACGGTGACACCCTGCGCCTCGCAGGCGGCGAGATCGATGGCGAAATTGCGCGGGCCGGTGGTGACGAGGAGCTTAAGATTCGGCAACGCCCGAACCAGCGCGGCGTCGAAGGGCGTGCGCTCGCGCATAATGACGATGATGTCGAAACCGCGCAGCGCCTCGACGCGCGCCTCGTGCGTCGGCAGATGCTCGGTGAAGGCCGTGACCTCGACCGCCGCGACGAGCGGGGTCCAGTCGGCGATCGAGAGGGCGACGTTCTGGTAGTCGTCGAGAATGGCGCAGCGAAGCAAGGGACCCTCCAGCTCATTCTCTCGAATCTATGGCTATACGCCGTCTATTTTCGTGAGGCGACCGGACGGATCGGTGTCCCCTTCAGCCAGGCGGCGATGTCCTCGACGATGTCGCGATAGTAGACCTTGTAGTTCTCTTCCGTGACATAACCGATATGGGGCGTGCCGATGAGGTTATCGATCTTGCGGAGACGATGGTCAGCCGGGAGCGGCTCCTGCCCGTAGACGTCGACGGCGGCGCCGGCGATCTTCTTGCCCTCGAGCGCCTCGACCAGCGCGTCC
Organism: Bauldia litoralis; assembly: GCA_945882315.1. Lineage (GTDB taxonomy): Bacteria > Pseudomonadota > Alphaproteobacteria > Rhizobiales > Kaistiaceae > CAMCWB01. The sequence goes on along the minus strand of CAMCWB010000016.1, from coordinate 38,847 downwards.
TCGTCGATGATCGGCCCGCGCGACGTGTTGACGATGAAGGCCGTCGGTTTCATCAGGCCAATTTCGCGCTTGCCGATCAGACCGCGCGTCTTTGCATTGCCTGGAATGTGGATCGAGATGTAGTCGGAGGTAGACATGATCTCGTCGACCGAAGAGGCGAGCTTGGCTCCGACGGCCTTGACGCGCTCCTCCGTTAGGTTCGGCGTCCAGGCGATGACGTCCATGTCGAAGGCGACGCCGACCTTGGAGACGCGGCTGCCGAGACGGCCGAAGCCGATGACGCCGAGCCGCTTGCCGCCGACATCATGGCTGACGCGTGGCTGCCATTTGGCGCCCGCCTTGAAGTCGCGGACTTCTTCGTAGACCGAACGCGTCAGCGCCAGCATCAGTGCCCATGCGAGCTCGGCGGTGACGCCGTTGACGCCGCCGGTGCCGCTCGTGGCGATGCCCTGCGCTTCCGCCTGGGCAAGGTCGAAAGAGGAATTGTAGTGGCCGGTCGTAATCAGGAGCTTCAGCTTCGGCAGGGCTTTCAGCAACGCCGCATCGAAGGGCGTGCGCTCGCGCATGGCGACGATGATGTCGAAATCCTTCAGCGCCTCGACCCGCTTCTCATGGGTCGGCAGATATTCGTTGAATACCTTCGTCTCGACGTCAGGCAGGGATTTCCAGTCACCAAGCGACAGGGCGACGTTCTGGTAGTCGTCGAGAATGGCGCAACGCTTCACATTATCCTCCGGGATCTTCTTCTTGAGCGGGCGGCCCGAACGGGCGGACCCGATATTTGCCCTCAATCGTCGTCCATCGCAATCAATGATGCGTTGCCGCCGGCCGCCGCCGTGTTGATCGAGACAGTCTGCTCGAGGGCGAAGCGGCGCAGATAGTCGGGTCCGCCGGCCTTCGGGCCGGTGCCGGAAAGGCCCGAGCCGCCAAAGGGCTGGGTGCCGACGACGGCGCCGATCATGGAGCGGTTCACATAGACGTTGCCGACCGGCAGGCGGGTGATGATGCGGCTTGCCGTCTCATCGATGCGGCTGTGGATGCCGAGCGTCAGGCCGTAGCCGGTGGCGGCGATTTTCTCGATGAGCCGGTCGAGATCGCCGGCCCGCCAGCGGACGACATGCAGCACCGGGCCGAAGACCTCCCTGGTCAGCTCGGATGGGTCGCGGAGCTCGATGATGTGCGGGGCGACGAACGTGCCCTCCTTCGGCGCCTCGCCGGCATAGGCGATGCGCGCCGATGTCCGCATCGCGGCGATATGCGCCCCCAGCGCGTCCTTGGCCTCGCGGTCGATGACCGGGCCGAGATCAGTCGCCGGATCGCGCGGGTCGCCGAGCTTCAGTTCGGCGGCGGCGCCAGCAATCATCGCCAGCATGCGGTCGGCGACATCGGCCTGGAGGCAGAGCAGCCGTAAAGCCGAGCAGCGCTGGCCGGTAGAGCGGAAGGCGGAGAGGACGACGTCGTCGGTGACCTGCTCGGGGAGCGCCGTCGCATCGACGATCATCGCGTTGATGCCGCCGGTCTCGGCGATGAAGGGAACGATCGGCCCGTCCTTGGCGGCGAGCGCGCGGTTGATCGCCCTGGCGGTCTCCGTCGAGCCGGTAAAAGCGACGCCGGCGACGAGCGGATGGGCGGTGAGCGCCGCGCCGACCTTGCCGTCGCCGGGCAGGAGCTGCGCCGCGGCGGCCGGCACACCGGCGCGATGCAGGAGCTGGAAGGCCTTGAAGGCGATCAGCGGTGTCTGCTCGGCGGGCTTGGCGACGACGGCATTACCGGCGGCGAGCGCCGCCGTCACCTGGCCGAGGAAGATCGCCAGCGGGAAATTCCAGGGCGAGATGCAGAGGAAGACGCCGCGGCCGCGGCGGACAAGCCCGTTATGCTCGCCGGTCGGGCCGGGCATGGTCTCCTCGGCGAAGAGCCGGCGCGCCTCTGCCGCGTAATAGCGGCAATAGTCGATCGTCTCGCGGACCTCGGCGATGCCGTCATTCAGAGTCTTGCCGCCTTCGCGGGCAAGCAGCGCGACGAGGGCGTCGCGCTCGGACTGGAGGAAATCGGAGAGCCGGTCGAGTGCATCGGCGCGCTCGGCCCCCGGCCGGCGCGACCATTCGGCAAAGCCGGCCTGGCCGGCCTTCATCACTTCATCAATCGATTCAAGGGAGGACTCAAAGACCTTGCCGATGCTGATCTTTCCGTTCGCCGGATTGACGACATCATGTCCTTCGCCGGCTAAGCTTGGCGTCGCGGTGATCGGTTTCGCAGTAATGAATTTGGTGCCCTGGGATTCGATGCCTTTGCGGAGTGCTGCCAAATCCCGCCCGAATCCGAATTCGACGCCGGGTGAATTGCGGCGCGACGGCCGGTAAAGGTCAGCCGGCAAAGCAATGAGGGAGTGGCGGGCACGGTTGCCGCCGTCGAGGAACGATGCCGGCTTGCGCAGCAGGCTGGCGATAGCCACCGAGCGATCGCCAACCGTCGCGACGAAGGAAGAGTTGGCGCCATTCTCCAGAAGCCGCCTGACGAGATAGGCGAGGAGATCGCGGTAACCGCCGACGGGCGCATAGATTCGGCAGGCGATTTTCTCGTCGGCGACGATCTTCTCGTAGAGCGCCTCGCCCATGCCGTGCAGGCGCTGGAATTCGAAGCCGTCCGGGCCGCCGGCCATTTCGAGGATGGTCGCAACCGTCAGCGCGTTGTGCGTGGCGAATTGCGGATAGATCTGCGGCCGGGCGGCAAGCAGCCGCCTGGCGCAGGCGAGATAGGAGACGTCGGTCGCCGGCTTGCGGGTGAAGACCGGGTAGCCGGCAAGGCCCCTCTCCTGGCCGCGCTTGATCTCGGTATCCCAATAGGCGCCCTTGACGAGGCGGACCATCATGCGGCGGCGATGCGCGCCGGCGAGTGCCGTCACCCAATCGACGACCGCGACGGCGCGCTTCTGGTAGGCCTGGATGGCGAGGCCGAAGCCATCCCAGCCGGCCAGGAACGGATCGGCGGCGACGCGGGCGATCACGTCCAGCGACAATTCGAGCCGGTCGGCCTCCTCGGCGTCGACGGTGAAGTTGAGGTCATGCGCCTTGGCGTGGCGGGCGAGATCGACCAGCGAGGGCAGCAACTCCTTCAGCACGCGGTCGCGGTTGACCGCCTCGTAGCGCGGATGCAGCGCCGAGAGCTTCACCGAGATGCCGGGACGGTTGGGCAGCGCATCGCTGCCGGCGGCTTCGCCGATCGCCTCGATCGCCTTGGCATAGGAATCGAAATAGCGGCGGGCGTCGGCCGTGGTGCGGGCGCCCTCGCCGAGCATGTCGTAGGAATGGCGGAAGCCGCACCGTTCCAGCGCGCGGGCCCGCTTCAGCGCCTCGGCGATGGTCTCGCCGAGAACGAAATGATGGCCGAGCACGATCATCGCCTGGCGCGTCGCGGTCCTGACCGCGGGCTGGCCGAGGCGCTTGACCAGGCCGGAGAGGATGCCGTCCGGCGTCTCGCCGGGTTGGACGATGCGGCTCGACAGGCCGAGCGCCCAGATCGAGGCGGCGACGAACCAGGTCTCGCCCTCGGCGCTGTGCTCCTCCCAGCGGCCGCCGCGGAGCTTGTCCTCGATCAGGCGGTCCTGCGTGGCGGCATCGGGGACGCGGAGCAGCGCTTCGGCAAGCACCATCAGCGCCAGGCCCTCGCGGGTGGAGAGGCCGAACTCGCGGAGAAAATCCTCGAGGCCGCCGATGGCGCCGGAATGCTCGCGGATCGCCGCGATTGCCGCGGTGGCGCGGCGATCGATGCGGGCTTCGGCGGCGGGGGTGAGTTCGGTCTCGGCCAGCAGCCGGCGGACCAGCGCGGCGTCATCCGGCGCGTAGTCGGCGTCGAAGGGAGGTGGGGCGTTAGGGCCGTCGGTGGTCAAATGTTGCTCCGCATACACCGCCCTGGTCCTCCCCCGTTTACGGGGGAGGTGGCGTCGCGAAGCGACGACGGATGGGGCGGCGACACGGCAAGCTTATCGCAGTTTTGGTCTCTTCGGAATTTGTGGTCGCCCCCTCCACCACGCTGCGCGTGGTCCCCCTCCCCCGCTTCGCGAGGGAGGACCCAAGACGCCCGCCGTTGCCGTTGGCGAAAGTGCTTTGCCGGCATAGATTGCGGCGACGGGTCGGGGGATCGAAAGCATGGCAGAGAGTGCGAGCGCGGCGGCGTCGGTGGACCCGACGGTCTATTCGCTGCGCGCCAATGCCTTCGTCAGCCGGCGCATCTACCGGCTGACCGGGGACGCGCTGACCTGGGAGGAAGAGGGCAAGGCGCTCGACGGCGTCTTCTATGACGGCATTTCAGAAATCCGTCTTGCCTATGAGCCGACGCGAGCCGCCACAAACCGGTATCGCGCCCAGATCATCTTCCGCGAAGGCGGCATGGCGGAACTCTTCAATCTGGACTACCAGGGCATGTACGATTTCCCCGATCAGAGCAGGGCTTATGTCGCGTTCCTCCGCGAGTTGCACCGGCGCGTCGCGGCGGCAGGCAAGCCGGTCCACTATCGCCAGGGCCATTCGATCCGCGTCTACATCGTCAACTTGTTGCTGACGGCCTTCATTGTCGCCATGATCGCGATTGCCTTCGTGCTCCTCGCGACGATCGGATTGATCTGGATCGCGGCGATCAAGCTGTCGATCCTGCTCTATTTCATCCCGACACTGGTCCTCTACATCAAGCGGGCGAAGCCGGGAACATACGATCCCCTCGCGATTCCCGGCGCGATCCTGCCGGAACCCGCCCCCGCCGCCATGGCGCCCGCCGCCTAAACCGAATAGAGAAACTCTAGAGCGGAACGGCGCCTTCCGGCCGCCATCGGAGCCAGAATGAACGAGACAGTTCCCGTGCGGCTTGCGGACTACCGCCCGCCCGACTTCGCCATCGATACCGTCGACCTCGACTTCCGCCTCGACCCCGCGACGACCCGGGTGACGGCAAGGCTGGCAATGCGGCCGACCGGCGGCCTCCGGACACTGGCGCTGGTCGGCGACGAACTGCGGCTGGTCTCGGTGGCGCTGAACGGCAAGCGGCTGACGCCGGAACGCTTTTCCGCGACACCGGCGCTGCTGACCGTCCACGAGGTCCCGAACGGGCCCTTCACGCTCGAGATCGTCACCGAGATGAATCCGGCGGCGAACACCAAGCTGATGGGCCTCTATTGCACCGGCGCCGCCTACTGCACGCAATGCGAGGCGGAAGGCTTCCGGCGGATCACCTATTTCCTCGACCGGTCCGACGTGCTCGCGGTCTATACGACGCGGGTCGAAGCGGCGAAGAGCGAGGCGCCGATCCTGCTCGCCAACGGCAATCCGGGAAAGCGCGGCGACCTCCAGAATGGCCGCCATTTCGCGATCTGGCACGACCCCTTCCCGAAGCCCTCCTATCTCTTCGCGATGGTCGCCGGCGATCTCGGCGTCATCAACGACAGCTTCACGACGATGTCGGGACGCGTCGTCGCGCTCCGCATCTATTGCGAGCACGGCAAGGAAGACCGCTGCGGCTACGCGATGGAAGCGCTGAAGCGCTCGATGCGCTGGGACGAGACCGCCTTCGGCCGCGAATACGACCTCGACATCTTCGTCATCGTCGCCGTCTCGGACTTCAACATGGGCGCGATGGAGAACAAGGGCCTCAACGTCTTCAACGACAAATACGTGCTGGCCGATCCGGATACTGCGACCGACGGCGATTTCTCCTTCGTCGAAGGCGTCATCGCGCATGAGTATTTCCACAATTGGACCGGCAACCGCATCACCTGCCGCGACTGGTTCCAGCTCTGCCTGAAGGAAGGGCTGACGGTCTATCGCGACCAGGAATTCTCGTCCGACATGCGCTCGCGGCCGGTGAAGCGGATCGCCGACGTGCGCACGCTCCAGGCACGCCAGTTCCCCGAGGATGCCGGCCCCCTCGCCCATCCGGTCCGCCCGGAGATCTATCACGAGATCAACAATTTCTACACGCCGACGGTCTATGAGAAGGGCGCCGAGATCGTCCGCATGCTGAAGATCGTGCTTGGCGATGCCGGCTTCCGCAAAGGCATGGACCTCTATTTCGACCGGCATGACGGACAGGCCGTGACGATCGAGGATTTCCTCGCCGCCTTCACCGACGCGACCGGCAAGGACCTGACCCAGTTCAGCCTGTGGTATGCGCAATCAGGCACGCCGGAAATCGTCGCCAGGGGCCAGCACGACGCGCGCCAGAAGACCTACACGCTGACGCTGACGCAGACGGTGCCGCCGACGCCGGGCCAGCCGGTCAAGAAGCCGATGCATATCCCGCTCCGCTTCGGCCTGGTCGGACCGAATGGCGAGGACCTCGCCGTGGACTCGGTCGAGGGCGCCGCCGTCGAGGCCGGCGTCATCCACCTCACCGAAGCCAGCCAGACGATCACCTTCCGGGGCGTCTCGGTGCGGCCGGTGCCGTCGCTGCTGCGTGGCTTCTCGGCGCCGGTGCGGCTGTCGATCGACCTGTCGCAGGACGACCTCCTCTTCCTGGCGCGGGCCGATTCCGATCCGTTCAACCGCTGGCAGGCGGCGCAGATGATGGCGACGCGCGACCTCCTCGCCATGACCGCGGCGCAGGCCGCCGGCAGCGCGGGCCAGCCGAGCACCGCCTTCATCGACGCGCTCGGCGAAGTCGCCGATGACGAGACGCTCGAACCGGCGCTGCGGGCACAGGTCCTGCAATTGCCGGGCGAAGCCGATATCGCCCGCGAGATCGGCCGCGACGTCGATCCCGACCGGATCGCGGCGGCGCGGAAGAACCTGCGGGCCGCGATTGCCGACCGTATCGGAGCACGGCTTGAGGGCGTCGTCGAACGGATGTCGGCAACCGGCCCCTTCTTCATCGATGCGGCGGCGGCCGGAAAGCGGACTCTCGCCAATACGGCGCTCGACCTGATGGTCGGCAACCGCGACCGGGCGGCGATCGACCTCGTCGTGACGCGCTTCCGGCAGGCCGACAACATGACCGACCGGCTGGCGGCGCTCTCGATCCTGGTCGGCGCGGCGCTGCCGGAGCGGATCGCGGCGCTCGATGCGTTCCACGCCCGCTATCGCGAGGACGCGCTGGTGCTCGACAAATGGCTGGCGCTCGAAGCCTCGGTGCCGGCGCCGGAGACGCTCGACCGGGTCAAGGCGCTGCTGGCGCACCCGTCCTTCTCGCTCTCGAACCCGAACCGCATCCGGGCCCTGGTCGGCGCCTTCGCGAGCGGCAACCAGACCCAGTTCAATCGCGCCGACGGCGAAGGCTTCCGCTTCCTCGCCGAGTTCGTGAAGGATCTCGACACGCGCAATCCGCAGACCGCGTCGCGGCTGCTGGTCAGCTTCCGCTCGTGGCGGGCGCTCGAACCGGCACGCCGTGCGCTTGCCGAAGCGGCGCTGAAGAGGCTCGCCGGCGTGCCCGATCTGTCGGCCGACCTGCGCGATATCGTGGGCCGCATGCTCGCCTGACACAGACGGGAGACGGCCCACATACTCCGCTCATTCCCGCGCCACGCGGGAATCCAGAGTCCCTTGGCAAGGCCTGAATTTGCCGCCCCTGGGTCCCCGCTCTCAGCGGGGACGAGCGGAATGGGCTAACGCCCTGGTCCAACGTCCGCGCATCACGTCCTGGATGTCGACGACGGTGAGATAGTAAATAATTCGTTTACGCCTCTGGACAAGCGGATTCCGGTCGATTCAAATGCAGTGATTCGGGCGTGGCGTCTCCCGTATCAAATTTGAAAAATCGAGGGGGCCTCGCATGGCGAGGGTGGAGACGGCTCAGCCGTCGGGCGCTAGATATTTGCCTTTTGCCAGGTTCTACCCGGCGTCGCGGCCGGCCGTTTCCGGGCATGCAAGGCTGATCGCGCGGCCGGCCTACCAGAAGCTGCTCGCGGCCGAACCGCTGCTCAAGCGGCTCATTCCGATCCTCATCATCATCTTCCTGTCGATCGTCGGCCTCGCCCGCTTCGTCGAGCTCTACCAGCTCAAACTCGACCGCGAGCATGAAGCGCGCGACATGATCACCATGATCGCGTCGGTGCTGACGGCGACGCTCGACGCGACGCCCAGCCACCAGCCGCTGTCGCGCATGGACCTCCTCAACACGCTCGCCGACGCGCTGCCGCCGGGCGCCACCAGCGACGGCCGTCGCATCTACATCACCGATCCGGACGGCACCGTCGTCGCGACGGCGCCGCGCTCGATGGAAGAGGAAGGCCTGCCGCTCACCTACCTGATCGGCGAGGCGCAGCCGCTGACGACCTTCGGGGCGCGGGCCGGCGTGCTCGAAATCGCCATGCCCGACGCGTCACGCGCCTTCGCCGCCGTCCACCATCTCGACGCGCCGCTCGGCGCCGTCGCGGTGATCGAACCGTCCGCCTTCGTGTTCAACGACTGGCGCGCCGACGTGTCGCTGAACGTCACCATCTTCATCGGCACCAGCGCCATCCTGCTGGTCATCCTCTACGGCTATTTCGCCCAGTCGACGCGGGCCAACGAGGCCGACCAGATCTATGCCGAGACGCAAGCGCGCTTCGAGACGGCGCTGATGCGCGGCCGCTCTGGCCTCTGGGACTGGGACCTCGCCCGCGGCCGGATGTTCTGGTCACAGTCGATGTTCGAGCTGGTCGGGCTCGAGCCGCGCAACGACCTCATCGGCTTCGGCGAGGTGGCGCGGCTGATCCATCCCGAGGACGGCGACCTGATGGCGCTCGCCGAATCCCTGTTCGAGACCGGCGAGGCGACCGTCGACCGCATGTTCCGCATGCGCCATTCCGGCGGCGGCTATATCTGGCTCCGGGCGCGGGCCGAGCTCGTCGACCGCGACAGCGGCGAGCCGCGCCTGATCGGCATCGCCGTCGACGTGACCGAACAGATGCGGCTGATCGAGCATTCCAAGACCGCCGACATTCGCCTGCGCGATGCCATCGAGACGATCTCGGAAGCCTTCGTGCTGTGGGACTCCGACAATTGCCTGGTGATGTGCAATTCCAAATACCAGCAGCTCCACGGCATTCCCGACGCCGCCGCGGTGCCGGGCACGGCCTACGCCAATGTGGTCGACGCCGGGCGCAAGCCGCTGGTCCACTCGCAGGTCTTCGCCGAAGGCCGCGAGGGCGCCCGGAGCTTCGAGCTGCAGCTCGAGGACGGCCGCTGGCTGCAGATCAACGAGCGGCGCACCAAGGATGGCGGCTTCGTCTCGGTGGGCACCGACATCACCCAGCTCAAGCTGCATGAGGGCCGGCTGATCGAGGGCGAGCGCCGCCTGATGGCGACCATCGCCGACCTTCGCCAGTCGCGCCAGAAGCTCGAAATGCAGGCGCAGCAGATGGTCGAGCTCGCCGAGAAATATGCCGAGGAGAAAGACCGGGCCGAGGAAGCCAACCGGACCAAGTCGGAATTCCTCGCCAATATCAGCCATGAGCTCAGGACGCCGCTCAACGCCGTCATCGGCTTCTCGGAGATCATGCAGTCCAACCTGTTCGGGCCGCTCGGCTCGCCGAAATATTCCGAGTATTGCAAGGACATCCACGACAGCGGCACCTACCTCCTCGGCGTCATCAACGACATCCTCGACATGTCGCGGATCGAGGCCGGGCGCATGGCGATCGATCCCGAAACGATCGTGCTGGACGGCATCCTCGACGAGTCGATCCGTATCGTCTCGACACAGGCCGAGGCCCAGAAGATCGCGGTGAAGACGGAAGTCGAGGACGGGCTTTCGATGCGCGGCGACCGGCGGGCGCTAAAGCAGATCATGCTCAACCTCCTCTCCAACGCCGTGAAGTTCACGCCGGCCGGCGGCTGCATCACGGTCCGGGCGCATTCGACCGGCAGCGCGGTAATCTTCTCGGTCAAGGATACCGGCATCGGCATCCCGCGCGAGGCGCTGAAGCGGCTCGGCCGGCCCTTCGAGCAGGTCGGTAACCAGTTCACCAAGAACCACAGCGGCTCCGGCCTCGGGCTTGCCATCACCTCCTCGCTGACCCGGCTGCATGGCGGCGCGATGCGCATCCGCTCGCGCGAGGGCGTCGGCACCATCGTCTCGGTGCGGCTGCCGATCGAGCCGCCGGTCAGGACGGAAGCCCGCGACGCGTGAGCTTCGACGGGCTTACGTTTTTCGGACTCTTCGCTGTCGGCGCGATGCTGGTTTTCTATGCGCTCGAAGACCGCAATCCGCTCTATGTGCCGGCCTTTGCCGGGGCCTGTGCGCTGGCCTCGGTCTACGGCTTCCTGCAAGGCGCGTGGCCGTTTGGCGTCGTCGAGGCGATCTGGGCGGCGGTGGCGCTGAAGCGGTGGAATGACCGGCGCGCCGGTTAGTTAGCACTGCCTTTGCCACGACCGTCACCCCGGCGAACGCCGGGGTCCATTGGATGCATCATCACGCGCTGAGAAACGGAATGGATTCCGGCTTTCGCCGGAATGACGCCGTTACGGGGACTTGGCCTTCACCTTCCCGACCACCCGCTCGAAGCTGGCGCGGACCGCATCTTCCGTGTCGCGGAGGTGGCGGTCGAGGGTGGGGAAGTCGGGGAGTTCGCCGGCGCGGGCGAGGAGATCGAGGAGGCCCTTCGGCGATTTTTCCGGCTTGAAGAGGCCGTCGACGCAGAGGCGGAGGATCTGGGTGAGCGCCTGGTAGAGGGAGAGGGCCGGCAGGAGGATGTCGGCTTCGCGGGCCGGCAGGAGGCTCGCCTTGGCGGCGGCGGCGAGCACTGTCTCGGTCTCGGTCGAGGCGATCGCCTTGTGCTTCGCAGCGTGAACGAGTTGCAGATGCTGGGCGATGAATTCGATATCGACCATGCCGCCGGGCGCCTGCTTGAGGTCCCAATGGCCCTCGCCGCCCTTGGCCTCCTCGACCATGGCGCGCATCTCAAGGATGTCGGCGCCGACCTTCTTGCGGTCATGCGGGCTGGCGGCGATAGCGGCGACCAGCTTGCCGGCGCGGGCCATCAGCGCCTTGTCGCCGGCGAGCGGGCGGGCCCGCGTCAGCGCCATATGCTCCCAGGTCCATGCTTCCTTCTTCTGATAGGTGGCGAAGGCCTCGATATGGGTGGCGAGCGGGCCCGACTTGCCTGACGGGCGGAGGCGGAAATCGACCTGGTAGAGCGTGCCCTCGGCGGTGGGGGCCGACAGCGCCGCGACCAGCCGCTGCGTCAGCCTTGCGAAATATTGCGCGCCGGGTAAGGGCCGCGGGCCGGTCGAGGCGGTGGCCTTCTCGTCGAAATCATAGAGCAGGATGAGGTCGAGATCCGAGGCGGCGGTCATCTCGCGGCCGCCGAGCTTGCCGAGGGCGACGAGTGCGATCTGCGCCTTGGCGATGCGGCCGTGGGTCGCCTCGAACTCTTCGCGGACCTTTGCGAGGAGCCCGGCGACCAGCACGTCGGCGAGATCGGCGAAGGCGTTGCCGGCCTGGCGCGGACCGACCGTACCGGCGAGCACGCGGGCGCCGATGAGGAAGGACTGCTCCTGGCCGAAGATGCGGGCGCGGTCGAGGACATCCTCATAGGAATTGGCCTCGGCGAAGGTCGCGGCCAGCCGCTGCTCCAGCATGTCGCGCGAGGGCAGGAAGCCGAAGAAGGCCGGCTCGATCAGGGCGTCGAGGACATGGACATGCTTGATGACCGTCTCGGCCATGCGCGGCGCCGTGCCCATGACGGTGGCGAGCAGCGACATGAGGCCGGGATGCGAGCCGAGAATGGCGAAGAGCTGGACGCCGGCCGGCGTGCGCGCCAGGAAGCGGTCGAAGGCGGCGAAGGCGGCGTCGGCATTGTCGGTGCCGGCGAGCGCCGAGAGCAGCGTCGGCGTGATCTCGGTGAGGCGTTCGCGGGCCGCGGACGAGCGCATCGACGGGTAGCGGCCGAAATGCCAGCCGCGGATGGTGCGCGTCACCTCGGAGGGATGAACGAAGCCGAGGCGGGTCAGCGTCGCCAGCGTCTCGGGATCGTCGCTGTCGCCGGTGAAGGACAGGCTGCCCAGCACCGTCGCCAGCGAGGGGGCGCGCTCGAAGAGGACGGCGTAGTGGTTCTGGACGGAATCGAGCGTCGCCAGGAGCGCCTTGCCGAAAGCACCGGCATCCGCGAAGCAGCAGAGGCGCGCGACGATGTCGAGGTCGTCGCCCTCCTCCGGCAGCGTATGGGTCTGGGCGTCGTCGATCATCTGGAGGCGATGCTCGATGGCGCGAAGATCCTTGTAGGCCTGGGCCAGATCGGCTTCGGCGGTGCGGTCTATCCAGCCGGCCGCGACGAGCGCCGAGAGCATGTCGAGCGTGCGCAGGCCACGGAGCGACGGGTTGCGGCCGCCGGCGATCAGCTGCTGGGTCTGGACGAAGAACTCGACCTCGCGGATGCCGCCGCGGCCGAGCTTGATGTTGTGGCCGGCGACCGCGATCGTCTCATGGCCGCGGTGATCGTGGATCTGGCGCTTGATCGAATGGATGTCGGCGATGGCGGCGTAGTCGAGATATTTCCGCCAGATATAGGGAATCAGCTCGCGCAGGAACGCATCGCCGGCGGCGATATCGCCGGCCACCGGCCGCGCCTTGATGAGCGCGGCGCGCTCCCAGTTCTGGCCGAGGCTTTCGTAATATTGGAGTGCGGCCTCGGTCGACATGGCGATGTTGGTGGCGCCGGGATCGGGCCGGAGGCGGAGGTCGGTGCGGAAGACGTAGCCGTCTTCGGTGTGCTCATGCAGGAGATGGACGAGGCGCTTGGTGAGGCGGACGAAGAGCTGCGACGGCTCCTGGCTTTCGGCGAGCCTGGCCCGTTCCAGGTCGTAGAGGACGATGAGGTCGATATCGCTCGAATAATTAAGCTCGCGGGCGCCGAACTTGCCCATGCCGAGGATGATCCAGCCGGTGTCCTTGTCCGGTGCGGCGGCATCGGGGATATCGATCTGGCCCGCCTCGCCCGCCGCACGCAGCAGGAAACGCACGGCGGAGCCGACGGCGGCATCGGCGAAGGCGGACAGCGCCTCGGTGACCCGGACGACATCCCAGAGGCCGCCGAGATCGGCGAGGCCGACAAGAAGCGCGACCTCGCTGCGGCCGCGGCGAAGCGCCTTCATCAATTCCGCCTCGTCGGCCTTCTTCCAGCGCGACGCAATGGCCGCGACCGTCTTCTTGAGATGCGCCGTGGGATCGCTGCCGAGAAGCACGACCAGCCGCGCCGGATCGTCGAGCATCAATGAACGCAGGAAGGGCGAATAGGAGGAGACCGAGGCGAGGAAAGGTCCGAGCGGCGCGTTTGCCTTGAGGAGCGCTGAGAGAACCTTGCCCTCGCCGGCAGCCTTTGCCGCCTGGCCAAGGTCGGCGAGGCGCAACTTCACCTCCGCTGCCGACGGCGGCGGCATGCAGGTGCGGATGGCGGCGGCGAGCGTCGGGGCGCCCGGCTTCTTCTTCACAGTGGCGGCATTCATGTCCGGGCTTGGTCGATTGGCAGACGCAAGGTGACGACAAGGCCCGGCTTTGCGTCGCCGAGCTCGATGGCGCCATGGTGCAGCCTTGCGACGGCCGCGACAAGGCTGAGGCCGAGGCCGCTGCCGGGCAGCGAGCGGCTCTCCTCCAGGCGGACGAAGCGTTCCAGCACGCGGGCGCGGTCGGTCTCGGGAATGCCGGGACCGTTATCGGCGACCTGGAGGACGAGACTCGGGCCGTCGCGTCTGGCGGTGAGGACAATTTTCGGCGTACCGCTCGCCGACGCGGCCGAGTATTTCAGCGCGTTGTCGATGAGGTTGGCGAGCGCCTGGCCGAGAAGCTCGCGATTGGCGATGAGCGTCACTGGCTCGGGGGCGTCGACCGAGAGCGCCACGCCCTTCTCCTCCGCGGCCGGCTCGTAAAGCTCGGCGACGTCGCGGACGACGGCGCCGGCCTCGACCGAAATCATGGCGCCGTCCTGCGAGCCGGCTTCCATGCGGGCGATCATCAGGAGGGCGTTGAAGGTCTTGATGAGCTGGTCGGACTCCTCGATGGTCGCCTGGAGCGCGTCACGGTAGGTGTCGTTGCTGGGCGGGCTCGCCAGTGCTGCCTCGACACGGTTGCGGAGGCGGGTGAGCGGCGTCTTCAGATCATGGGCGATGTTGTCGGAGACATCCTTCAGGCCCTGCATGAGATGCTCGATGCGGTCGAGCATGGCATTCAGGCTTTCGGCGAGGCGGTCGAACTCGTCGCCGGTACCGGCCATCTCCAGCCGGCCCGAGAGGTCGCCGGCCATGATGCGGCGGCTCGTGGCGGAGAGCGAGTCGATGCGCTTCAGGACGCGGCGGCTGACGAAGAACCAGCTCATGAGCGCCAGCGCGATCATGAGCGCCAGCGCCCAGGCGAGCGCCCGGCCGATGATCCGGCGGAACTGCTCGCGCTCGCCGATGTCGCGGCCGACCAGCATCCGGAAGCCGTTGGGCAGGCGGATGACCTGGACCATCGCGACATTGCTGGTGCCGCCGCCGGCGATGCGCTCATAGGGAACGGTGACCGGCGCGGCGCCGGAACTGTTGAGGAGCGTCGCGGGGACGCGCGAGACATTGCCGGCCAGGATGCGGCCGGAGACGTCGGTGATGAGGTAGAGGCTGGCGCCCGGCTGGTGGCTGCGCTGGTCGATGGCGTCGACGATGCCGGGCAGCCCGCCCGAGCGGTACTGGTCGGCGAGGCCATAGATCTCGGCGGCGATGGTCGCCTGGAGCTGCTGGCCGAGAAGCTGGTTGGCCGTATAGGAGATGTAGAGGACGAAGAAGACCGAAAAGAACGAGAAGACCACGATATAGATCGCGGACAGCTTGAAGGCCGTCGTGCGGAGGACCTTACCGAGCGCCGTCACGGATCATGTATCCGGCGCCGCGGATCGTGTGCAGGAGCGGTTCGCCGAAACCCTTGTCGACCTTGGCGCGCAGCCGCGAGATGTGGACGTCGATGACGTTGGTCTGCGGATCGAAATGATAGTCCCAGACATTCTCGAGAAGCATGGTGCGGGTGACCACCTGCCCGGCATTTTTCATCAGGAATTCGAGGAGGCGGAATTCGCGCGGCTGCAGCGGCACCGGCTGGCCGCCGCGCGTGACCGTGTGGCCGAGGCGGTCGAGATGGAGATCGCCGACGCGATAGACGGTCTCGCCCTCGCCCGGCTTGCGGCGGCGGCCGAGCGCCTCGACGCGGGCCAGCAATTCGGAAAAAGCGTAGGGCTTGCCGAGATAATCGTCGCCGCCGGCACGCAGGCCCTTGACGCGGTCGTCGACCTGGCCGAGGGCGGAGAGGATCAAGGCCGGCGTATCGTCGCCGCGGCCGCGCAGCTCCTCGATGATCGACAGGCCGTCGCGCTTCGGCAACATGCGGTCGACGACGAGGACGTCATAGCCGCCCTCGCCCGCCAGGCTCGCGCCCTCCTCGCCGTCCAGCGCGTGATCCGGCACATGGCCGGCTTCCTTCAGCGCCTTCAGGAGATAGGCGGCGGCTTCCTTGTCATCCTCGATCAGCAGGATACGCATGGGGACTCTCTCAGGGGCTGAATAGATAGGCGCAACCACTTAATCAGCCAATAAAAAAGGACGGCAGGCTTTGGGGCCTGCCGTCCACGGGATTGGAAGCCTCGGGGCGACGATCGAGGGTTTCCGACCCCGATCTGCAGAGCATGATCCCTTTGGGATCACGCTCCCGATCTCTTCACGCAATGCCGGACGGAAAACCGGTTTCCACTTTTCCTGGCATTGCTTGCCTAGGCCCGGGCGAAGGACAGCGCGATGAAGCGCGTCTGCTCGCCGGACTGAACGCGGAGGAGGACCGCCTTCAGGCCGCCGGCCTTGGCATCGGCCATCTTCTTTTCGACGGCGGCGGGATCGGTCACCGTCGTGTCACCGACCGAGAGGATCACGTCACCGGGCTGGAGGCCGCGCTCGGCGGCCTGGCCGTTCGGGTCGACGTCGGTGATGACGACGCCGGCATTGTCATCGGCCGGAGCGATCGACATTCCGAAATCCTCGAGCGCCGAGGGTTCGATCTGCGGCAACGGCTGCTCGGCCGAGGCCTGCTCCTGCTGATCGGGCAGCGTGCCGAGCTTGACGTCCATGTCGCTCTTCTTGCCATCGCGCCAGTAGGTGACCTTCACCGAAGTGCCCGGCTCGATGTCGGCGATCAGCAGCGCGAGCTCGCGCGGCCCCTTCACCGCCTCACCGTTGATGGCAAGGATGGTGTCACCGGTCTTGATGCCGGCCTTGGCCGCCGGGCCTATCGCTTGCGATTCCGTCACCAGGGCGCCGCTGTCGTCGGTCAGGCGGAGGCTGTCGGCGATGTCCTGGGTGACCGGCTGAATCTGGACGCCGAGCCAGCCGCGAACGACCGAGCCGTGATCCTTGAGGTCGGCGATGACGCGTTCAGCCATATGGGCGGGAATGGCGAAGGCGATGCCGACATTGCCGCCCGAGGGCGAGAAGATCGCCGTGTTGATGCCGATGACCTCGCCGCGGAAGTTGAAGGCGGGGCCACCCGAGTTGCCGCGGTTCACGGCGGCGTCGATCTGGATGAAGTCGTCATAGGGACCGGCGCCGATCTGGCGGCCGTTAGCCGAGACGATGCCGGCCGTGACCGTGCCACCGAGACCGAAGGGGTTGCCGACGGCCACCACCCAATCGCCGACGCGGACATTGTCCTCGGCAAACTTGACGTAGGTGAACTTGCGGTCGGCCTCGACCTTGAGGAGGGCAAGGTCGGTCTTCTCGTCAACGCCGATGACCTTGGCGTTGTATTCGGTGCCGTCGTCGAGGATGACCGTCATGGTCTTGCCTTCCTTGACGACATGGTCGTTGGTGACGACGTAGCCGTCCTCGGAAATGATGAAGCCCGAGCCGAGGCTCATCGACGGACCGGTGCCGCGACGCTCGCGGCCGGGACCGTTGCCGCGCGGATCACGGAACTGCTTGAAGAACTTCTCCATCGGAGAGCCTTCGGGAATGTCAAAGCCGGGGAACTCGCCGTCTTCCGAGGCGACGTCCTCGCGGGCGGCCGACTTGACGCGGACGCTGACCACGGCGGGACGGACCTTGTCGACGACATCGGCGAAGCTGATCGGCTGGACGCCCTGGACCTGGACGGCTTCGGCAAAGGCCGGCGTCTGGGTGGGCAGCACCGCGCCGCCAACCACGCCGGCGCCGAGAACGAGAGCAAGGGCGGTGCCGAGGAGCGCGCGCGACCGAATCCGGTTCGTATTCGACGCGCTCGGTTCTGAATTCTTGTCGGTCATGGCGATCTCCATTTCGCTTAGGGCTTCCCGCCGGCGCGTCCGAGAGACATCGCGCCTTGCCGGTCCAGACCAATATGGGATCGTCAACCTTACGGCCGAGTAGCGGGGGAATTAAACTTCGGTAATGTTGGCGCTGCCTTCCGGCTGCGGCGAAGCCTCGAAGCGCGTGGGGAACAAAGGCTTATGGCGCTGCTCGAAGTCATGGATCGCAACGAAATTGCCGCCAGACGGTCGGCGATCATGGTTTGCGCCTCGGAGCGCCTGGACACCGCGGGTGACGACGGCGCCGCCGTGATCTCGGCGCTGCAGGCGGAAATCGGGCGTCAGCTCGCCGAGCACGACGTCGCCATCGGATATACCTCGGCCCTGCCCGGCGCAGAGATGCTGTTTGCCGAGGAGATCCTGGTGCGTTCCGGGGAACTGCACCTGGTGCTTCCCTGCCCGATCGAAATCTTCGTCGAGCAGTATGTCGCCCCATTCGGCGGAAACTGGGTTTCCCGCTTCCGCGCCGTGCAAGCGGCTGCGACGCGCGTCGAGGTGAGCTGCGAGGAACAGTTGGCCGGCGACGAAATACAGCAGCGATTCAACAACCAGATGCTGCAAGGCATGGCTCGCGTCCATGCCGAGCGGATCGGCGGCACCGCCCGCCTGCTGCTCGC
Organism: Bauldia litoralis; assembly: GCA_945882315.1. Taxonomy (GTDB): domain Bacteria; phylum Pseudomonadota; class Alphaproteobacteria; order Rhizobiales; family Kaistiaceae; genus CAMCWB01. The sequence goes on along the minus strand of CAMCWB010000016.1, from coordinate 20,976 downwards.
CTGGAGCCCCGCGGCTCCGGCCGAGGCGGGCAGCCCGGCCGACTTCATGGACCAGTGGCCCGAACTGGAGCAGCTCTCGCTGATCGACCTTGACGCATTGCGCGACGGGCTGGGTTTCGGCGGACACGCAGCCGATATCCCTGCCGCCGGCCGGCTGGCCATCGGCACCAGCCCGCTCGTCGTGCGCGCCATTTTCTTCGCCGACATGGCGACCTACAGCTCGATGAGCGACGAGCAGGTGCCGCTGCTCTGGGATTTTCTGGCCGAGGTGCAGCAGGACGTCGAGGCGGCGGCCAAGCCGCCGATCCTGATCAACACCTGGGGCGATGCGGTGCATGCGGCGGCCGAGACGGCGCTCGACCTCGCAGACTATGCCACGGCGCTTGTCGGCCGGATCGCGGCGACCGAGCTGGCGCGCTTCGGCCTGAAGAACCGGCCGCGCTTCCGCGTCGCCCTCCATGCCGGCCCCGTCTATGTCGGGCTGCATCCGCTGACCGGCCGAAGCATGATCTACGGTCATCATGTCAATCGCGCCGCGCGCATCGAAGCGGTCGCCGCGGCCGGCGAGGCCTACGCCTCGCAACCCTTCGTCGCCCTTCTCCAGGTCGAGATGGATGCGCTGGAACACGAAGCACGAATGCTCGGCACGCCCTATCACCGGCCCTACCGGGTGGAGTATGTCGGTTTGCTGGACCTGCCGAAGAAATTCGGCCGGGAAGCCATCTACAGGCTCTGCGCGGTCGCCATGCCAACGGCAGCCGCCTAGCGGACAACGATCAAATTTGCTGAAACCGGCGACAGGAGAAGAAGAGTGGAAATCCGCAAGGAGGCCGTGGACGGGGTCATGGTATTCGCGCCGGTCGGCCGCATCGACAGCGGTTCGGCGCGCGACGTCGAGGAGGCACTGCTGCCGCTCTTCGATGCCGGCGCGCCGGTGCTCATCGACTTCGCCGCGCTGAACTACATCTCCAGCGCCGGCCTCCGCGTCCTCCTCCTTGCAGCGCGGCGCAGCAAGGCCACCGGCGTTTCGCTGACGCTGGCCGGCATGAGCAAGGCGGTCGACGAGGTGTTCCGCATCAGCGGCTTCGACAAGATGTTCACCATCGAGGCCGACCGCGCCGCGGCGCTGACCGTCAAGGGCTGAGCCACATCCGGCGGCGTGGCCGCGGCCTCCTTGGCGGTGGTCGCCGGCCTGCGCAGGAGCGATGTTTGGCGGCCGGGTGTAAAGGCGCTGCCGCCTCGCGGCACAGACAGTAGCGGGGCGATCAAACTCCGGTAATGTCGCGCACCCGAAGCAGTCGAGCGCCCTCATGAAGATCAGCAATGTCCGTTTCGAGTTCGAGCGAAACGGTGGCGTCCCCTGGCTCGAGGACCTCCAGAGCGGCCTTGTCACGAGCCTGCAGGAAGGCGTCTATCCGCTCCGCCTCGGCATCACCGAGGTTCTCGCCGACAGCTTCATCGTCGAAGCGACGCTCGTGCATTTCGGCGCCGGCGACCGCCATGCCGGGGCCTTTGCGACCGTCGAACTGCTGGATCCGCGGCCGAAGCCGGCGACGGCGTCCGCCTTCGTGGCGGTCCAGGTCATCCCGACCGGCGTGCGCTGCGAATTCGGCGGTTATGCCGGCGATGCCGGCCCGGTTACCAATCTGCTGGGCGCGGCCGTCGACCGGCTGGTCGCCAACCCCAATGCCGTCAATGCCTCCGACCTCAACGAAATGGCCGAGAACGTCCTCTATGTGGAGGGTAAGATCCTCGACGATTTCCTGCTCGGCCATATCGGCCTCGGCGAAAGCCGGGCAAACCGGATCGGCACCTTCATCGACCCGACGGGCGCCTCGCTCAAGCACCAGGTGATCAACACGCTCAATGCGGCGCGGGCCGTCAAAGGCATCGACTGCCGTCTCTATACGATGCTCGACCGCAAGCTCGGCGCCAAGATCGAATGGTCGGCGGCAGGCTGCGCGGTCGGCACCGTCGCCGAGCCGGACGCGATCCTGGAGGCGGTCGAACTGCTCATCGGCGAAGGCGCCGACGCGATCGGCGGCGTCTCAGTCATCCATGGCGTGACGGCGGAGATGTTCGCCGGGCACATGGAAGGCCGGCTGCCCAACCCTTCCGGCGGCATCGAGGCGATCATCACGCACCTGATCTCGAAGATCTTCCGGATACCGACGGCGCATGCGCCCCTGCCCTTCTATACGGAGCTCAAGCGGACCGACATCTCGAACCCGCGGGCGGCAGCGGAGCTCATTTCGACGCCGCATTATTTCAGCGTGCTGAAGGGCCTTGCCCGCGCGCCGCGGCCGATCGAGATCGCCGGCGGCCCACCGCCGCCGGGCTGCCTGACGCTTGCCGATGTCGGCGCGGTGGTGATGCCGGCATCCTGTCTCGGCGGCATTCCGGCGCTCGCGGCGGAGTTCGCCGGCATTCCGCTGATCGCGGTCCGCGAGAACGAGACGATCCTCGACGTGACCAACGCGAAGATGCGGATGAATAACGTCATCGAGGTCGAGACCTATCTGGAGGCGGCGGGCGTGCTGCTGGCGCTGCGCAACGGCATCTCGCTCGAAAGCCTGCGGCGTCCGCTTGCGACGGCCACGGAAATCTTCCGGCCTCAGCCCTGAGGCGCTGCCGACAGGATGGCGTCTTCGAGAACCTGCCAGGGCGTCCTCTGCCCGGTCGCGGGACGCAGATTGTCGAAGTCGTGGCCATGGCCGAAGCGGCGGCGGACGGGGTCCTTGTCCTTCAGCATCGGAAAGACGTTGATGTCGGTGAAGATCGGCGCGCCTTCGTCGTTGCGCCGGATGAAATCGGCGGCGAAGAAATCGAGGCCGCTGATTTCGGCAATCGTCCTGACGTGGCGGACAAGGTCGTCGGACATGCGCCAGTCGCGATCGATCGCTACGGCATTGTCGTAGCGAACGATCGGCGATCGCGACCGGAAGGCCGAGCTGAGGAAAACCTCGCCCAGCAGATAGAAGGCGCGGTACCTGCCGTAGAGGCCATCCGCGCCGCGCGTGTCGATGAACTCGTAGGCCGCGTGGCCCTCCTTCTCGCCGGCATAGGGCTCGGGACCGAAGGTGCTGAACTGGGTGCCGAGGCCTTTCCACATGACCGGGAGGCCCGTGTCGCCTGCGCCGAATTGCCAGCGGGGCACCGGGACGCCGGCCGCCGCCAGCCTCGCGAAGGCGTCGCCGCGGTGGAAGAAATCATAGGCAGCGGGGCGGTTGATGATCCGCGTCCCCGGCGGCGCGCCGGCAACGATACCGTCTATCCCGGCGCGGGCGGCGGGCGTCAGCGGGTCCTGCGCGTAGATCCAGAGGGCGTCGACCGAGGCTGGATCGGGATTCTGCGAGAAGCGGATTTCCGTCGACTTCTCGTTCAGCCAGAAGAGATGCAGGTCGATGATGTTGGGGAAGCGCGTGCCGCCGGTGAGCAATCCGACATGATGGCGGCGCCGGGTCCGGCGATGCTGCCGCGCCTTCACCCTGGTGAACAAGCCATGGCGCGCGAAGCCGAACTGCTCCCTGTCAAACGGGAAGAGCCACCAGAAGCTTTGGGCAAGAAGAGTCATCGCGTCGGGTCATCCGGCGGCCACGGGGCCGATTCAACATGCCACGATACATTAAGCCTGCGGCCAAGGACCCGCCCTGCGGCATTGTTCCGGAACGCGCATCGTGGTGATCTGGCGGCAAGCATCGCAAACGAGGATGTCGTCAGAAACATGTCGGGAGGAACGATGAACAGACGCCTATTCGCCTTCGCTCTGGCTGCGCTGGTTACGACTGCGGCGGCGGCCCAGGATTATCCGACGCAGCCGATCACGCTGATCTCGCCGAACGCGGCCGGCGGCACCAACGACACGCTCGCCAGGATCTTCGCGGGGCCGCTGTCGCAGGAGCTCGGACAGCAGGTCGTCATCGAGAACCGCGACGGCGGCGGCACGGTGATCGGCAGCCAGATCGTCGCCGAGTCCAAGCCCGACGGCTACACGCTGCTGGTCGGCTCGAACTCGTCGCATTCCTTCGCGCCGCTGACCAAGCCGGACCTCGCCTACGATCCGATCAAGGATTTCGCGCCGATCTTCAATTTCGCCAACGTCTCCAACTGCCTCGTCATGAATGCCGAGCTCGGCGTCAAATCGATCCAGGAACTGGTGGCGCTCGCGAAATCGAAGCCGGGCGAACTCAACTATTCGTCGGGCGGCGTCGGCACGGTCAGCCATTTCGCCGGAGCGATGTTCGTCAGCTATGCCGGCATCGCCGCAGACACGGTGCACATTCCCTATAATGGCGGGGCGAACGCGTCGGTCGCGGCGGCGGCAGGCGAAGTGCAATTCTATGTCGGACCGCTCGCCGGCAACATGATGGGCGTCATCGACGCCGGCAAGGTGATCGCGCTCGCCGTCAGCGGCGACTCGCGGGTCGAGTCGCTGCCCGACGTGCCGACCTTCGCCGAGGCCGGGCTTCCCGCATACACCGCCGTCGGCTGGTTCGGCATGATGGCGCCGGCCGGCACGCCGGAGGCGATCATTACCAAGATCAACGCGGCGGCGAACAAGGTCGCGAAGTCGCCGCAGGTCCTCAACGCGCTGAAGTAGCAGGGCATAAAGCCCTACGAGAACTCGCCCGAGGATTTCGCCAAGCTGGTGAAGTCCGACCTCGAGAACTATTCGAAGCTGGTCAAGGAGGCATCGTCAAGATCGAGTAGCGGTCCTGCGGAGGCGTCGGCGACGGCGCCTCCGCAATTACCCGGCACAGGGGAACCATTCCGGCCGGCGCCCGTTGTTGCGCTGCAACATGGAGGCTTCCCGATGGAATGGACGGCTTTTGAAATCGACTGCAGCGGCCTTGCGATCTCCGGCTTCTACGCGATCGAAGGCGACATGTTGCAGGTCAGCGCCGGCGAATTCGGCTCCAAGACGATGCGGCTGCATAGCGTGTCGCACGATATTGCGCTGAAAGTCCTGGTCCGCGAGATCGTCAGGGCCTGGACACACAAGCGCAGCGCCAAGGCAGCCCGCCAGAGTTCCGTGAACACCATCCATCAGGCGGCAGCCTAAGCAGTTCCTCGTCGGGGGTCGCGATAAGGATTACGCGCCCGGCGCTGCGTCAGCTTTCGCGAAGAATATGGTGACGCGGACGCCCTTGCCGGGCTCCGTCTCGACCTTCAGATCCGCATTGGCATTCTGCTTCAGCGAGCGGACGATGAGCGAGCTGAGCTTGCCGGGCTTCGGCCAGACATCGCCTTCCTTGAGGCCGACGCCGTCATCGGCGACGGTGATGCGGCAGCCACCGTCTTCGACGACGCTGCGGAGCGTCAGCGTGCCGCCGTCGCGGCCGACAAAGGCGTGCTTGAGCGAATTCGTCAGAAGCTCGTTGACGACGAGGCCGGTCGGCATCGCCACGTCGATCGAGGCCGGCCAGGTGTCGACCTTCATGTCGAGCCGGATGCCCTCCGGCGCGTGCGCGGCGATGACGGCCGAGGCGACCTGGCTGATATAGACGCCGAGATCGACGCTATCCTTGCCCTCTTCGTTGGACAGCGAGCTGTAGAGCAGCGCCAGGGATTCGATGCGCCCGGCGAGCCGGTTAAAAACCTCAGCTGTCGCATCATCCGGCAGGTTGCGGACCTCCATCCGGATCAGGGCGGTGATCATCTGGAGATTGTTCTTCACGCGATGCTGGAGCTCGCGGAGCAGCGTGTCTTTTTCGCGCAGCCTGATCTCGCGCTCGGAGTCGATCTTGCCGGTCGTAGCGAGAGCGACGAGACGGAAGGTCGGCGTCCCTTCGTCATCGATGATGATGTTGGACCAGGCGTCGACGGTCGTCTCGGTGTCGGCGTGCGGGATGCTGAAGACGCCGACATAGTCGTCCACGGCGACAATGGCTTCGCTGAGCGGCGCGACGCCCTCGGTCAGGCTTTCGCTTTTCGGAAAGACGTCCCAAAGCTTGCCCTCGATCTCCGCCGACGGCAGGCCGACCAGGCGCTCCATCTCGAGATTCACATAGACGATGCGTTCCGACGGACGCAGTTCCGCGACGGCGACGCCGAAGGGCATGTGGTCGAGAAACTGCTTGAAGCGGTCGCTTTCCAGCGCGTCGGCGAGATTGCGCGTGTCGAGCAACTGCTCAGGTTGGGTCTGATCGGCCGGAGCCATTTTGATTGCCTTCTCGGGCCGGTATTGGCGGGCCATCGGTCATAAGTAGACCGAACAGGGGTTTTCACAAGGCGGGGTGATAGCGCAATTCTATTGCCCGCCCCGATCGACGATTTCGGCGAGGCGGTTCTTCTCATTCTCGCTCAGCGGCTCAGGCATCTCGATCCTTCGCCGGCGAAACAATGCCAGAGCGACGAAACCGCCGATGACCAGGACGGCGGGCGGGGCGAGCCAGAGGAGTGCCGTGTTCCAGGCAACGGGCGGGCGCAGAAGAATGAAATCACCGTAGCGGGCGACGAGAAAATCGATCACCTGGGCGTCGCTGTCGCCGGCCGATATCCGCTCGCGGAGCAGGAGGCGGAGGTCGCGGGCGAGCGGCGCGTCGGAATCGTCGATCGACTGGTTCTGGCAGACCATGCAGCGGAGTTCGGCCGAGAGCGTGCGGGCGCGGGATTCGAGCGCCGGATCGGGCAGGACTTCGTCGGGCTGGACGGCGTGCGCGGCGGAGGCACCGAGGGCGAGCATGACGACAAGGATCGCGGCGAGTTGGGCCAGACCACTTCGGACGAACATCCAATGACGGCCCACCCTCCCCTGGAGGGGGAGGGTGGGCCGGTGCGCGTCAGCGTTCCGATCGGGGTGGGGTGAGAAGCGGCAAATTTGAAGTTCGGCGATCGCTGAAAGGCAGAGCACCCCACCCCGCTGACGCGCTTTGCGCGTCAGCGACCCTCCCCCTCCAGGGGAGGGTGAAGGCCACGCCGTGGATGAGACTGGTTTCATCGCCCTACTCCGCCGGCACGCTGGCCACACGGCGCGCCGGTCGCGGGGCGCCGATGCGCAGGCGCCGGTCGCTGAGCGAGACGAGTCCGCCGAGCGCCATGATGATCGGGCCGAGCCAGATCAGCGTCACCAGCGGCTTCCAGTAGATGCGGACGGTGGTGGCGCCATCCTCGCCGATGTCTCCCAGCGAGATGTAGAGCTGCGACAGGCCGAAGGTCTTGATCGCGGCTTCGGTCGTCTCCATCGCCCGGGCCGTGAATTGCCGCTTGGACGGCTCCATGACGGCGACCGGCGCGCCGCCCTCGCGCACCGTGAAGCGGACCGCGTTCTCGCGGAAGTTCGAGCCGGCGCGCGGCAGGAAGCCGTCGAGGGTGATGGTGCGGCTGCCGACCGTCACCGTGTCGCCGGGCTTCATGGTGAGGATCGTCTCGGTCGGCCAGGCGGTGGCGGCGACGATGCCGATGACCATCACGCCGACGCCGGCATGGGCGAATGTCGTCCCGAAGGCAGCGCGCGGCAGGCCGGCGGCACGGCGGAGGCTCTCGGCAAGCGGCGCCGCGCCGAGCTTGATGCGCGCGGCGAATTCCGAGAGCGCGCCGGCAATCAGCCAGGCACCCAGCGCGATGCCGAAAAGCGCCAGGATCGGGCCGCCGCCGGAGAGGAACGCGGCGAGGATGCCGGCCAGCAAGGCGGCGCCGAAGGCGATCATCAGACGCTCGGCGGCGGCGGCGATATCGCCGCGCTTCCAGGAGAGCATCGGCCCGAAGGGCACCAGCAGCAGCAACGGCACGACCAGCGGCGCGAAGGTGAGATTATAGAAAGGCGCACCGACCGAGATGCGGTCGCCGGTGACGGCTTCGAGCACCAGCGGATAGAGCGTGCCGACGATCACGGTCGCGGCCGCCGCGGTCAGGAAGATGTTGTTGACGACGAGCGCCCCCTCGCGGCTCAGCGGCGCGAAGATGCCGCCGGGCGCCAGCGCGCCGGCGCGGAAGGCGAAGAGCGCCAGCGCGCCGCCGATGAAGACGCAGAGAATGACGAGGATGAATACGCCGCGCGTCGGGTCCGAGGCAAAGGCGTGGACCGAGGTAAGCACGCCGGAACGAACCAGGAAGGTACCGATCAGCGACAGCGAGAAAGCGAGGATGGCCAGCAGGATCGTCCAGATCTTCAGCGCATCGCGCTTCTCCATGACGATCGCCGAGTGGAGCAGCGCGGTCGTCGCGAGCCAGGGCATGAGCGAGGCGTTCTCGACCGGATCCCAGAACCAGAAGCCGCCCCAGCCGAGCTCGTAATAGGCCCAGTAGGAGCCCATCGCGATGCCGAGCGTCAGGAACATCCAGGCGGCGAGCGTCCACGGCCGCACCCAGCGCGCCCAGGCGGCATCGATGCGGCCGTCGATCAGCGCGGCGACGGCAAAGGCGAAGGAGATCGAGCAGCCGACATAGCCGAGATAGAGAAGCGGCGGATGGATGGCGAGGCCGATGTCCTGCAGGACCGGGTTGAGGTCGTCGCCCTCGAAGGGCGGCTGGCCGAGCCGCAGGAACGGGTTCGAGGTGAAGAGGACGAAGAGCAGGAAGGCGGAGGCGATCCAGGCCTGGACCGAGAGGACCAGCGCCTTCAGGCGGTCCGGCAGGTTGGTGCCGAAGACGGCGACCAGCGCGCCGAACAGCGCCAGGATAAGGACCCAGAGGAGCATCGAGCCCTCATGGTTCCCCCAGGTGCCTGTGATCTTGTAGAGGAGCGGCTTCGCCGAATGCGAGTTCTCGACGACGTTGAGGATCGAGAAATCGGAGACGACATAGGCGTGAATGAGCGCCGCGAAGGAAAGCCCGATGAGCAGGAATTGCGTCGTCGCGGCATAGGGCGCGACAGCCGTCAGGCGGGCGTCGCCGCGCAGCGCCCCGATGAAAGGCACGGTCGACTGGACGAGCGCCAGGACCAGCGCCAGGACGAGAGCGAAATGGCCGAGCTCGGCGATCATGGCGTCGCCGTTGCCGGCGAGCCCTCGCCCTCCCGCCAGACGCCCTGCTTCTTGAGTGCGTCGGCGACCTCTCTCGGCATGTAGTTCTCGTCATGCTTGGCGAGCACGGTGTCGGCGGCGAAGGCGCCGTCCGGTTCGAGGACGCCTTCGGTGACGACGCCCTGCCCTTCGCGGAAGAGATCCGGGAGGATGCCGCGATAGGCGACGGCGACCGTCTCGGCGCCGTCGGTGACCGCGAATTTCACGCTGCCGTCGGCGCCCTTGACGAGGCTGCCCTCCTCGACGAGGCCGCCGAGGCGGATGCGCTGGCCGGGCGCCGGCGCGCTGGCGTGGATGTCGCTCGGCGAGTTGAAGAAGACGATGCGGTCGGAGAGCGCATAAAGCACCAGCCCGGCGGCGACGGCGAGCACGCCGCCGGCCATGCCGATCAGGGTCAGGCGGCGCTGCTTGCGGGTCATTGCACCAGCCCCAGGGCGCGGGCCTCGGTCTCGATCATTGCCAGTCCTTCAGTGTCGCCGGCCTTGGCGGTCCGCGCCTTGGCGAGCGCGGCTTCGGCCTCCGGCCGGCGTTCGAGGACCATATAGGAGCGGATGAGGCGCGCCCAACCCTCGGCATCGGCGGGATCGGCCTCGAGCTTTGCCGCCAGCGAGGCGACCATGCCTTCGATCATCGTCTTCTGGTCATCGGCGGACATCGACTGGGCGGCCGCGACATCTTCCGTGGTCGGACCGGGCGCCGGGGTGCCTTCGAGGCGGGCCAGCGCCTCGCGCGCCGCCGCCGCCCAAGGGGCGCCTTCCGGGGCGCCGGCCATGACGCCGCGCCAGGCGGCGATCGCCTCGTCCTTCTTGCCGTCCTGGTCGAGGGCGACGGCGAGATAGAAGCGCGGCCGGATGGCGGTGGCATCGAGCGCCAGCGCCCGCTCGAAGGCGGCGCGGGCCTCGGCGGTGACGACATTGCTGCGGGCGCGGGTGATCGCCTCGCCGAGATTGGCCTCGCGCTCGGCGGTGGAACCGAGCAGCCGGAGCGCGTTGTCGAAGGCGCGGACCGCATCGTCGAAGCGGCCGAGCCGGGCATAGACCGGGCCGAGCAGTTCCCAGCCGCGGCCGTATTCCGGATCGGTCGCGAGATGGGCTTCGACGCGGGCGATCAGTTGGCCGACGTCCTGCTGCTCCGGCGGTTTGTCGAGGCGCGCGACGAGGGGCTGGTCGGGCATCAGCGGATTGCCGATGGCGAGGTAGAGGATGAGCGCGGCAAGCGGCATGACGACGATGGCGACCACCATTGCGGCCTTGCGCCAGCCTTCGCTGGCAGGCCGAGCGTCACCGGCGGCGTCGCTGGCCTTGATCAGGCGGCGGGCGATCTCGGTGCGGGCGGCTTCGGCCTCGCGCTCGCCAATCAGGCCGCGGGCAAAATCGCGTTCGACCTCGCCGAGCTGGTCCTTGTAGATCGATGCGGCGCCGGCATTGGCGGAACGGTCCGGGCGGCCGCTGCGATAAAGCGGCACGAGCACCGAGAGGGAGGCGGCCGCGCAGAGGACGGCCATGACGATCCACAGAAACATGCTTCTTGCCCGGGCCGCAGGCCTTTTTACTCACGCAACGTCGGAGGGGAAACCGGCTCCCGATTTCCCCGACATTGCTTTAGGGCCAAAGCCGGCCCGCGCGAAAGGCATAGTGTCGCGAGGCCGGCCGCCGGGTGACGGCTCCGACCTACGAAACCGGCTTCCAGGTGCCGTCCGGCTGCCGGCAGGCCGTGCCGCGGGCCACCTGGGGCTGGCCGGAGATGTAGATCGTGTGGGTGTAATCGCGGCAGTCGTAGGTGTTGACCTTGTAGCCGGGACCCGGGACGACCTCGCCATAATGGCCGCTGTCCGGGTTCTTCCAGGATACCGGCGTGCCGGGATTGCCGTATTCGAGGGCCTTGTACTGGGCGTCGTAGAGGGCCCGCTGATCGGCCTCGTCGAGGCGGCGGCCGATCTCGCCACCGATCATCGTACCGACGACGGCGCCGAGCGCGGTCGCGGCGAGCTTGCCGCCGCCGCTGCCGAACTGGCTGCCGATGAGGGCGCCGGTGACGCCGCCGGCGACCTGGCCGAAGCCCTGTTTCGGTCCGGACTGGCAGCCGGCGAGCAACAGGCCCGAGAGGCCGATGACGACGGCCGATTTCATTGCGGACATTGCGGTGTGGCCTCCAGCCCCCAAGATGCGCCGTCCCGAATCATCGGATTGTGACGGGACAGGCGTTGATACGATCGGTCGGCTGGGTCCCACAAGACCTTGGCCGAATTGCGATAAAGTAGTCGAGAAAAGGGACCCATGGATCGTCACCCCCGGCGAAAAGCCGGGGTCCATCGTGAGGCCTTCGTCGGCGGATAGGCAGCATGGATTCCGGCTTTCGCCGGAATGACGCAGAGGATGGGAACCTCCAAGTGCGAGACGCTTGGCGCAGAGGCGCTGTCGGAGGGCGGGAATCCCGTTCCCGGCAAGGCTGAGATTGCCGCCCCTGGGTCCCCGCTTTCGCGGGGATGAGCGGTTGGGGGACGTGTGTGCTACGCACGTTCCGTCAGACACCGGGCAGCTCTATCTCGGCGCGAAGGCCGCCGTCGGGGGAGCGGTCGAGGCGGAACTTGCCGTCATAGAGCGCGACGAGGTCGGTGACGATCGACAGGCCGAGACCCGAGCCGGGCTTCGATTCGTCGAGGCGCTTGCCGCGGCGGGTGGCTTCGAGGCGCTGCTCCTCGGTGAGGCCGGGGCCGTCATCGTCGATGCGGATGACGAGCTTCGCCTCGCCCGCCGGATCGCGGGCCGGCGTGTAGTCGATCAGGATCGCGACCTTCGACTTCGACCATTTGCAGGCGTTGTCGACGAGGTTGCCGACGATCTCCTCGAGGTCCTGCTGCTCGCCCTTGAAGCGGGCGCCGGCGGGCACCGCCTCTGTGATGCTGAGGCCCTTGTCGTCATGGATGCGGCGCATGGCGCGGGCGAGCCTCGCGATGACCGGCTCGACCTCGGTGATGGCGCCGATGACCTTGGAGCGGGCGGCGATACGAGCGCGGTCGAGATAGTGGTTGACCTGCGTGCGCATCAGCTCGGCCTGCTCGGCGATCTTCTCGGCGAAGGGGCTGCGGTTCGAGCGGGCCTCGTTGGTGATGACGCTGAGCGGCGTCTTCAGCGCATGGGCGAGGTTGCCGACCTGGGTGCGGGCCCGCTCGATGATCTGCTGGTTGGATTCCAGGAGCGCGTTCAGCTCGCGCGCCAAGGGTTCGATCTCGGCGGGGAACGGGCCTTCCATGCGCGCCTCGCGGCCGCTCCGGAGTTCGCCCAGCCCTGCCCTGACGCGGTCGAGCGGGCGCAGGCCCCAGCGGATCTGGATGAGGGTGGCGATGATCAGGCCGATGCCGAAGGCGGCGAGCGTGATGATGACGCTGTTGCGGAAGGCGGCGATCTGACGGCCGAGCTCGCCGGAATTGCCGGCGATCATGACTTCGAGCGTGATCGTCGGCAGGATGATGGTGCGGTTGATGACGCGGAGCGACTGGTCCTCCGGCCCGACCATGGCGCCCGAGGTGATGCCGTTGGCCGTCTGCGTGTCGAAGGCCTTGGCGATGTCGAGCGTGTCGGAGACGAGCGAGGTCGAGGCGAGCAGGACCGGGCCGCCATTCGGCCGGCGCACCTGCCAGTACCAGCCGGAATAGACGAGCTCGAAACGCTGCTCTCCGAGATTGCCGGGATCGGCCGGCGCTTCGGCGCCCTGCGAGGCGAGGTTGCCGATGAGCGTCTGGAGATAGACGGCGAGGCGCTCGTCGAAGGCCTGCTCGACGGTCTGGCGGTAGAGCGAGGTGAGGATCAGGCCGGCGGCGGCGAGCGCCACGACGCTCCAGATCGCGGCGGCGAGGATGAGACGGACGGAAAGCGAGTTGAAACGCGTCAAGTGGAGGTCTTGCCCGGTTCGACGATGCGGTAGCCGAGGCCGCGGACCGTCTCGATCAGGTCGCCCTCGACCTTCTTGCGCAGCCGGCCGATGAAGACCTCGATGGTGTTCGAGTCGCGGTCGAAATCCTGGTCGTAGAGATGCTCGATGAGCTCGGTGCGCGACACGACCCGGTCGCGGTGCAGCATCAGATATTCGAGCACCTTGAATTCATGCGAGGTGAGCTTGACCGGATTGCCGTCGACGGTGACGCGGCCGGACTTGCTGTCGAGCCGCACGGGACCGCATTCGATCTCGTTGGTGGCATGGCCGGCGGCGCGGCGGACGAGGGCGCGGACGCGGGCGAGCACCTCCTCGATGTGGAAAGGCTTGGCGACATAATCATCGGCGCCGGCGTCGATGCCCTGCACCTTGTCGCTCCAGCGATCGCGGGCGGTGAGGATGAGGACCGGCATCTTGCGGCCGTCGCGGCGCCATTTCTCGAGCACGCTGATGCCGTCGAGAAGCGGCAGGCCGATGTCGAGGACGACCGTGTCGTAAGGCTCGGTGTCGCCGAGGAAGTGGCCCTCCTCGCCGTCCTTGGCCGAGTCGACCGTGTAGCCGGCTTCCTTCAGCGCGGCGACGAGCTGACGGTTGAGATCGGCATCGTCTTCGACGACCAGAACCCGCATGTTGATCTCCGTTTTTAGCGCTGCTGGCCGGTTAGAGCGTCGAGCACGACGCGGGCCACCTGACCGTTCTGAAGGACGAGCTGGACGACATAGACATAGCCGCCGCCACCGCCGGCAAGGCAGGACGACACGATCTGCCCCTGCGAACGGAGACCGCCGGAAAAAGCCGAGAAAGGCGCCGCCTGGCCGTTCTGGACGGCGGCGCGGGCATCGCCCTGCGACAGGCAGCCCTGGGCGACGGCGCGATCGGGGCCGTTGCCGGTCACTCCGGTGAGGAGGAGAGCCAGGCCGAGGACGAGCGCCTTGAGTGAATTCGTAATCATGGTGGCTGAAATACGGGAGCCCAGATGAATAGGTCCTGAATGGGCTCACCGGCAGTTTCCCAGCCCCGGCCATGCCGGGCGCGATCCTAACAGAGCTTTGGCGGAGGTTGGCAAGGGCGTTCAAGGCCCACCGCTCTCGGCCGGATCTCATGGTCGGGCCGAGGTCCCGTGTCTGCAAAGCAGCATTTCATGCTGCATCGCGCACGGGACGACACCGAGGGGACGGCAGGCGGCGGCGGGGGTAGATGACCGGACCATCGTCGATCATCGGTCGCGTCATTTCGACACGATTGCGCCGGCCGGTTCCGCGGCGCATCGTCGACGGATGCAAGCCAATGCCGACTGGTTCAGCCGCCTCGCCATTTTCCTCGCCGGAATACTCGGCGCCGCCGGAGTCGCGGCGGAGGCCGGCGCCAGCCATGCCGGGGATACGCGGGTGCTGGGGGCGCTGGCGCTGATCGCGCTCAGCCATGCCCCTGCCCTTCTCGCCTTCGGGCTCTCGTCGGTACAGGGCCGCGTGCTGCGCGCCGGCGCGATAATCATCGCCGTCGGCGCGTGCCTTTTCTCGGCCGATCTCGCGGCTCGGCATTTCCTCGGCGGCGGGCTTTTCCCGATGTCGGCGCCCTTCGGCGGCACGGCGATCATCGCCGGCTGGCTGGTGGTGGCGGTTGCCGCTCTCTTCGGTCACCGTTAGATTGCTATTGTACGTATCGCGTAGTATGTTTTTGCCATGATCCGCTCGTGGCACAATGCGTCGAGCCGAAAAATCTGGGAAGGCGAAACGCTGAACCAGTTTCGCGGGCTGGATCTGGAAGCGGCGATCGACCTGCTGCTTGCTTTGAATGTGGCGAAGTCGCTGCAGGATCTGAGCCCGCTTAAGAGCGTCGGGCTTCACAAGCTCAAAGGCGACCGGAAAAACCAGTGGTCGATGATGGTCAACGGCCGCTGGCGAATTTGTTTCGAGTTCCGCGACGGCGACGCGTTCAACGTCGAGATCGTGGATTATCATAAGGGATAGGCCATGGCCCCTCTTTCTCATCCCGGCAGGTTCCTGAAGCGCGAACTCGCTTCGCGGGCGTTGAGCGGGAATCGTCTGGCGCTCGACCTCGGGGTTCCCTCGGGCCGGATCACGGACATCATCAACGGGCGTCGAGCGATCAGCGCGGATACTGCCGTCCGCCTCGGTCGCTATTTCGGCAATAGCGCGCAGTTCTGGCTCGACCTTCAGGGTCAATACGACATCGCAATCGTCGAACGGGAAAAGGGCGAGGAAATCCTGCGTCGCGTGCGCCCGGCCAACGCTGCTTAGCCCCAATCCGCCTTGCAAATGACGCAAGGGAAAGGGATAGAGTGGCGGCGTCGCTGAGCATCGACGCCGATCAGGAGAGGATACGCATGCCCGAGGGTCGTTTCAGGAAGCCGCTGCCGAAGGAAGGCCAGCCGAGCAAGGCCGATCGCCGGACCGAGGCCGAGGACATCGTCGCCGCCTTCCTGGCGAAGGGCGGCGCCGTCAAGCAGATGCCGACCGTCGAGCCGACGTCTTTCGCCTGCGGAACCTGCGGCCATGCCGGGATCGCCGGCTTCGCGCCGGGCAAGACCCGCAAATGCCCGAAGTGCCGCTCGGCGCTGACCTGATCCTTCCCGCAGAGATTCGCTGACGGCCTCCGCGCCGGGAGAGCTTTTGCGATGTGGGTCGTCGGACTTCTGATTTTCCTGCCCCTGGTGTCGGCCGGCATCGTCTTCGCCGGCTGGGAGAAGAACCGGGTCGCGGTGGCGCCGCTCTGGGAGCCGCGCTCGCTCGCCATGCCCTACACGACGGTGATGGGGCCGCTTGCCGCCTTCAGCGTCGCCTCGGCGATCTTCGTCGCGGGCGTCAGCGTCACCCGCCAGACGCAGGCTTTCTACACCGTCGTCGGTATGCTGCTGATCGCCTATATCGTCTTCACCGGCACCGCGATGATGTTCATCTCGACGCCGACCGCTACCAGCGATAGCGGTCGGGAAGAGGCGTTCCAGCGGCTGCAGAAGCTGGCGGTGGCGATCGGCATCTTCGGCTACGGGATCGGCGTCGGCACCGGCTGGCTGTCGATCAAGCCGCTGCTGCTCGCCATCGGCCTCGAGCCGCTCGCCGACGCCTTCACCTGGGTCCTGCTCGCCACGACCATTGCCGCCTGCACGCGCTGGAGCCTGTTCCTCTACCGGATGCTCGAATGCCGGCTCGCCGCCGCGCTGCTGGTGCCGGCGGGTGGGCTTGCCGCCGCCAGCCTCTATTATTTCGCTGCGCAGATCTTCACGGGCCTTTGGCCGGCCGACCACGACTCCTTCAAATTCGCGATCGTGATCTTCTGCATCGCCTTCACGGGCTTTGCCGCGCATACGCTGATGCTGATGAATCACGGCCGGCCGCGCTTCGACGCCTGCCTCGAACTCCACGGCCATCGCATCGCGCTCGGCCTCTACGCAACGGCTGCGACGAGCCTTTATCTGCTGTGGTTCGCGGTGGCGATGTCCGCCAACGGCTAGGCAGGATGAAGGGCGGTCGAGAACCCGCCCCTCGCCCCCGCAATCACTTGCAGGCGGTGCGCTTCCCCGTCGCGCTCGGCACGATCGTCCCGGTCTCGGGATCGAAACTGTTGGGAAAATGTTCCTGGCACCAGTTCTTCCACTCGGCGGAACCGGGGGTAAAACCGCTGCCGCTGCGGGCGCCGCTGCGCTTCGACCGGGCCGGTTGCGCGGCCTCGATCGACGCGGTCTGTTCGATCGGCTCCGCGCCGTCCTCGGGCTCCAGGACGACATCCTGCTGCATGGTCACGTCGGTTGTCACGTCGGGCGTTCCGCTGCCATCGCCCTCCTCGACGAAGGGACCGCCGATGCCGTCCTGCTGGGGATCGACATAGGCGGAGGGCAGCGGCGGTTCGTCATCCATGTTCAGGCATTTGGAATAGGCGCGGTCGTGGACATGCGTCGGCGAGAGGCTCCCCTGGCTGTCGGCGGTGGCCTGGCGGGCATATTCCTTGGCGTATAGAGCGCAATAGGCGGGCGAGGCCGCCGAAGCGCTCCCGGCGAGCCCGAAAAGAGCGAGCGCGGCGAGCGGCGCAATCATCGTCTTCATAACGTCCCTCGTTTCTGGAAGCCGCCATCCGAATGACCCCTTCGATGGCGGCAAATCCCGATCCTTGCGCCCGCATCGCCACCTGGACCGGAATTCCCCAATCGCGTCTTGCCTTATGAATCTGTCGGCAGATCGTCGGATAAATGACGATAAAGAGGCAATCGCCGACCGACGATCCCGTCAGCTTTTGCGCCGGTCTATATGCCCGAGATCGCGCTCCGGGGCGACATGGTCGCGAAGCCTTTGCTTCAACTCGACAATATCGGGGAAGCGGCCCTCCTCCGCCCTTGACCAGACGGTCGCGCCATCGACGCTGACCCTGAAAACGCCGCCGGTGCCGGAGCGTAGCGTCACGCCGGCGATCTCCTCCTCGAAGGTCGACAGAAGCTCCTGCGCCATCCAGGCGGCACGGAGCAGCCAGCGGCATTGCCGGCAGTATTCGATCTCGACCAGCGGCAGGCTCATTTGCGGGCCCGCGAGCGCTTCAGCGCCGCTGCGATGCGCCGGCCCGGCTTCTCGCCCGGCCAGGCGACGACGAAATTCTCGAGCTCATCGAGCCCGATGCCCTTTTCCGGGATGGTGCGGCCGGAGACCGAAATGCCGGCGTCATGCACGGTGGCGGGATCGCCGGACAGGAGCGGATGCCACCAGTAGAGGTCGCGGCCCTCGGCGACGAGCCGGTAGCCGCAGGTCGGCGGCAGCCATTTCAGCTCGGGCACGACCTCCGGCGTCAGCGCGATGCAGTCCGGCACCTTCTTCTGGCGGTTCGGGTAGTCCTTGCAGCGGCAGGTGGCGCCGTCGAGAAGCTTGCAGGCGACATAGGTCCAGGCGATCGCGCCAGTCTCCATGTCCTCGAGCTTGTTGAGGCAGCAGCGGCCGCAGCCGTCGCAGAGCGACTCCCATTCCGGGCCGCTCATCTCGCCGAGAGTCTTCCGGCGCCAGAACGGCTCATCTTCCGCCGGCGGCGGCGGGTTGCCTTTCCCGGACCGCGAAAAAAGAGCCATCGACATCCTCTTGGACAGCGCTTTTGTCCGACGCTGACGTTTAGGTTCAGTTCATGCGCCGGATTCGATAAAGGCGCAACGGAGGCGAAGCGAGGCGCGCTCCGGAGCTCGAACGGAAGGAACCCGATCATGAGCACGCCCCTGACCCTCGCCGGACTGGCGCTGACCGCCGCAACCTCCGCCATCGCCCTTCTGGCCCTGACCGAAGCCGCCGCCGCGGCCGACCCGACCTGTACCTCCGGCTTCCAGACGGAGCAGAAGAAGAGCTGGATCCTGAAATGCAAGAAGACGGTGCCGATGGCGCAGAAGGGCGTCGCCCTGACGCAGGCCGGCAACGCCAACTGCACGACCAGCGCCTACTGGAATTTCGGTCCGTCGGTGACCACCAACCACCTGCCCGGCAATCAGATGGTCACGGTCCGCTACACCTGCGGCCATGTCGAAGGCTGAGGATACAGGCGCTTTACGGGCCTTAAACGCTTCTCCGGCATAGTGACGCGTCCAAAAGGTTCTGGTCATGCGTCCCTTATGCCGTCGCCTATACGGGGCCGCGCTCGCCGCGGCCCTGATCGCCTCATCGCTCGTCCTCGCCAGCCCTTCGCGGGCGGAAGAGGTCGTCGCCTATGCCGGCAAGGAGCGCGCCGGCACGGTCGTCGTGCGGACCGGTGAAAGGCGGCTCTATCTCGTCATCGGCAAGGGCCAGGCGATCCGCTACACGGTCGGTGTCGGCAAGCCCGGCAAACAATGGTCCGGCCGCAGCCGCATCGTGCGCAAGATGCTGAAGCCGGCCTTCGCGCCGCCGCGGGAGGTCAAACGCGACATTCCGAGCCTGCCCGACTATATCGCCGGCGGACGGCCCAACAACCCGCTCGGCGCCGCCGCCCTTCTCCTCGCCCACGGCCAATATGCGATCCACGGCACCAACCGGCCGGGCTCGGTCGGCGGCTTCGTCTCCTATGGCTGCATCCGGATGTACAACAGCGACGTCCTCAGCCTCTATCGCCGGGTCGGCGTCGGCACGCCGGTCGTCGTCACCAACTGATCTGCCTGATCCGGGCTGATCCGGGGACCAAGCGTCGCAACCGGCGTCAAAATGCTGCCGCACGAATCGCATTTCTGTAAGCCGTTCGCAGGCGGGTGACTTCACGCGCTTCATCAGACGCGGAGGCCCCGTCATGGACTATTTCGTCGCCGTCTCCGTCATCGGCCTTGTCGCCGGCACGCTCGCCAGCCTCTTCGTGACGCAGGGCAGCTTCGGCATCGTCGGCGACGTCGCCATCGGCATTTCGGGGGCGCTCTTCATCGGCTACATTCTGCCGAGTGTCGGGCTTTCCTTCGGCGGCGGCCTGATGGGCGCCGTTATCCTCGCCGCCCTCGGCTCGGTCGCCTCGCTCGGCATCCTGCGAAAGCTCAAGACGGCTTCGTCGTCGGCTCGCTAGGCACCGTTCTTTCCTGCCATTGCTCTGACCACCGTCATATTTGCGCCTCGGCGGAACCGCGCCTCCGCCCGTCCGTTCATCGTGCAGTTTGAACGGAGATGACGGTCATGGACGCCAGCCGCAAGACTGCCAAAAACCCCGAGAGCGAGAACGACCGGCGCGGCGACACGCCGGAATCGCGCAAGCACGCGGCCGGCGAGTTGCTCAGCCCGGCCATGCCGGCGGCCGGCGCCGGGGCAATGCTCGACGCCGATCCGCGCCTCAGCCAGGTCAGCGAGACCGAGAAGGCGCTGGAGCGGGCGACCGAGCCATCCGACACCAACGAGCCTGCCGACGCCGACCAGCGGCGCAAGAGCGGCGATATCGAGAAATCGGCCGGCTAAGCCGGGCTTTCCAGGCCCGGCGAATTGTCCAATGATGGGTGTGCGGCAGGGAGCCTGCGCGCGAACGGCAAGAAGCCCATCATCGGAGGAACTGGAATGGATTTCGCGTTCGATCACGTCCATCTCGTCTGCAAGGACGTCGACGGGATGGTGGCCTTTTTCAAGAAGATCTTCGACGCGGATCGGGCTTCCTACAGCGCCGATTTCAAGGGCGCTCCGGCGGCCGTGGTCAAGCTCGGCGACATGCATGTCTTCATTCGCGGCCTGCGGCCCGGTGAGACGCCCGATGCGGTGGCCCCGACCCGGGTCCAGGGCCTCGACCATTTCGGCGTGCGCGTCGACGACGTCGAGAAGGCGGCCGAATGGCTGAAGGCGCGCGGCGCCGAATTCTCGGTGCTGCCGACCCGCGGCGGCATGGGCGGACGTTTCATTGCCTTCGTCAAAGGCCCGGAAAACATCGATATCGAAATCGTCGGCCCCTATGTCGGGCTGTCCTAGGCCCGGTTCTTCCGTGACAAGACGCCCGGCCAAGGAACCCATATCCGGCTCACGCGTTTAGCATCGGTCCGTTCTACGGGTCCTGACCCAACGGATACGGGCCGGAACGTCATGCGCGAGCATCGCCGTTCCGGCCCAATTAGTCGGAGGTCCCGCGATGTATGACGTTCTGATCCAGTGCAGTTCCACGTTGCGGCTGGTCCCGACAGGTCTTTTGATTGATCCGGAGCAGGCCAATACGCTGCCGGTGGAGCGGACAACGCTCGAACGCTGCGACGCCTGCGGCCGGTCGCATGACTGGTCGCGCTGGAGCGCCATCCTCGCCGACGCGCATCGGGGCTGGGATGGCGAGGACTCCCGACACCATCATCCCGCCAGTCCGGCCGAATCCCGACGAAACGCCCGAGCCCGGCCCCAAGGGGCCGCGGACGCCCTACCCGGTCGACGATCCGGGCATCGCCGACCTGCCGGGCCAGGAGCCGGACTATGTGCCGGGAACACCACTACAGCCGGAGAGAATCTGATGATCGACGAAGCCACCAAGGAGTTATGCGTGAATCTGGGTGACGACGGTTTGAGAGAGGCGGCGTATCGAGGCGGGTGAGAGCCTGCCAGAACCTCCAGGAAGGAGCGATACGCCATGTCGAGAGATAGCACCGTCATTCAGTTGCGTCAGCCAGACGCGATCGACG
>CAMCWB010000015.1 GCA_945882315.1 Bauldia litoralis | reverse complement strand
CTGACGGACGACATGACGGCCAAGACGGTACAGGGTGGCGAGATCAAGATCGATCTCGACAAAGGCGTGATGGTCAACGACGCGACAGTCGTGACCGCCGATGTCGCAGCCGACAACGGTGTCATTCACGTCATCGACAAGGTGATCCTTCCCCCCATGTAAATATAATTGGTGGGCGTCACTGAGGAACCGGCCGTCGCAGGGCGGCCGGTGCTCTATTGCGATCGCCACCCCGTCGAGCGCATGTTTGGAAAGCTTAACTTCCGACGCGTCGCCACCCGCTACAACCCAGCGGCGACCAATTTTCTCTCCCCAGCCTACCTCGCAGCGACTCGATTTGGAGAACATCGCGCAATGTTAACGCCCGTAAGAAAGCTCGTTGTTTTTTGTTGGGATTTTGTCTTCAACCACGAGGTAAGCCCGCTTCGTTACATTCCTGATGTCGCGATCCGGCATTATATTTTGCAGATCCTAGGTCTGATGTGGGCCGTAGCCTTTGCGGTGGCGGTCGGAAGTTACACGTTCTTAGCCGTCAGCGTTATCGGCCACGTTGTTCTATTCGCGGCCGCGGCTATCACGGTAACGACTTGGACGGCCGCTACCGCCAAACCTGACTTATTTTTGCGTGGTTCTACTCGGAAAGAAATTGAACGTCCCTAAGGTCCGCTAACAAAAACTGATGGTCCGGCACGCGCCGGGCTTGGTCGTATAGTTGACGCATCCCACTCAGAAAGAGGAAGTACAATGTCTAATAATGCGCTTGAGAAACTGATGAATGGAGCTGAAGGCGGGTTAGCTCTCCTCCAAGTTTTAGCAGAAAATAGTTTTGACTCTGTGCTGATTACGGACGCATCAGCGGAAGGCAAGATCATATACGCTAACAAATCCTTCAAGAAACTAACGGGTCACGACCCGTCCTCTGTTATCGGCAAGACGCCGCGGGTTCTTCAAGGCCCAGGAACAGATTCCAAGGTGATTAACAGGCTTTCTGAAGCACTTAAGTCGGGCCGAAAATTTGAAGGCAAGGCGATCAACTATAAGAAGGACGGAACGCCTTTCATCATGTACTGGCGCGTCCTGCCAATCAAAGCGGGTAAGAAAATCAGCGCTTGGGTTGCCATCCAGCGCGAGGGGTCAGTCATTTGAGGGGTCGTCTGGGAACGAATGCGATTTAGATGATTCGAATGGCAGGCGGAGAGATAACTCAACTCTGACGGGGTGATTATGCTTGTCTTGATTATCGGCGCCAGCAAGGGGATCGGGTTGGAAACCACCCGCCAAGCCCTCGACGCCGGTCATGATGTGCGCGCCTTGGCTCGATCCGCTACCGCAATTCCGATCTCAAATCCTAGCCTCGAGAAGATGCGGGGCGACGCGTTGAAGACCGAGGATGTAGAGGCGGCTCTTATCGGCGTGGACGTCGTGATCCAGACCCTCGGTATTGGATTAGGAGACTTGTTACGGCCTGTGCACTTCTTCTCGGACGCGACCCGAGTGCTGATCGCGGCGATGAGAAACCAAGGTGTCAAACGTCTGATCTGTGTGACCGGATTTGGAGCTGGCGATAGCCGCGCGAGTATCAGCTGCCTGCAGCGTCTGCCTTTCCAGATCGTCTTCGGCCGCGCTTATGACGATAAGAGTTTGCAAGAGCAATTGATCAAGGAAAGTGAACTTGATTGGACGATTGCGAGGCCTGGAGTTCTGACCAGTGGACCGCGGACCGGCCGCTACCGGGTTCTTTCCGAGGCATCTCAGTGGTGCAACGGGATCATCTCGCGCGCGGACGTCGCCGAGTTCCTCGTTGAGCAGATTGGCGATCAGACGTACATTCGTAAAACTCCAGTGCTGATCAACTGACGATTCTATTTTTAGGAGATCAGCGTGGAGTCAGAGCTTCCGAAATCGACAGTGTTTTTTGATGGCTCCTGTCCCCTGTGTCGGGCAGAGATCGGATAATATCGGCGCAAGGATCAAGACCGCGCTCTCTGCTTTGTGGACATTTCTGAAACCGGTGCCGTACCTCCGGAAGGAATTACCCAAGAGCGTGCAATGAAGCGCTTCCATGTTCGCGCAAGCGATGGGCGCGTTATTTCCGGCGCGGCGGCATTCGTCGAGGTTTGGACACGTTTGCCCAGATGGCGCTGGGCAGCGCGCGCCGCGTCCCTGCCGGGAGCCCTGGCTGCCCTGGAGTGGGGCTACAGGATGTTTCTTCCGGTCCGACCGTTCATGTCCCGTTTCTTTGGGCGAGCTCTGCGACTTCAGGCCGTCATCGGCGGAACCAAGCGCAGGTGACCGGGCAATTTGAACCCGAAGACGCAACGGCTGCCAGGGTTGACCTTGGATCGTTTCCCCAGGGCGGCGAGGCGGTCGTCTTTGGCGCCGGCGGCGGTGTGCTTTACGGCCATGGTCTCTCCTTTTTATTTTCCCGTTCCGGGCTTAGCGGCGTGCGATGGCCAAGGCCCCGATTCTACGACACGCTCTCCAATGACTGGCTGCTGGATTGAGATTGCAACTCTGTCAGAGGGCCACGGCGCCGGCCGGTTCAGCAGTGCCGCGTTCCAGGCGAGCCTTTGATAGTTCCGTCCAGATTAGACGTGATCCACCCGCCGTAAAACCCGCCCGGTTGCGGGAGGACGCGCAGATCGCCGACCCAGGCCTCGTCCATCAGCCCGGCGTAGAAGGCTACGTACCGGGCGAGGAGCGCGAAGCGCGCAGTGGGGCGGTCGTAGACCCAGGCGGCGCGCGAAGCGGTAGTCGCACCGGCGATCACGTCGAAATAGCGCGCGGCGCCCTTCCATTCGCAGAATGTGCTGCCCGATGCCGGACGGAGCGTGGCGCCGATCTCCTCGGGCGGCAGGTAGTAGGTGGGCGCGTGGTGGGTTTCGAGCACTCGCAGGGCGCGGGTCGTTTCAGCCACAAGGATGCCACCGAGGCGGATGGTGATGAGCTGAGACACCGGCTCCAGCGCCGGCGGGCGGGGGTAGGACTGGACGTTCTCGTGCGGCAGGTCGGTCATGCGGCCAGCCCACCCACAAAGCGCGCCAGCACGTAGCCCGCGAGCGCAATATGCACCAGCGTGACGACCACCGACAGTCTGTGCAGCTGCTTGAATCGCCCCTTCGCGCCGGTATCGGTGGCGCGATTGATGGCGGGCATCAGGATCTGGCGGGTGGGTAGCGTCGTCGCCGCAATCAGCGCCAGCAGCCCCGCCGCCAGCCGATCGAACGGCACCAGCAGCGCTGCTGCGACCGCGGCCACGCACAGAACGAAAAGGTAGAACAAGGGAAAGGCGCGCCTGATCGTCGGTCCCGCCACATCGGGCGGCAACGCGGTGAACAGGAATGCAGCGAAACCGAAGGAATAGAGCACCATTCCACCGAACAGCAGCGCCGTTGTCAGAAGCGCAATGATCAGCATGTTTAATCTCCCTCTGCATCGCTCGGTTTGCGGACCAGCCCTGTGAACAGGATCGCAGTCAGCGGCAGGTCTGAATGAGCGACTGGGGATTCATGCTGGATCCGATTTTCAGAACCTGTCGAAATATCTGGATCAGGGGAAGGCCACTTGGAGGTGGTGCGATGACGCAGACTCGCCGTGAGCCTTGATTAAGTTTTTCAAGCCGGTCTTCGGGACGAAGCTGGAGTTGCGAAGCTGCATCACGTTCTGAGGAGCGCCGGATCAACATCCAAAAGAAGGCTCGTCTGACGCCATAGGTTCTGGAGGTTCTAGCCGGCCGGCTGGTAAGCGGGAAAGCCCGAAGGCCCCCACACCAGTCGCAGGCAATGTCGATGGCAAAAACCTCGACGAACCCGAACTCGAGCCGTTCTGGAAAGCCGCCGCCGGTCTGGGCGTGCTCATTCTCGTCCACCCGCTCACCTACGGCGCCCGCACGCCGGGCATCATGGCGCGCATCGAGAAGTTTCATTTCCGCAATCTGATCGGCAATCCGCTGGAAACCTCGATCGCTATCGGCAGCCTGATCTTCGGCGGCGTGATCCATCGCAACCCGGACCTCAAATTCTGCTTTGCCCATGCCGGCGGCTACGCGCCCTGGATCAGGGGCCGCTGGCGCCACGGCCACGAGGTCCGCAAGGAAGCGAAGTCGGAGGGCGCCGTCGATCCCTTCGACACCTATTTCGACAAGCTCTATTTCGACACCATCATCCATGACGAGGCGGCGCTTCGCTTCCTGATCGAGCGCGTCGGGGCCGACAAGATACTGCACGGCACGGATTACGCGGCCGACATGGCCGACTGGAAGCAGGTGCCGGTGATCCGCGCGCTGGAAGGCGTGTCCGACGAGGACAAGGAGAAGATCCTCGGCGGCAATGCGCGTCGCCTACTCGGCATCGCATAGCGCGGGCAAGGCCCAAAAAAACGCGACGGAGTCACGGCGGCGCACCCCGACGCGACTTCGTCACACCGGCTGACCTCGTAGTCGGCCGGTTGTCGGTTCAGCGATTGCCCTTGGCGAATGCCTTCTTGGGGGAGCGGGCTCCCTTGGTCGACTTGGGCACGGACGCCATCCTGCCGGCGCCGGATGATTGCGTTGCGCCGGCAATGCGCAGCATGCGGCGGAAAGTCGGGCACGCCATGTGGCTTGGTGCCGGGCAAGTCGCGGCGTGGCGCAAGCCGTTCCGCATCGCGCCGAGCCGCCGGATGGTCCGGTCCAGCGCGTCGGCCTTGGCGGAAAGCTGCTCGCGGCTGAGGCGCAGGCTGCCATCGGCGGCGAACATGCCGGCGACCTCCTCCAGCGTGAACCCCGCAGTCCGTCCCGGCGCGATCAGCGACAGGCGTTCCAGCACGCCCGGATCGAAAAGCCGTCGGAGGCCGCGCCGTCCGATCGAGGCGATCAGTCCTTTCTCTTCGTAGAAGCGGAGCGTCGAGGCCGGCAGGCCCGAGCGTTGCGCCACCTCGGCGATATCCATGTCTTTCACGCTTGACCTCAACTTCACTTGAACTCGTAGGCTGCGGGAAATGGAGCCTTGGATCAAGCCGATGTCTGAGAAACTGAACATCCTCGTCCATGCCGTGGCGATCGGAACAGGCGCCACAGCCCTGATGGATATCTGGGGCCTTCTCCAGAAGCGCGTCTTCGGGGTGTCGCCGCCCGACTATGCGATGGTCGGGCGATGGCTCGGCCATCTCGGGTACGGTCGTTTCCGTCACGCCGCCATCGCAGTGGCGCCGCCCGTCGCTGGAGAGCGCATCCTCGGCTGGGCGGCCCATTATGCGACCGGTGTCGCCTTCGCCGCACTTCTGCTCGTCCTATGGGGCCTGGACTGGGCCCGCGATCCGTCCCCGGGGCCGGCTCTGGCGATCGGCCTGGCGACCGTCGCCGCGCCTTTCCTCATCCTGCAGCCGGCGCTCGGGGCCGGTATCGCCGCATCGCGGACGCCGCGCCCGAATGCTGCGCGATTGAGGAGCGTCGTCGCGCATCTTGCCTTCGGCATCGGCCTCTATCTGGCCGCCCTTGGCTGGTCGCTGCTGTTGCACGCGTAAGGGCGTTCCGCGTTATTGGCGCGCGAAGTTGAAGGGCACGGCCACCGAATAGGTCGATCGGCCGAGCTCCGGCGGGATGGCGCCGAGGTTTCCGACCCGGCCGACGATGGCGAGCGCCGCCCGGTCGAGGGCGCCATTGCCCGAGGATCGCGTCAGCCGGAAGCTCGATATGCTGCCCGAGCGCGCGATCACGATCGTGATCGTCAGCCGGCCATAGGCGCCGGCCGGCGCCCTGATCCGGTGCCGCATGATGCCCGCCCGGATCTGGGCGTCGTAGCGTGCCTGGATGCTCGACTTCGAACGTCCGGCGCCGGCCGCGGCCGTGGAGTTGGTGGTCGCGTTATAGGCCTGCTGCTTTACCGGCTTCGGCTTCTTCCGGGGTTTCGGTTTCGGCTTCGGCTCTTCGACCGGCTCGGCCTTGACGATTTCGGTCGGCGGCACGATCTCGGCGACCACCAGCGCGGTCTCGCTGACCTCCGTCGGTTTGACCTCCTGCACCATCTCGGTCGGCTCTTCGAGGACCTCCTCGACGGGCGTTTCTTCCGTGACCTCGGCGGTCTCCTCGACCACCTCTTCGAGCACGGGTTCGTTGGTCTCGACGATTTCGGACGGATCGACGGGCGCGACGGCGTCGGC
Source organism: Bauldia litoralis (assembly GCA_945882315.1). Lineage (GTDB taxonomy): Bacteria > Pseudomonadota > Alphaproteobacteria > Rhizobiales > Kaistiaceae > CAMCWB01. The sequence continues at coordinate 56,793 of CAMCWB010000015.1, read as the reverse complement.
GGCGATGGACTGGACCGATTGCGCCTCGGGCAGGATCGCTTCCACCGGCAGGTCGATCATGATGACCGATTCGGTTGCCGCCGCGGTCTGCGGTGGTTCGCTATTGTCGAGGATCGCGAGGCTGACGCCGAGATGGAGGGCGAGCACCAGGCAGAGGCTCGTGGTCCAGCGGGCGATGTCGATGCCGCCGGGGCCGCTCTCTTCCATCGGCAGGGTGAAGGACATCGCGTCTCGCTAGCGTTTGCGGAGCAATTCCAGCCCGACCAGTGCCACCTTGCTGTATCCGGCGTCGCGCAGGAGGTTCATGACCTCGGTCAGGTCGCCATAGACGACGCTGCGGTCGGCGCGCAGGAAGACGCGCTGCTCGGTGTCGCCGCCGGTCTGCGCGTTGATGGCTGCCGCAAGGCTCTCACGGGCGACCTGCTCGTTGCCGAGCATCAGCGTCAGGTCGGCCTTGATCGAGACGAAGAGCGGCTTGTCGGGGCGAGGCTGCGCCGCCGCGGTCGAATCGGGCAGGTCGACCTGGACGTCGACCGTCGCCAGCGGCGCCGCCACCATGAAGATGATCAGCAGCACGAGCATCACGTCGATCAGCGGCGTGACGTTGATCTCGTGGCTTTCCGAGAGCTCGTCGCCGTCGTTCAGTTTTCCGGCCATGCCCTACTCCGCTGCGATCTGCGACGAGGACGGCCAGCGTTCGGCGTCGCGCGACACATGGCGGAGGATCTCCGCCGACGCGTCGCCGAGCACGGCGCGGTAGGTCGAGGTCCGCCGGGCGAACATGTTGTAGATGACCACGGCCGGGATCGCCGCGACGAGGCCGATCGCGGTGGCGAGCAGCGCTTCGGCGATGCCCGGCGCGACGACGGCGAGGTTGGTCGTCTGCGCCTTCGAGATGCCGATGAAGCTGTTCATGATGCCCCAGACGGTGCCGAACAGGCCGACGAAGGGCGCCGTCGAACCGATGGTGGCAAGGAGGCCGGTGCTGCGCGCCGCATGCCGGCCGGCGGCGAATTCGATCCGCTCGAGGCGCGACTGGACGCGCTCCTTGATGCCGGCGAGGCTGTCGCGGCCGCTGCGCGGCGATAGCCGGATCTCTTCCATCGCGGCGCGTGCCAGATTGGCGACGACGTCGGATTTCGAGGCGTTCTCGAAGCGCATCAGCGAATGTTCGAGCGACGACGCCTCGCCCAGCCAGCGGCGGCCGAGCCGGGCCCGGCGGATCTCGCTGGCGAGCTCCATCGTCTTGGCGAAGGCGATCGTCCAGGTCAGCACCGAGGCGAAGGCGAGCCCGATCATCACCAGCTTCACGACGATGTCGGCATTCAGGAACATACCGAGCGGCGACATCTCGTCGGGCAGCAGCGGCCCTCCCGTCTCGACCGCGATCTCTTCCGCGAGCTCCAGCGGCTCGCCGAGTTCGATCGGCGCGTCCGGGTCGAGCGCTTCCGTTTCGGCAGGCTCCGGCGCGCTGAGCTCGGGGGCGACCGGCGTCGCCGGCTCAATGGCGGGAGCTGAAATTGCCGGCGGCTCGGTCGCCGTCAGGGCCGGGGCCGGCGCTTCCTGCGCCAGGGCGGTGCTGCCGGCCAGGATGAAGGCGACCGGCAGCATCAGGCTGATCCGGAACGCACGCCTGTGGCTTGAACTATCGCTCGGGGAAATACGCAAGGACGTCAACTTTTCTGCGGCGGCCGAAGACCGCGGCTCTGGCTACTTGTCGAAGGGTGTCTTCTTCGCCCGCGAGGAGGTCTCCACCAGCCCCAGGCAATCGGCGTCGCCGCCACAGGCCGGGACGTCGTTGAGAAGCAGCCGGCTGATGCCGTCGCAGCCGAGGCCGGCGATATCGAAGGATTTGACCGAGGTCTTCTTGGCGGCGAGCGGCGCGACATCGACGATCAGCCGCTTGGCGACGACGCTGTCGCCGTCGAACACGACGAGGTCGAGACGCAGCTCGCTAAAAGCGGTGTCCTTGCCGTTCTTCACCACCAGCGTCGCGCGGCAATCCTTGTCCGCGGCTTCGAGCTTGTTCAACTCGACGCTGACGCTCGGCGCGGCGGCGGCCACGCTCGGCGCGGCGAGGAGGCCGGCAAGGGCAACGCCGAGAGTCACTTTTCGGGCGGGGCGGGATTTCATGAAGCTTGTCCTGCGCGGGCTGTTTCGCGTCGCTCAGGCTCTATACGAGATCGCGCGCCGACTTCAAGAGAATCATGCCGCGATATAAGGTAATTCTTCTTGTTTATAATCGTTTCAAACAGTAATCGTAGATTTGAACTGTTATAAATCAAATAATGCGGCGATGGATATCCTTCTATTCGCGGTTGAAGTCTGCTAACCGACCGGCCGGAAATACGTTCCGAAGCCGGTGACCCGTCGCAGCCATGTCCGAACAGCCGATCAGCCATGCGGATAGCGCGGCGGCACCCGACGACGATCCGAAGGCAAAGGACCCGGCGGCGTTTGCGCGCACTGTCCGGATCCGCGCTCTCGGCGGCTCGCTGCCGGCGGTCGTCAGCATGGGCCATCTGCTTCTTTCCGGTCACGGCATCGCCAGGGATGAAGCCGGCGCCTTCCGCTGGTTCCGGATCGCCGCCGATGGTAGCAGTCCCGACGGCGCCAACATGGTCGGCCGCTGCTACGAACTCGGCCTCGGCGTCGCACGCGATCCCGGCGAGGCGGCGCGTTGGTATCGGCAGGCCGCCGACCGCGCCCATGATTGGGGCATGTTCAATCTCGGCAGCCTGCTGCTGGCCGGCGAGGGCATCGCCGCCGACCGGCCGGCCGCTTTGTCGCTTTTCGTCCGTTCCGCGCGGAAGCGCAACGTCAAGGCGATGAACATGCTCGGCCGTTTCCGCGAGGAGAGCTGGGGCGTGCGCCGGAAGGATCATGCCGCCCGTTACTGGTACAAGCGCGCCGCCAGGGGCGGCTGTTTCCGCGGTCAGTTTCACGCCGGCCGCTTTGCCCTCATGCGCGGCGCCCATGATGAGGCGGAGCGCTGGTTCGCTCGCTCGGTCGAGGGCGCGCCACCGGATTATTGCCGCGATGCCGCCGCCATCCTGGTCGCCCATCCCGACGAGGCGGTGCGGGCGATCGGCCGGCGCGCGCTGGTGCGGGCCTGCGAGAGCGGCGAGGCGCGCGATTTCCACGCTCTTGGGCGGATGCTCGCCGCAGCGCCGGCCGCCGCCGACCGCAAGGCAGCCCTCGGCTGGCTCCGCCGCGCCCGCGACGCCGGCTTCGACGACCCGGAAGACATGCTGGGCAATCTACTCCGCGACCGTGGCTTTCTCCGCGGCACCGGCATCCGCTGGCGGGTTGCCGCTTTGCCGTCTAGGCTCGGCGCATGGTTCAGCCCGAAGCGTCAGCCGCGCCTTTCGTGACCGCAGCGGCGGGGGGCGCGGTCGACCTGCTTCTCATCGATCTCGATCCCGGCAGGCCCGTTGCCGCAGTCGCCCTCGGCCTATTATCAGAGGAGGAGCGGCAGCGCGCCGCCCGGCTGCGGCGGCCCGAGGATCGCGAGCGCTTCGTCGCGGCCCGCGCCGCGCTGCGCATGGCGCTCGGAGAGCGCCTGGATCTGCCGCCGGAATCGCTGCGCTTTGTCCTTTCCGGCCATGGCAAGCCGGGCCTTGAGGAACACGACGTCGCCTTCAACATCTCGCATGCCGGTCGCCGCATCGCGCTCGCAATCGGAACGGCATCCGTGGGCGTCGATGTCGAGCGCATCGGCCGGCCGGCCGATCCGCTGCGCCTTGCCCGCGCCTGCCTTGCCGGGGAAGAGGTCGCGCGCCTGGAAGTGGCCGTCGACCCCTCGCTCGAATTCGCCCGCATCTGGACGGCGAAGGAAGCGGTGCTGAAAGCGGTCGGCAGCGGCTTCGCGATCCCGCTCGAGAGCTTCACCGTGCCGCCTGCGTCCGGCGACTGGCAGCCGATCGTCGAATCGCGAGACGACGCGCTCTGCGATTTCGCGGTTGCGACGATCGATGCCGGCGATGGCTATGCCGGGGCGATTGCCACGATCGCGCCGGGAAAGGCGATTACGACGCGCTGGCTCACCTTCGACGAAGCCGGCGCACTCATCGCGGCGCCAGAACGAAGCGCAGCGACCGGCTGAGCGTCACCGGCACCGTCCAGGCATGGTCCTCGCCGGCCAACTCCTGAAAACGCATGTTGAGGCCCGGTATCCCGCCGAGCCGCTCGGCGACATCCCGCGCATTGCCGATCATCCGCCGCTGGCGGTGGCGATCGCCGGTACCGCGCAGATCGGCATTCGGGTCCTCCGGCGGCTCTTCATATTCGCCGACCGTGACCATGACCCGGCGCCTGCCGGCCTCACCGGCGGCGCGCCGCAACAGCGCGGCGGCACCGTCGAACAGCCGCGTCCTGTCCCACCAGATCGAGGGGCTGATCGCGACATAGGCGTGAAAGCTCTCCGGCCGCGTCACCAGCGTATCGAGGACGAAATAGCCGCCGAGCGAATGGCCGATGAGGACCTGGTGGTTGCGGTCGACCGCGACCCTCGCCCCCACCCAGGGCTTCAGCTCGTTTTCGATGAAAGCGCGGAAATCCACCGCGCCGCCGGTCTCGCTGTCGTCGCCGCCATCGCTCTGCGGGCCGGGTGTGTAGTCGAGCGTCCGCGACGCCGCTTCCCCGGCCTCCGGACCGATGCCGACGATGATCGCCGGCACGACGCCGGTCGCCGACGGCCGATGGCAGCGCGCCCGCACCGCCTCGACCAGCGTCCCGAAGAATTTGTGGCCGTCGAGGAGATAGAGCACCGGATAGCCGTCCTCCGGCGCCGGCCCGGTCGGGTGGGCGAGCGTGATCGTGTAGGCGCGGCCGCTGCGCCCGGCGCGCAGCACCGCGCTTTCGCTGTCGGGAATCGTCACCAAGGGCATCGCTAGGCTCCCGCCTCGTCGATCGCCGCATCGATCAGCAGCCGCGGAATGCCGCGCGAGCAGGCCTCGATGCGTCCGCGGACGCCATAGACCTCGGCCAGCAGCTCCGGCGTGATCGCCTCGCGCGGCGGCCCCTCGATGCGGAGTCCCTTGCTGCCGAGCACGATCAGCCGATCCGCCCATTGCAAAGCGAGGTTGAGGTCGTGCAGCACGACGACGACCATCCTGCCTTCGGCGGCGATCTCGGCGACGAGCTTCATCACCACCATCTGCAGACGGAGATCGAGTGCACTGGTCGGCTCGTCGAGGAGGATGATCTCCTGTCCGCGAGCGATCGTCTGCGCGAGGTTGGCGAGCTGGCGCTGGCCGCCCGACAGTTCATTGACCGGCTGCAGCGCCAGGTCGGCAATGCCGACCCGGGCCAGTGCGTCGAGCGCCCGCTGACGGATGTCGAGGTCGGACGGCCCGCCGGCCGGCGCCGTCTTCAGCGCCACGATCACCGTTTCCAGCACCGTCAGCGTGACGCCGGCGAAGGCGCTTTGCGGCATCAGCCCGACGGTCTGCGCCCGCCGCGCCGCCGTTTCGCGCAGCAGGTCGCGGTCGCCGAAACGGAGGGCGCCCTTGGCTGGAACGAAACCGGCGAGCGCCCGCAGCAGCGTCGACTTGCCGGCACCGTTCGGCCCGACCAGCGCCGTGACCGTGCCGGCCGGAATCGGCGCGAGCGTCAGCTTGTCGATGACCTTGCGCCGTCGGTAGCCGGCCGACAGCGTGTTCACCTGAAGGGTTGGGCTCACTCGCCGGTCCGCCTTGTCAGGATGAGGATGACGAAGAAGGGCACGCCAATCAGCGCCGTGACGAGTCCCACCGGGATCAGCACGCCGGGCACGATGGCTTTGCTCGCCACCGAGGCGAGCGACATGATGAGCGCCCCGGAAAGCAGGCTCGCCGGCAAATAGAAGCGATGGTCCTCGCCGACGATGAGCCGGGCGATATGCGGCCCGACCAGCCCGACAAAGGCGATCGTGCCGACGAAGGCGACGGCGGTCGCGGTGAGCAGGCTGATCCGCAGCAGCGAGGCGAACCGCAGGCGCGCCACGTCGATGCCGAAGCTCCGCGCCTTGTCCTCGCCGAGCCGCAGCGCCGTCATCCGCCATGCCGCCGCGAGGCTGAAGGGCACCACGACGGCGAGCACCACGGCAAGGATCGCGATCTTCTCCCAGGTCGCCCGGGCGAGGCTCCCCATCGTCCAGAAGACGAGTTGCTGCAGCGCCTGCTCGCTGGCGATGAATTGCAGGATCGCTACGAAGGCGTTGAAGGTGAAGAACAGCGCGATGCCGAAAAGCACCAGCGTTTCCTTGCCGGCACCGCGCAGGCCCGCCGCGAGCTGGAGCAGCAGCACGGCGCCGAGCGCGAAGACGAAGGCGTTGGCCGGCACCACCCAGTTTTCCGGGACGCCCGGTATCGAAAGCTGCAGCACGAAGGCGAGCGCCGCGCCGAAGGTGGCGGCCGACGAGATGCCGAGCGTGAAGGGGCTGGCGAGCGGATTGTTGAGCACCGTCTGCATCTCGGCGCCGGCCAGCGACAGCGCCGCGCCGACCAGCACGGCCGTCACCGCGATCGGCAGCCGCACTTCGCGCACGATCAGCGCCGCCTGTCCGTCGCCGCCGGAGATGAGCGCGCGCAGGCTCTCGGCAAGCGTCAGTCCCGACGGGCCGGTGGCGAGATCGAGGCTGAAGGCGAAGAGGATCGCGATGGCCAGCAACGCCACTGCGACCATGCGCCGCTGAATTAGCCTCCGGTATCCGGCCAGCGCATCGACAGTCGCAACTCTCATTGTCGTTTCCGGACCTTCACCGTCGACGCGTCACCGTCAGCGCTCCGCGCGGAACATTAATTCGTGCCGTCGGCCGCTGCCGCCGGCTTGACTCCGGTCGGATGCTGACGCAATAGCCCTGCAACTAACGCACTGTAAACATTGATGTTTTTTCATTATTCTAATTCCAGACTGGCGCTCGCCCGGGGATTTCTCTGGGCATTTTCCTATGTTTTACCGATGCTTGCGTCATCCGCGGCGCTGGCGGCGATCGAGATCACCGACATCAGCGGCCGCGTGGTGACGCTGGAGGCGCCGGCGCATCGTCTCGTCATCGACGACGGCCGTCTGCTCATCGCGCTCGCGCTGATCTCGGCCGATCCCGTCGGCCTCGTCGCGGCCTGGCCGCACGACGTCAATCGTCTCGGCGAGAAGACCTATGAGGCCTATCGCGCCCACTCTCCGGCGATCGAGACGCTGCCGAAGATCGCGAACTCCGCCGAGAGCTTCGCGCTCGAGCCGATCGTCGCGGCGAAGCCCGATGTCGCGCTCTTCACGGCAGGCACCGGACCGACGGCGGAGCAGGTGGCGCAGATGGAAGCGCTCGGCATCCGCGTCGTCTTCATCGATTTCTTCGCGCATCCTTTCCAGAATGCCGAGCCGAGCCTCGCCATCCTCGGCAAGGTCATCGGCCGCGAGGATGCGGCAAAGGCCTTCGTCAATTTCCGCCAGGCGCATCTCGGCCATATCCGCGACGTGCTCGCCAAGGCCGGCGACTTTGCACGCCCGAACGTGTTCCTCGAAGTCCATGCCGGCATGTCGGAGGATTGCTGCAATTCGCCGGGCAAGGGCAATGTCGGCGACTATGTCGAGCTGGTCGGCGGCCACAATATCGGCGCCGACGTCCTGAGTGGCCCGAGCGGGCGCCTCAATCTCGAATATGTCATCGCCCGCAATCCCGACCTCTATATCGCGACCGGCGGCCCCCATTTCGCCAAGACCGGCGGCTTCGTCCTCGGCCCCGGCTACGACGCCGCCGCAGCGAAGGCCTCGCTGGCGAAGATCGCGGCGCGGCCGGGCATAGCCTCGCTGGAGGCGGTGAAACAGCGCCGTGTCTTTGGCCTCATGCACCAGCTCCTCAACTCGCCGATCGACCTCGTCGCGGCCGAGGTCCTGGCGAGCTTCATCCATCCCGAGCTCTTTTCCGCGGCCGATGCGCAGAAGACCCTCGACGAACTCAACCAGAAATTCCTCGCCGTCCCGGTCACCGGGACGCTGTGGACCGGCCTCGCCGATGCGGCTCCGCCGCCGGCCGCGGCCAAAGCGTCGGGCGACGCCGAAGCCAAATGCGACCACTAACCAGGAGACCACTCATGCCCCTCTCGTTCCGTATGGCGCGCCCGCCTGCGCTTGCGCTGACCTTCACGGCCTGCCTTCTGATGGGCGCGGCTATCGTCCAGGCCGATCCGGCCATCGACAAGACCTCGAAGATCGGTACCGGCCTCTACGAGAGCGTCGTCGATACGACGGCCGACCTCGTCTATGTCGCGGCGGCCGGCCGTCGCGGCGATACCCAGGCTTTCATCTACGGGCTCGATCCGAAGACGCTCGAGATCAAGAAGACCATCGACGTCAGCGCCGCTGCCGCCTATGGCCTCGGCATCAACCAGAAGACCCAGACCCTCTTCACCACCAACACCCGCGCCAACAGCGTCTCGGTCATCGATCTGAAGGACGGCAAGGTCATCAACACGATCGCCAATGACGGCCGCGCCCATGGCCGCGAGATCATCGTCGATGAGGATGCCAACCTCGCCTATGTCTCGATGGTCGGCGGCGATGGCGCCACCGGCAAGATCTGGGTCGTCGACGGCGCCAAGGGCACGCTCGTCGAAGTCATCGACGATGTCGGCCTCGGCGTCACCGGGCTCGCCCTCGACAAGGCCAAGAACCGCATCTACGCGACCGACATGACGACCCGCCAGGTCGCCGTGGTCGATCTCGCCGAGAAGAAGGTCGTCGAGCGCTGGAACAGCGACGGCGAAAGCCCGATCAACGCAGCCTTCGATGCGGCCACCAACCGGCTCTTCGTCACGAACCAGGGTAGCGGTACGCTGACCGTCTTCGACACCAACAGCGGCGACATCGTCAAGACGCTGCCGACCGGCGAGGGCGCGCTCGGTGTCGCCTTCAGCCCGAAGTCGAACCTCGTCTTCGTCGCCAACCGCCGCGCCGGCACGGTCTCGGTCGTCGATGCCGCCAAGCTCGAAATCGTTGCCAGCCTCGCCACCGGCACGCATCCGAACACGGTCGCGGTCGATCCGCGCAGCGGCACGGCCTTCGTTTCCAACAAGGCCAAGTCGGGCGGTCGCAATGCGCCGCCGGTCGATGATCCCGCCGGCGACACCGTCACCAGCCTCGTGCCCTAGCAAGGGGCGAAATCCACTTCTGGGCCAATGTCGATTTCGCATTTGACCGGCGTCACGGCGCCGGACGCAGCAGAAACGGATGGCGGCGCCTCGGCGCCGCCTTTTATCCTTTTGTCGGATGGCGCGGTGCTGGTCGGCCGCGGCGTCTCCGATCCCCTTGTGCTGCCTGCGAAGGCGTCGATCGCCGATGCGCTGGACGGCGTCTTCGCATCGGACGGCGCTCCGCTTGTCGTCGGCGCCTTGCCCTTCGACCGCAATGGGCCGCCGCTCCTTTACCGGCCACGCTCGGTCGACCGCGTCGAGCCCGCCCTGCGTGGCCGCACGACGCGCGTTGCGCCGGCCGGCGCGTGGCAGGTCACGAGCCTCCCGTCCCGCGCTCTCCACAAGCAGAATGTCGAGCGCGCGCTTGCGCTGCTTTCCGATCCCGGTCCGGCCGGCCTTCGCAAGGTCGTGCTGGCGCGCAGCCTCGTCTGCCGCGCACCGGGCTCGATCGACGCCGACGCCGTCCTCCGCCAGCTCCGCCAGGACGGGAGCGTCACGACATTTGCCGTGCCCTTGCCGGCCGGCGATGACGGGCGGGCGCGCCGCCTCGTCGGCGCGACGCCCGAGCTTCTCGTCGCCAGGCGCGGCGCCGCGGTCCGCTCGCGCCCGTTGGCCGGCTCGGCGCGCCGCGGCAGTGACGCGGCGGCCGATCGCGACATCGCAGCGCGGCTCGGCGATTCCTTCAAGGACAGGCGCGAGCATGCCGCCGTCGTCGAGGCAATCCTCGATACGCTCGCCCCCTATTGCCGTGAACTGAAGGCGCTGGAGCGCGACGTCGTCGCGACCGCGACCATGCTGCATCTGCGCACCGGCATCGAGGGCGTGCTCCGCGACGAGACCATCTCGGTCATGGAGCTTGTCGAGGCGCTGCACCCGACGCCGGCCGTCTGCGGCCTGCCCAAGGATCGCGCCCGCGCCGTCATCGCCAATCTCGAACCCTTCGACCGTGGTTATTATGGCGGCGCCGTCGGCTGGTGCGATGCGGCCGGCGATAGCGACTGGTTCGTCACGATACGCTGCGCCGAGATTTCCGGATCGGTGGCGCGTCTCTACGCCGGCGGCGGCCTTGTCCCCGGCTCCGAGCCGGAGGCGGAGCTTGCCGAAACCTCGGCCAAGTTCGAAACCCTGCTCCGGGCGCTGGGCATCGACGAGACCGGCGCCCCGTCCGGTGATACGCCATGATCCCGCTCCGCCAGGTCTGGCCGGAAGAGTTTGCCGAGCGCTACCGCCGCGCCGGCTACTGGCGCGGCGAAACCATCGGCAGCGTTCTGCGCGATCGCGCCCGGAAGCATCCCGAACGCCTTGCGGTGATCGGCGGTGAGATTCGCTGGACTTATGGCGAGCTCGACCGGCGCGCCGATCGCCTTGCTTCCGGCTTTCTCGCCAGCGGCCTGTCGCCCGGCGACCGGGTGATCGTCCATCTTCCCAACATCCCCGAATTCCTGAGCGTGGCTTTCGGGCTGATGCGGGCCGGCCTGGCGCCGGTCCATGCATTGCCGGCCCATCGTCTTGCCGAGATCGGCCATTTCGCCCGCGTCTCGGAAGCCGCCGGCTATGTCATTCCAGATATTGCCGACGGCTTCGACTACCGCACGCTCGCCCGCGATCTTGTTCGCGAGGTGCCCGCAATCCAGCTGGTCGCCGTGGTGGGCGCCGCCGCCGAATTCACGCCGCTTGCCGCGATCGAAGATGCCGGCGGACCGGCGCTGCCCGCGCCGTCACCCTCCGAAGTCGCCTTTCTGCAAATCTCCGGCGGCACGACCGGCCTCTCGAAGCTCATCCCGCGCACGCATGACGACTATCTCTACAGTTTCGCGGCGAGCGCCGATATTTGCGGCCTCGACGAGGCGAGCGTCTATCTCGGCGTGCTGCCGATCGCTCATAATTTCCCGATGAGCTCGCCCGGTACGCTGGGCACGCTTTACGCCGGCGGCACCATCGTGCTCAGCCGCTCGCCGAGTCCCGACGCCTGCTTTTCGCTGATCGCCCGCGAGCGCGTCACCATCGCCGCGCTGGTGCCGCCGCTGGCGCTCCTCTGGCTCGATGCGGCACGGACGACGGCCGAGGACCTGTCGAGCCTGAAGCTGCTTCAGGTCGGCGGCGCCAAGCTCTCGGCGGAGGTAGCACGCCGCATCCGCCCGACCTTCGGCTGCCCGCTGCAACAGGTCTTCGGCATGGCCGAGGGTCTGGTGAATTACACCCGCCCCGACGATCCCGAAGAGGTGATCGTGACGACGCAGGGCCGTCCGATCAGCCCGGACGACGAGGTTCTGATCGTCGGCGATGACGGCCGTCCGGTCGGCGAGGGCGAGACCGGCCATCTCCTCACCCGTGGCCCCTACACGATCCGCGCCTATCACAACGATCCCGAGGCCAATGCGCGCTCCTTCACCGTCGACGGCTTCTACCGCACCGGCGATATCGTCCGCCGCCGGCCGGATGGCAACCTCGTCGTCGAGGGCCGCGCCAACGACCAGATCAATCGCGGCGGCGAGAAGATCTCGGCCGACGAGGTCGAGACGCATCTGCTCGCTCATCCCGCAATCTTCGATGCTGCCGTCGTTTCGGTGCCGGATGCCTATCTCGGTGAACGGAGCTGCGCCTTCATCATCCCGCGCGGCACGGCCCCGAAGCCCTCGGAGATCAAGGCCTGGATTCGCGCCCGTGGCCTCGCCGCCTACAAGGTGCCCGACCGCGTGCTCATTGTGGATAGTTTCCATGCGACGGCGGTGGGCAAGGTCAGCCGCAAGGATCTCCGCGAGAGCCTGCGCCGGCAGCTCATCGCGGAAGACGCAGCGGCGGAAGGGAAGGGGACATGAGCACGGACCTGCCAAAGATCGAAGCCTACGACCTGCCTACGGTCGCCGAACTTCCGCCGTCGCGCGCGCCATGGCAGCCGGAGCGCGGCCGCGCGGCGCTCCTCATCCACGACATGCAGCGCTATTTCGTGGCCCCCTTTGCGCCGGGCGTCGCGCCGATCGCGCCGACCACCGCCAACATCGCCCGCCTCGGCGAGCGCTGCCGTGCCCTCGGAATCCCCGTCTTCTACACCGCCCAGAAGGGCGGCCAGGAACGCCGCGACCGCGGCCTCCAGGCGGATATCTGGGGACCGGGCATGAGCACGGCGCCGGAGCATCAGGATATCGTCGCCGAGCTCGCGCCGGCGGCAGGCGACATCGTGCTGGAGAAATGGCGCTACAGCGCCTTCCAGCGCTCCAACCTCGAGACGCTGATGCGCACGCGCGGCCGCGACCAGCTCATCATCTGCGGAATCTACGCCCATATCGGCTGCATGATGACGGCGGCCGAGGCCTTCATGCGCGACATCGAGCCCTTCTTTGTCGCCGACGGTCTCGCCTATTTCTCGCGCGCCTGGCACGACCAGGCGCTCGCCTATGTCGCCGGCCGCTGTGGCGGGGTCACGACGACCGACCGGCTTCTGGGGGCGCTGTGAGCGCCGCTTCCTTCACCCTTGTGACGATGCGCGCCGATCTCGGTCGCATCCTCAAGCAGGATCCGGCGACCATCGACGATGATGAGAACCTCGTCGATCTCGGCCTCGATTCGATCCGCGCCATGATGCTCGTCCAGACATGGCGCGACGGCGGCATTCGCGTCGAATTCTCCGAACTCGCCGAGCGCCTGACGATCGCCGCCTGGTGGGAGGTGATCGCGCCGCGCCTGCCGCAGGGCGCCGCCTGACATGGCCTTCGACGGCGGCCAGTCGATGCTCGTACCCCTGACCGAGGCACAGCTCGGCCTCTGGTATGCGCAGCGCCTCGATCCGGCCAACCCGATCTACAACACCGGCCAGTATGTGGTCCTGCGCGGTCCGCTCGCCATCGACAGGTTCCGCGCCGCCGTCGACCAGGCGCTCGCCGAGAGCGACGCGCTGGCGATCCGCATCGTCGACCATCCCGACGGGCCGCTGCAGCGCATCGACGAGGCCGGCCGGCCTCGCCTCGAAATCACCCATCTCGGCACGGAAAGCGAAGTGCTCGATCGCATCCGGCGCGACAGGACGACGCCGCTCGACCTGACCTGCGATGCGCCGGCGCGCCAGATGCTGTTCAGTCTCGGGCCGCAGCATTTCATCTGGTATCAGCGCCTCCATCATGTCGTCATCGATGGCTTCGGGACGGCGCTGCTAACGCAGCGAATCTGCGATCTCTATTCGGCATCGGAAGACTCGCCGCCGTCGAAGCCGCTCGCGCCCTATGAAGCGATCCTCGATGAGGACGCGGCCTATCGCGCCTCGGAGCGCCGCGAGACGGATCGTCTCTATTGGACGAAGGCTTTCGCCGAAGTCCCGGAGGTCATCGGCATCGCGGCCGGAACGGCGCTGACGGCGCACGGCTTTCATCGTGTCGAGGCGCCGCTCGACCCGGCCTTCGTCGCGGAACTCCAGCGGCAGGCGACAGCGGCTGCGATCCCCTGGCCGGACATGCTGATTGCGCTGGTCGCCGCTTTCATCGCGCGTCACATCGCCGGCCCGGATGTGGTCCTCGGCGTGCCAACCATGGGCCGCCTCGGCTCCGCCGGCGCCCGAGCCGCCTGCATGGTGATGAATGTGCTGCCGGTCCATGTCGCCGTCGACGAGGATACGCCACTTGCTGAATTTCTGGCCTCCGTTTCCGATCGCCTGCGCGAGGCGCGCCGTCACGGCCGCTACCGCAGCGAACAGCTCCGCCGTGATTTGAATCGCCTCGGTGGTAACCGGCGCCTCCACGGCCCACTGGTCAATATCCTGCCCTTTGACGCACCTCTGCATCTCGCCGGTGTCGCGGCCGAATTCCACCAGCTCGGCACCGGCGCCGTCGACGATCTCACCGTGACCTTCCGTAGCGACGGTCTCGGCAACGGCCTGCGTCTCGAACTCGACGCCAATCCCGATCTCTATGCCGCGCCGGATGTCGCCGCGCTGGCCCATCGTCTCGCGCATTTTCTGGGCGCCGCGATCAAGGCGGATCACCTCGCCGATGTGCCGACGCTGACGCCGGACGAGCAGCGCTGGGTCGCGACGATCAACGCCACCGCCCATGACGTCCCCGACACGACTCTGACCGCCTTGATCGAGGCGACGATAGCCGAACGGCCGGACGCGCCGGCGCTCATCTTCGGCGGCGAGACGCTCACCTATGCCGAACTCGATCGGTGCACTTCCGCACTTGCGTCACGTCTCCGCGCCGCCGGCGTCGGGCGCGGCGCCATCGTCGCCGTCCTCCTGCCGCGCTCCTTCGAGCTTGTCGTGACGCTCGTCGCGATCCTTCGCGCCGGCGCCGCCTATCTGCCGCTCGATCCCGGCAACCCGCCCAACCGCCTCGGCCGTATCCTGCAGTCCGCCAAGCCGGTTTGCCTTGTGGCTGCAAATCATGAGGACTGGTTCCCCGACGATCTGCCCGTCCTGAGTCCGGTTGCGAATGACGATGCAGTCTCCGAAGCATCGTTCGAGCCGCCGCGGCCCGAAGACGCCGCTTATGTCATCTACACCTCTGGCTCGACCGGCGATCCGAAGGGCGTCGTCATCGAGCATCGCGCCATCGTCAACCGCCTCGAATGGATGCGCGTCCATTACGGCATCGCCGCCGACCACCGCATCCTCCAAAAGACGCCGGCGACCTTCGACGTGTCGGTCTGGGAATTCTTCCTGCCGCTGATCGCCGGCGCCACGCTCGTCGTCGCCCCGCCCGATGCACATAAGGATCCGGCCTGGCTGGCGCGCCTCCTTCGCGAGGAACGGATCACCACCGCGCATTTTGTCCCGTCTATGCTCGCCGCCTTCCTCGCCGAGCCGGCCGCAGCCGGGCTCCGCATGCGCCGCGTCTTCTGCAGCGGCGAGGAACTGTCCGCGGGCCTGCGCGATCGCTTCCATGAGGTCGTCGCGGCCGAGCTTCACAATCTCTACGGCCCGACCGAGGCCGCCGTCGATGTCAGCTACTGGCCGGCTTCGGCCGACGACCGTTCTCTGCCGGTGCCGATCGGCTTCCCGGTCTGGAACACGGAGCTCTATGTCCTCGACGAACGCCTGCGTCCGCTGCCGCCGGGGATCGTCGGCGATCTCACCATCGTCGGCCGTCAGGTGGCCCGCGAGTATCTGCACCGCCCGGACCTGACCGCAGATCGCTTCATCGCCGATCCTTTCTCCAAGGGCCGCATGTATCGCACCGGCGACGTCGCCCGCTGGCGGCGCGACGGCGCCATCGAATTCCTCGGCCGCTCGGATCACCAGATCAAGATCCGCGGCCTTCGCGTCGAGCTCGGCGAGATCGAGCAGGCCGTGCTCCGCTCCGGTCGCGTCGGTCAAGTCGTCGTCATCGGCCGCGAGGATCGGCCGGGCGACATGCGCATCGTTGCCTATCTCGTCGCCGGCGGCGATCGGTCCCTCGACATCGACGCCCTCAAGGCGGATCTGGCGATGCGCCTGCCGGACTACATGGTGCCGTCCGCCTTCGTCGAACTCGCCGAACTACCCGTGACCCGCAACGGCAAGCTCGATCGCGCCGCGTTGCCGGCGCCCGAAAGAAAGAATGGCGGGGCAGGGCGGTCGCTGCGGTCGCTGTCGTCGCCGGAGCAGGCGCTCGCCCAGATGTTCGCCGATGTTCTCGGTCTGCCCGCCGAACGGATCGGCGCCGAGGATGATTTCTTCGATCTCGGCGGTCACTCGCTCCTCGCCGCGAAGCTGATGCTCCTGGTCCGCGAGCGCTGGCAGCGCGATGTCGGCTTCGGCATCCTCTTCGCGCATCCGACGATCGAACGGCTGGCCCGCGAGATCGAGCGGCAGGGAGACTCGAAGACGATCTCCACCGATCACGGCCTCGGCGGCATCATCCGCCTCGTCGAAGGCGACGCAGCGCTGCCGCCGCTCTTCTGCGTCCATCCGGCCGGCGGCATCTCCTGGTGCTATCGCGAACTCGGTCGCGCGCTTAATCCGCAGCGTCCGGTCTGGGGTCTGCAGGCGAGCGGCCTCGATCCGCAGGCCGCGTTGCCCGCCTCGCTGGAGGAGCTTGCTGCGGACCATGTCGACCGCATCGCGGAAATCGCGCCGGATGCTCCCGTCCATCTCCTCGGCTGGTCGGTCGGCGGCATCGTCGCGCAGGCGATGGCGGTCGAGCTGCGCCGCCGCGGCCGGGAGGTCGGCGTCCTCGCCATGCTCGATTCCTATCCCGCCGATTGCTGGCGGAACGAGCCCGAGCCGGACGAAGGCAAGGCTCTGAGCGCTGTCCTCAACATGGCCGGCATTGATCCGACGGAGCTCGACGATGCTCCGCTCGCGCGCTTGCAGGTGATTGCGCTTCTGAAGAAGAGCGGCCACGCACTCGGCCATCTGCCCGATGCTGCGATCGACGGCGTGCTCCGCGTCGTTCTCGGCAACAACCGATTTGTCCGTAGGCATTTTCATCAGCGCTATGACGGCCCGCTTTTTCATTTTCGCGCGACGCTCGATCATATCCTGCGCGATCCGAACCTTTGGTCGCTTTATCTCGGCGAGATCGAGGTTCATGACATTCCCAGCACGCACGCGCGGCTGACCGGCATCGACGCCGTCGCCCGCATCGCGCCGATCCTCTCCGCGATCCTTTCCCGCTGCGATCACAAAGGAACTGTCTGGTGGCGACGACCGGTATCGAAGGAAAGATCGCGATCGTCACCGGCGCTGCCAACGGCATTGGCGCCGCCGTCGCACGCGCGCTTATCGCGGAAGGCGCCCGCGTCGCCGGCTTCGATATCGAGCCGTCTTCGCTGATCGACGCCGCCTTTCGCGCCGAGACGGTCGATGTCAGCCGCCCGCAGGAGGTCGACGCCGCCGTCGCGCGCGTCGAGGCCGGATGGGGCCCGGTCGATATCCTCGTCAATGTCGCCGGCATCCTCGTCACGACGTCGGTGGTCGAGACCTCCGACGAGTCCTGGCGAAAAATCTTCGAGGTCAACACGCATGGCGTCTTCACAATGTCGCGCGCCGTCGCCCGGCGCATGATCCCGCGCCGCCGCGGCGTCATCGTCACCGTCAGTTCCAATGCCGCCGGCATCCCGCGCCACGGCATGGCGGCCTATGCGTCGTCGAAGGCGGCGGCGACCATGTTCACCCGCTGCCTCGGCCTCGAGCTCGCCGAATTCGGGATACGCTGCAACATCGTCGCGCCCGGCTCGACGCGCACCCGCATGCAGGAGTCTTTCCTGAAGGATCCGGACGGCGCCGAGCGCGTCGTCGCCGGCTCGCTCGAACTGCACCGCACCGGCATTCCGCTTGGCAAGATCGGCGAGCCGGAAGACATCGCCAATGCGGTGGTCTTCCTCGCCTCGGACCAGGCGAGCCACATCACCATGACGGATATCTATGTCGACGGCGGCGCCACGCTGCGCGCCTGAAGATCACGCCCGCCAGATTACCGACTCGTCGATCTCTTCGATCGAGGCGCAGCCGGTGAGCGTCATCGCCACTTCGAGCTCGGTCCTGATTATGGTCAGCGCATGCGCCACGCCGGCAACCCCGCCGACGGCGAGCGCCATCACATAGGGCCGGCCGAGCAGCACCGCCGAGGCGCCGAGCGCCAGCGCCTTCACCACGTCCGTCCCGCGCCTTATGCCGCCGTCGAGAAGCAGCGGCACGCGCCCCTTTATCCGCTCCGCGATCGCCGGCAGCGCCTCGATCGTCGCCGGAGCGCCATCGAGGGCGCGGCCACCATGATTGGAGACGACGATGCCCGCGACGCCGGCAGCGACGGCGCGCTCGGCGTCGTTGGCGCCCAATATACCCTTGGCGAGGACCGGCAATTGCGTCACGGCGCAAAGCCATTCGAGATCGGCCCAGCCCGGCGCGCCGTCGAGCAGCCCGCGGAAGACGGGGCTTTCGGTCGGCCCGGCCTGTATCGCCGGCCGGCTCGGCATGCCACGCAGGTTCACAGGCTCGAGTCCGGCCGGCAGGCGGAAGCCGATCCGCTGCTCTTCATTGCGCAGGCTCACCGGCGCATCGACCGTGACGACGATCGCGCCATAGCCGGCCGCCTCGGCCCGCGCCACGAGCGACTGCGTGAAGCCGCGGTCGGCCTGCATGTAGAGTTGGAACCAGAACGGCGCCTTGGCGAGCGCCGGGATATCCTCGAGGCTGGTCGTCGCTTCGGTGCTGACGACCATGCCCGTCCCGGTCGCGCCGGCAGCGACGGCCACGGCCCGCTCGCCATCCGGATGGAAGAGCCGGTGCGAGGCAATCGGCGCGAGCAGGATCGGATGCGCCAGCGCCGTGCCGAGAAGCTCTGTGCGCGTCGAGGCCCCGGCCATGTCCCACAGTACGCGCGGCTGCAGCCGGATCGCATCGAAGGCCTCGCGATTGCGGCGCAGCGTCAGCCCGTCCGCGGCGCCGCCGGCGAGATAGGCCCAGGCGGCCGCGTCGAGCCGCGTCGCGGCAGCGCGCTCGTAATCGGCAAGCGCGACGATGTCGGACGGGATCGGGGACTGATCGGCCATGCTGACGGGTCCGGGCCGGAAAGGTGCCGGCCGGGTGAGATAGTCGACATCGGAGACTGCGTCGAGCGCCGCTGCCGCCTCGTGATTTTGTGACCGAGTGTTGCAGGCCGGAATAAACCACGCCTGCCGTGCCCGCCCCGCGTCTTCGTCTGTCACCGGCAGGGCGGCGTCCGGCCAGATTCATAATTGCGTGACCGCTTCGGCCCCGAATTTTTTGTTGCGATCAGGAAAAGCCGGCGGCTTGTAAAGATTGCGTCTGGATGGTGGCGGCAATTTATTTCTGCGTCCATCGCCAAGCCCAAAAAGGATCATGCCAAAAAATTGGAGAAGTATTTTTCAGAGGAAGGATCATTTGTGATTAGTACTATACTTTAGAAGCGTTATTAATAGGATTACTTGTTGATTATACGAGTTCTCAACTAGGATGATCTAGAATAATTCCGTTTTATCTTTATTGACTCTAGAACAGACTCTTGTGATTACTGCTGCGCAAAGTTTTTGAAAATCGGAATTTGGGGGTTGGGGTGACTGATAACGGCGGACTTCGGACGGGCGTGTCGCAGAACGCGCTCTTGGCGGGCCTGACGGCCGGGCTTGGCCTGCTCAGCTACGATCAGGCATTGGCGCAGACGACCACCCTCCAACCGATTCCGCTCGAAGGCGAGGAACAGCCGCCCGCTCCCGCTCCGGCGCCTGCGGCCCAGTCGACCGACGGCGGCGAGGGCGCCGGCCAGCCGGTCGCCGTCGATGTCGGCCCCGGCACGGGCGACACCGGCAATCCCGCCAACACGCTGAATGCTACGACCGGCACCGGCCGCCTGTCCGGCGATGTCCAGGGCACGCCGCAGATCATCAACGTGATCCCGAAGAAGGTCCTCGAGGAGCAGGGCGTCACGACGCTCGACCAGGCGCTCCGCAACGTTCCCGGCGTCACCGTCCGCATCGGCGAAGGCGGCGGCGGCATGAATGGCGACCAGTTCTCGATTCGCGGCTTCGAGGCCAAGGGCGACATCTACCAGGACGGCCTGCGCGATTTCGGCGTCTATGTGCGCGACAGCTTCCTCTATGAGGGCGTCCAGGTCTTCAAGGGCCCGTCATCGGAGACCTTCGGCGTCGGCACCACTGGCGGCGCCATCAACACCGAGGTCAAGAAGGCGCATCTCGGCGACGCCTATCATTTCGAGTCGATCTTCGGCACCGATCCGCAGACGCGCGGCGTCATCGACATCAACAAGCAGCTTGGTGATACCAGCGCTGTCCGCGCCGTCATCATGGGCAATCTTCAGGACATCGCCGATCGCGATCATACCTTCAACGATCGCTACGGCGCCCTCGTCGACGTCGCGACCGGCATCGGCACCGACACGACCTGGAACCTCAGCTATTTCCACCAGCATTACGATCGCATGCCCGACTACGGCATCCCGATCCTCACGCCTGGTGCGGGCACGACCGGCGACCTTCCGAGCAACGCAAATCCCGACAATCCCTATTACTCCTCGTCAGATCCGGATCGGAACTACGCCGAGTGGGCCGGTGCTGCCGCCGATCACATCTCGCAACATGGCTCGCTGGGCCAGCCGGCGACGGAGTTCGGGCTCGACCGCTCTACTTTCTACGGAAAGGAGATCGATAAGGACATCGGCAACGTCCATAGCCTGACCTCGAAGTTCCAGACCGAGTTGACCGACTGGCTGACGGTGAACAACGATACCCGCCTCGCCTATTAGGTCGCGATTTTGCTACGTCGGTTCCGAGCTGCGGTGGTGCGACCTACAGCACGGAGAGCACGAGCAGCCCCGGAACCTATGGCAATGCGACGCCCTACGGCTCGAGCTGCACGGGTTCCTTCCTGAATGGCGGCTCGCCGAACATCACCTTCGGCGGCGGCAATCCCGGCTACTACCAGGAATCCTGGGGCTTCCAGAACATCCTGAGCGGCAAGGCCGATTTCCACACCGGCTTCCTTCGCCATGAACTGGTCGCCGGCATCGACTTCCTCTACCAGGACGACGACCGCATCAGGAACTCGCTCTACGATTCGGTAACCGGCCTGCCGAACGGCTCGAAAGGCACGCAGAGCCTGCTCGATCCGGACTTCGACGCGGCGGGTTACTATGTCGACCGCAACCCGAACGACCTGAAGAAGAGCACCTCGGCCAATGTCGGCGTCTTCGCCAGCGACCGGGTCTGGTTCAACGACCAGTGGTCGGTGCTTGCCGGCGTCCGCTGGGATTATTTCGACGTTTCCTACGACACCTTCGCCATCCCGTCGGGAGAGACCGATCCCGTCTGGTCGCATTACGACCAGCAGACCGATTTCTTCGCGCCGAAGGCCAGCCTGATCTGGGAGCCGACGCCGGAGCAGACCTACTATCTCTCCTGGGCGACGTCGGCCTCGGTCCCCGGCCAGTTCCCGACCAACGCCAACGCCACCTTGGGTTCCGCCGATCTGGAGCCTGAAGAGAACGAGAGCTGGGAGCTCGGCGGCAAGTTCAGCGTGCTGGATGGTCGCCTCGGTCTTTCCGGCGCGATTTTCCAGATCGACAAGAACAATGCCCGTCAGACCGATCCGGTCACCGGCGACGTGACGCTCACCGGCGAGGAGCAGCGTGTCCGCGGTATCGAGCTCGGCATCAGCGGCCTGATCACGAACGCCTGGTCCTTCTCGGCGGCCTATGCCTATCTCGATAGCGAGGTCCGCTCGGTCAATGGCGACGACGCTCACGAGAATGTCGGCAACCACATCGCCAATGCGCCGGAACATGCGGCGAGCCTGTGGACGACCTACAATCTGTCGGAGCACCTGCAGCAGCTCCCGGGCATCCTGCTGGTCGGCGGCGGCATCACCTACCGCGACGGCGTCTACACGAGCAGCGCCAACACGTCGTGGGTGCCGGAGACCTTCTCGATCGATCTCATGGGCTCCTACGCGTGGGAATACGGGCCCGGGAAGTACCGGGTCGCGGTCAACGCCTACAACGTCACCGACGAGCTGAACTACTCCGGCGTCTGGGGCAACCGCGTCGTGCCGGCCTCGGGACGGACCTTCACGCTGACGCTCGGCGCGGAATTCTGATCAACGACTGACCACCCCAGGGGCGGGAGGATGCCGCAAGGCTTTCCTCCCGCCCCGTTTTCTTGAGAGCCGCCATGCTCATCGCCATCGACAATGTCCTGACCGCCGACGAAGTGCGGCAAGCTCGGCAGGCGCTGGAAGCCACGGCCTGGGTCGACGGGCGCGTCACGGCCGGCGAGCAGGCGGCGACCGTCAAGCTCAACCTACAGATTCCGCAGGACGCGCCGGTCGCCAAGGAGATCGGCGGCCTTGTGCTGCGCGCCCTCGGCCGCAATCCGGCCTTCAATTCCGCCGTCCTGCCGCTCCGCGTCCTGCCGCCGATGTTCAACCGTTACGATGCCGGCATGACCTTCGGCGCGCATGTCGACAGCGCCATCCGCCACGTCCCCGAGGCCGGCATCCGCATCCGCACCGACGTCTCGTCGACGCTCTTCCTCAGCGATCCGTCCGAATATGACGGCGGCGAGCTGGTCGTCGAGGATACCTACGGGTCGCAGAAGGTGAAGCTCGCGGCCGGCAGCATGGTGGTCTATCCGGCGACCAGCCTGCATGCGGTGACGCCGATCAGCCGCGGCAGCCGCTGGGCCTCCTTCTTCTGGACGCAGTCGATGATCCGCGACGACGGCCAGCGCCGGCTTCTCTACGATCTCGACCGCGCCATCATGGAGACGCGCCGGCATCTGCCCGACGACAATCACGGCGTCGTCGGCCTCACCGGCGTCTATCACAACCTCCTCCGGCAATGGGCCGAGATGTGATCCGCCCGGCTGCCCACGGATAGGCTACAGGTTTCGCCGCTTCCCGCGGCGTGTAGCGGCGGCTATCTAGGCGCATGAACGCCGCGCCGCTGCCGATCGACGACGCCCTGCCCGCGCTGAAGGCCGCCCTTGCGGCCGGTCGTCATGCCGTGCTCGTGGCGCCGCCCGGCGCCGGCAAGACGACGCGCGTGCCGCTGGCGCTCCTCGATGCCGCCTGGCGCGGCAACGGCCGCATCGTCATGCTCGAGCCGCGGCGGCTCGCGGTGCGTGCCGCCGCACGGCGCATGGCGCAGACTCTGGGCGAGGCGGTGGGCGAGACCGTCGGCTACCGCGTCCGCCTCGATGCGAAGGTTTCGGCGCGGACGCGGATCGAAATCGTTACCGAGGGCGTCTTCACCCGGATGATCCTCGACGATCCCGAGCTTGCCGGCGTCGCCGCGGTGATCTTCGACGAATTCCACGAGCGCAGCCTCGACGCCGATCTCGGTCTCGCGCTGGCGATCGATGCCGGCGCGCTCCGCGACGATCTCCGCATTCTCGTCATGTCGGCGACCATCGACGGCGCCCGCGTCGCGCGCCTCCTCGACGACGCGCGCCTCGTAGAAAGCGCCGGCCGCGCCTTTCCGGTCGAGACGGTCTATCTCGACCGCGATCCGGCCCTGCGGCTGGAGGACCAGGCCGCCGCTGCCGTCGCCGCGGCGTTGAAGGCGCATGCGGGCTCGGCCCTCGTCTTCCTGCCCGGCGAGGCCGAGATCTGGCGCGTCGCGGAACGATTGCAGGGACGGCTGCCACAGAATGCCGATATCGCGCCGCTCTACGGCCGGCTTTCGCCGGAAGAGCAGGATTTTGCTGTCGCGCCGGCGCCGGCCGGACGCCGCAAGGTCGTGCTGGCGACCTCGATCGCCGAGACCTCGCTGACCATCGAGGGTGTCCGCATCGTGATCGATTCTGGTTTCCGTCGTGCCCCCGCCTATGAGCCGGCGACCGGCCTGACCGTGCTGGAGACCCGCCGCGTCTCGCGCGCCGGCGCCGACCAGCGCCAGGGCCGCGCCGGCCGCACGGAGCCGGGAATCTGCTACCGGTTATGGGCGAGGGGGCAGACGGCGGCGCTCGAACCGTTCGACCGGCCCGAAATGCTGGAGGCCGATCTCGCCGGCCTCGTTCTTGACCTTGCCGGCTGGGGCGTCACCGATCCGGCTGCGCTCCGCTTCCTCGACCCGCCGCCACGGCCGGCCTGGACCGAGGCGGTGACCCTCCTGCAGGGCCTCGAAGCCCTCGACGCCGAGGGACGCGTGACGCCGGAGGGCAGGGCGCTGGCCCGCCTGCCGCTGCATCCGCGGCTGGCGCATATGATCCATCGCGCCGCCGGCGAGGGCGAGGCGGTGATCGCGGCCGAGCTAGCGGTGCTGGTCGGCGAGCGCGGTCTTGGCGGCGACGGCACCGACCTCGCACAACGCCTCGACCGCTTCCGCGGCGATCGCTCGAAACGGGCCGACGAGGCGCGCGGCCTTGCCCGGCGCTGGGCCGGGCTTGTCGGAGGCGCCAGGGGAAAAGACGGCGACGCCGGCCGCCATCTCGCCCGCGCCTGGCCCGATCGCGTCGCGCAGGCCGCCGGCGCGCGCGGCCGCTTCCGCCTGGCGAATGGCCGCGCCGCAAGCCTCGACGCGACCGAGGCCTTGTCGGCCTCGCCGTTTCTGGTGGTGACCGATGTCACCGGCGCCGCCGCGACCGGCCGCATCCGTGCCGCAGCATCGATCGACCGCGCCACGATCGAGGAATTGTTCGGCCACCGCATCCGCGAAGAGACCACGCTGAGTTTCGACAAGGCGACGCAAAGCGTGCGGGCCCGGCGCGTCCGCCGCCTCGACGCGCTGCGCCTCGACGAGACGCCCGTGTCGATCGACGATCCCGCCGCGGCGGCGGAACTGCTGGCCGCAGGCATCGCCGACACCGCCATCGGCGCGCTGCCCTGGAGCAGGGAGCAGAAGGCGTTGCGCGCCCGCGTCACCTATCTCCGCCGGATGCTCGGCGAGGCCTGGCCAGACCTTGGCGACGACGCGCTGGCTGTCGACGCCGTTTCCTGGCTGGCGCCGCATATCCATGGCCGCACCGCGCTCCGCGAGATCACTGCGGACGATCTCGGCAATGCTCTCGAGCCGCTGCTGCCCTGGGCGAAGCGGCAGGAGATGGAGCGGCTGCTGCCCAGCCATTTCGACGCGCCCTCGGGCTCGCGCCTGCCGATCGACTATGAGGCCGAGAACGGCCCGGCATTGGAGGTGCGGGTGCAGGAATTGTTCGGTCTCGACCGGCATCCGAGCATCGCCGGCGGCAAGGTGCCCTTGCTGCTGGTCCTGCTCTCGCCGGCGCATCGCCCGATCCAGACGACGCGCGACCTGCCGGGCTTCTGGCGCGGCAGTTGGAAGGAGGTCGCCAAGGATCTGAAGGGCCGCTATCCGCGCCATTTCTGGCCGGCCGATCCGCAAGCCGCCCAGGCGACGGCACGCGCCAAGCCGCGCGGAACCTGATTCGTAGGGCGGGCAAAGGCCGAGGGCCGTGCCCACGCGTGCTTTCTTGATGCAACGACGTGGGCACGCTGCTTCGCAGCTTTGCCCACCCTACGCTATCGGGTGGAAAGCACCGTCAGGAATGCCGCGCCGTAGCGCTTCAGCTTGGTCTCGCCGACCCCGGGAATCGTGCCGAGCGCCGTCAGCGACGCCGGCCGTTCGAGCGCCATGGCGCGCAGCGTCGTGTCGTGGAAGACGACATAGGGCGGCACGCCCTGCGCCTTGGCGAGGCTGGCGCGTTCGGCGCGCAGCGCATCGAAGAGGCCGCGCGCCTCCTCCGGCAGATCGATGGCGGCCTGACTTGACCGCCGGCCCTCGGTCGCCTTGCGCGGCCGGTCGCGACGCAGCGTGATCTTGCGTTCGCCGCGGAACACCGGCCTGGCTTCCTCGCTGAGCCGCAGCGCGCCGAAGCCGGGATCGACCACCACCAGGCTCATCGCGGTCAGTTGCCGGATGACCGATTGCCAGCTTCGCGCGTCGATCTCCTTGCCGGCGCCGAACACCGCCTGCTTGTCATGGCCGAGCTCGACGACCTTCTCGGTCGCCTTGCCGGTCAATACGTCGACGACATGACCGGCGCCGAAGCGCTGGCCGGTCCGGTAGATCGCCGCCATCGCCTTGATCGCCGCATCGGAGCCGTCGAAGGTCTCGACCGGGGAGCGGCAGGTATCGCAATTGCCGCAGGCGCCGGGATGGCTCTCGCCGAAATGGGCGAGAATGGCCTTGCGCCGGCAACCCGCCGTCTCGCAGACTCCGAGGAGCGCATTGAGCTTGGAGCGCTCGACACGCTTGACCTCATCGGGGGCGCTGCCCTCGTCGATCATGCGGCGGCGCTGCACCAGATCGCCCATGCCGTAGCTCATCCAGGCGTCGGCCGGCAGTCCGTCGCGGCCGGCGCGGCCGGTCTCCTGGTAATAGGCCTCGATCGAGGCCGGCAGGTCGAGATGGGCGACATAGCGCACGTCGGGCTTGTCGATGCCCATGCCGAAGGCGACCGTCGCCACCAGCGCCAGCGATTCCTCCTTGAGGAAGGCGTCCTGGTTGGCGTTCCGCTCGTCGCCGGGCATGCCGGCATGGTAGGCGCGGGCGCGGATGCCTTCCTTGTTCAGCCAGGCCGCGGTCTCCTCGACTTTGTTGCGCGACAGGCAATAGACGATGCCGCTATTGCCCTTGTGCCCGGCGAGGAAGGAAAGCAGTTGCCGCCGGGCGTTGTCGCGCTCGACGATCGAGTAGCTGATATTCGGCCGGTCGAAGCTCGTCGCGAAGACGCGCGCTGCGTTGAGGCCGAGCCGGTCGAGAATGTCGGCGCGGGTCGCCTCGTCGGCGGTCGCCGTCAGCGCGATCCGCGGGATTCCGGGATAGTCCCCGGCGATCGAGGCGAGCGCCCGGTATTCCGGGCGGAAATCATGGCCCCACTGGCTGACGCAATGCGCCTCGTCGATGGCGAAAAGCGCGATCGGGATGCCGCTCAGCATCTGCCGGAAGCCCGGCGTCGTCATCCGCTCGGGCGCCACATAGAGGATGTCGAGCGTGCCGTCGCGGAGATCGCGGCGGACGCGGGCCGATTCCTCGGGGCCGATCGAGGAATTGAGCGTCGCGGCGTTGACGCCGGCCTGGCGAAGCGCCTCGACCTGGTCGCGCATCAGGGCGATCAGCGGCGACACCACGATGCCGACGCCGGGCCGGCAGAGGGCCGGCACCTGATAGCAGATCGACTTGCCGGCCCCGGTCGGGAAGAGCACCACCGCATCGCCGCCGCCCGCGACATGGCGCACGACGTCTTCCTGCTCGCCGCGAAAGGCGGTGTGGCCGAAGACGGTGCGCAGGATGTCGGCCGGGTCTTTGGAGAGCATGTATGGAACCCGGCAGGACGGCGCAGTCGCGGAAGAGAATCAGAATCAATCAGTAATCAACGACTTTCATAGACGCTTTTCCCCGCGGTGACAGCCGGTAGCCGCCTGCCGCCTCAATTCAGCCGCTGGTCCAGCTTGGCCTTGTCGAACCAGTCGAACTTCTCGCCACTCTTGTTCACCATCACGGCCTTGGTCGTGAAATAATGGTCGAAGGATTCCTGGCCGAACTCGCGCCCGATGCCGGAATTCTTGACGCCGCCCCAGGGCGAGGCCGCGTCGACCCGGTGATGATCGTTGATCCAGATGATGCCGGCGTCGAGCTGCTCGGCAAGCCGGTGGGCGCGCGCTACATTCTGCGTCCGCACGGCCGCGGCGAGGCCGTATTCGGAATCGTTGGCGATGCGCAGCGCCTCTTCCTCCGTATCGAAGGGCATCACCACGGTGAAAGGTCCGAAGACCTCTTCCCGGGATATCCGCATATCGGGCGTCGCATCGGCGAAGACGGTCGGCTCGAAATAGAAGCCGCCGCTATTGTCGAGATGCTTGGGCACCCGCCCTCCGGCGACGAGCCTGGCGCCTTCGGCAAGCCCGATCTCGACGAAATCGGCAACGCGCTGGCGCTGCCTGGCCGAGATCAGCGGCCCCATCTGCATCGCCGTGTCGAAAGGGTCGCCGACCCTGATCGCCTTGGCCTTTGCCGCGAGCTTGTCGACGAACTCGTTGTAGACGCTGCGCTGCACGAGATGGCGCGACGAGCAGATACAGGTCTGGCCGGCGCCGATGAAGGTACCGAAGGCGGCGTAGTCGACCGCCTGGTCGACGTCGAAATCCTCGAACACCAGCACCGGCGCCTTGCCGCCGAGTTCCAGCGTCTGGTGGACGAAATTCCGCGCCGCCGCCACCGCCGCCATGCGTCCGGATTCGGTGCCGCCGGTCAGCACCAGCTTGTTGATGCCGGGATGGCCGGTCAGCGCCTTGCCGGTCGTGCCGCCGAGCCCGGTGACGACATTGAAGACGCCCGGCGGCAGGCCCGCCGCCGAGAAGATCTCGGCAAGCCGCAGCGTCGTCAGCGGCGTGTATTCCGACGGCTTGACGACGGTCGTGCAGCCCGAGGCGAAGGTTGGGGCGAGGTTGCGCGAAGCGATCAGGAGCGGATGGTTGAAGGGCGTGATGTTGGCGACGACGCCGGCCGGCTTGCGGATCGTGTAGCCGAGATAGGGCCCGTCGACCGGGATTACCGCGTCGCGCTTGGCCATGGCCAGCGCCGCATTGTAGCGGAAGAGGTCTGGCACGCGGGCGAGCTGGGCGCGCGTCTCGCGCGTCGGCCGGCCATTGTTCAGCGTCTCCATCTCGTAGAGCTCGTCGAGATTCTTCTCCAGGACGTCGCCCAGCGCATAGACGAGCTTGGCGCGGGTCCGGTCGGAGAGCTTCCGCCAGTCCGGATCGACGAAGGCGCGGCGGGCGCTCACCACCGCCGCGTCGACATCCGCCTCATCGGCGTTGACCGTGTGGGCGATCACCGCTCCGGTCGAAGGCGAGACGATCGGGAAGGTCTCCTTCCCCTCTGGGGACTGTTCCTTGCCGTCGATGAAGAGCCCGCGGATCGGCGCCGCCCGGGTCGGATTGTCTTGGCTTGTCACGGATGAGCTCCCTTTCGATTATTTCCGGCAGGGCCGGTTGTTGGATGCCGACGCGAGGCGCCCCATATGGCTGTCATCTCGCCGGCGTCATATCGCCTTGGTTCTACGCGAAGCCGGGGCAGGGCTGTAGGCCCGGTCCTGCCGCCTACTCCACTGTTGCGGCCGTAAATGACGCCGGTCACCGATTTGTGATTTAATCAGCAAACGACCCGCGAAGGGAGCATGAGCCATGAGCATGATGGAGAAGACCTACAAGGTCACCCATACCGACGAGGAATGGCGGAAGATCCTCACGCCCGAGCAATTTGCGGTCATGCGCGGCCACGGCACCGAACGGCCGGGAAGCTGCGCGCTGCTTTATGAGAAGCGCCCCGGTACCTTCACCTGCGTCGGCTGCGACGAGCCGCTGTTCCGTTCGCTCCTCAAATTCGAGAGCGGCACCGGCTGGCCGAGCTTCAACGATCCCATCAAGGGCGCCGTCGAGAACACGGTCGACCGTGGCTACGGCATGGTCCGCACCGAGGTCCACTGCGCCACCTGCGGCAGCCATCTCGGCCATGTCTTCGACGACGGTCCGCCGCCGACCCATCTCCGCTACTGCATCAACGGCGTCGCGATGAATTTCACGCCCGATTCCGAGGCCAAGACCCAATGAGCTGGGACGCCGCGCAGACGGAGGCGTTGCTCGGCCGCTACAACGCGGCGTGGAACGCCCACGATCTCGCGGCGATCCTTGCGCTCCATGCCGAGGGCTTCGTCTTCCAGAACCATACCAGCGGCGGCCTCGCCACTGATCCGGAGGCGGTCAGGAAAATCATCGCCGGCGTCTTCGCGACGTTCCCGGACATCGATTTCAGCGCCCGCCGCGCCTATTTCGCCGAAGGTTTTGCCGCCGTCGAATGGACTGCGACGGCGACCTTCACCAATCCGATCACCCGCGGCGAGGTCACGCTGAAGCCGACCGGCAACAAGATCGAATGGAACGGCGCCGACATCTTCGCCATCCGCGGCGGCCTCGTGGCACGGAAAGACGTCTACACCGACGCGCTCACCTTCCAGGCGGCAATCGGCGCCCGCTGACGCCACTTCGGCAGGCGCCCGCTACGCCACGCCTGCCGTCGTTCTCACTGTCCCCTGACATTGCAGCCGCGTCGCGACAGTTGGCCCAAGTTAATGGACGAGAGTCCAAGTTGTACCGAAGTTGGAGCACACCTATAATATGGCTATCGAGCGGGGGGAACTATAGAGTGCCGGTTGCTCAGTCAGGGTCGCAGCTGCGGCCCTCTTTATTTGTGCGTGCTGAAACGCGGTGTGGACGGAAGTGAAGTACCGTCCTGAAATTGACGGTCTGCGCGCCGCCGCCGTTCTGCCTGTCGTTTTCTTCCACGCCGGTTTCAGCCTCTTCGGCGGCGGCTTCGTCGGCGTCGACATATTCTTTGTGATCAGCGGTTATTTGATCACGTCGATTATTCTCGATGAACTGCGCGAAGGCCGTTTCTCGTTTCAACATTTCTACGAGCGCCGCGCCCGGCGCATCTTGCCGGCGCTCACCGTCGTTGTCGCCTGCTGCATTCCCCCCGCTTGGCTTTGGCTCATGCCGGGCGACATGATGGATTTCCTGGACAGCATTGTTGCTGTCAGCCTCTTCGTCTCGAATTTCTTTTTTTGGCAGGAAAGCGATTATTTCGGGGGAGCTTCCGAACTCGAACCTCTGCTTCACACATGGAGTCTTGCGGTCGAGGAGCAATTCTATCTTCTCTTTCCCATACTCCTTTTCTTTCTCCGGAAAGGTGGACCAAAACGTCTTGCTTCCGTCCTGGTGTCGATCCTCTGCCTCAGCCTGGCCGTGGCGCACTGGGGCGCCTAGCGTTACCCCGAAGCGACTTTCTTCCTCCTTCCCGCGAGAGCTTGGGAACTGGCGATCGGGGCGCTCGTCGCCCTTCGCCCGGTCGAAGCTCGGGTAGGCCCGGCCGTCCGCCAGTTTGCCAGCCTGTTCGGTATGGCTTTGATCCTGGTCGCCATCTCCGTTTTCGACGAAGCCACGCCATTCCCCAGCCTCTACGCCTTGGTGCCGACGGTCGGGGCAGCGCTTCTCATCCTGTTTGCTGATCCAAAGACCGTCGTCGGCAGGGTACTGGCAAGCCGGCCATTGGTCGGGATCGGCCTGATCAGCTACAGCGCCTATTTGTGGCACCAACCGATCTTCGCCTTCGCCCGGTACAGGAGCGCCGAGGAACCGGGCGACGTGACGATGCTCCTCCTGTCGGCCTCTGCATTCCTCCTCGCCTGGACGACCTGGCGTTTTGTCGAACTGCCCTTCCGGCGAAAGGACCTCATCAGCCGCAAGACCTTGATCGCAGCGGCGGTCGGTACCGGTACGGTCCTCCTGTCCTTTTGCTTCATTGGCTATGCCGGCAACGGCTTTAACGACATCCGGCTTTCCCCCGGACAGAAGGAAATCATGAAGACCGTCGCCATCAGCCCGCGAAGGGATCATTGCCACCAACGCGAGCCCGAAAAGCCCGAGGAGGCCTGCGCGTATTTTAGCGCGCAGCCGACATGGGCGGTGGTCGGCAATAGCCATGCCGTCGAGCTGGCTAATCAGCTCGCGGAAAATCTTCGCGATACGGGCGACGGCATAAAGCACCTGACCATCACCGCTTGCTCGCCCACCTATGGTCGCGGCGAGTCTGCCAAGACATCCTGCGGGCGCTGGACCGAAGACGTGATGGATTACCTGCTTGGCGAGGAACGCTTGGCGACTATCGTCGTATCTTACCGGACCAACAGCCTCGCGCCCGCGGACGAGAGCGACCGCGAGACGGCGGTGACCGAGGCGGCGCGGGCCGAAGCAGCCGACTCCTATTTCGCGATGGTTCACCGCCTCGCCGACGCGGGCAAGAAGGTTGTCCTCGTTCTGCAGGCGCCGGACCTCGAGCGTCACATCGAATACTATGTCGGGACCGTAGGCGGGGACGACCGCGCCGACTTCGTCGCCGGGATTGATCGCAAAGATTGGGATCGCCGCATTGCACCGATCCGCCAGCGGTTGAGCGAGCTTCCCCGAAATGTCGTCGTTGTCGATCCCGCCGAGCTCTTCTGCAATCCCTCGTCATGTGCCGCCATCAAGGATGGCAAAGCGCTCTACTACGATGACGATCACATGTCGCTCGCCGGCGCCGACCTCGTCGCGAAGGAGATTCTGCGTCGCGTTAGGCCGATCCTTGCCTAGGCCGATTAAGTGGGAATCAGTATGGCTGCCCGTTGCGCCTGCCGCCGCAGCTCCGGCAGGAAGGCGCTGATCAGCGGCGAGTTGGCGTCGCGTTTCCGATAGGCGGCGAAATGCTGGCTCTGGAAACCGTGGATCTCCGGGCGAAGCGCGCGCATCAGCCCGCGTTCGGCGAAGCCGTCGCCGATATGGCGCGGCAGGAAGCCGATATAACGTCCCGACAGGATCAGCATGCTCTGCGCTTCCATCTGCATGACGGTGGCGCTCGCCCGCGGATGGTCGACCCGGTAGAGATCGTCGAAATTCCGGTAGGCACGCACCGAGAAGGGCGAGCGCGCCAGCGCCTCGTGGTCGATCTTGGCCGCCGGCACGTCGAACAGCGGATGCTCCCGCCCGCAATAGAGCGCATTTGGCTCGGCAAAGATCGGCACGTAGGAAATGTTCGGCGCGCGTTGCGAGAGCGGCCCGATGACGATGTCGCGCTGGCCGTCGGTGATCGCCCGTTCGAGGTCGTGCGGCGTGGCGAGCATGAGGTCGATCGTCACCTCCTTGGCCCGTTCCATGAAATGCCCGATCGCCGTCTGCAGGCCGAGCTCCGGGCTGGTGACGACGCCGTCGACGATGCCGATCCTGAGCCGCCCGACGAGCTGGTCGTGCTGCTGGCCGATGCGCTGGTCGAATTCCTCGAGGCTGGCGAAGAGCTGCTTGGCCGCCTTGTAGACCGCGTCGCCGAAGGGCGTGATGCGGAAACCGCTTCGGCCGCGGTCGCAAAGGCGGCCGCCGATCTTGCGCTCCAGCGAGGCGAGATGCGTCGACAGCGTCGAGGCCGAGAGGTTGAGCGCCACCTGCGCGTCGGTGAAACCGCCGGCCTCGACCAGGGTGACGAAGACGCGGAGCAACCGGAGGTCGATATTGTCGAGGCGGCGCATGGGACTGGACCGGAACGCGTTACTTTGAAAATGCTGGAAGCATCGTTCTATTAAACAGCATAGTTGCCGAAGTGAAAATGCGAAATAGTCGGGGTCAGCTTTCGTCCCTGCGCTGAAAAGGATGTCGTTATGGGCATGATCCTGCGGTCTTTGACGCTTGCACTCACCGTTTCCGCCGTCGCCTTGCCACTGTCGATGGCGAAGGCCGACGAGAATATCCGCATCCTCTCGCCGACCTGGCCGGGCTTCGCGCCGGTGCTGGTTGCCGACGACCTCGGCTACTTCAAGGAGGAAGGCATCACCATCGACATGAAGTTCGAGGACGACCGCTCGAACGTCATGGCCGCCTATGCCCGCGGCGATATCGAGGTCGACATGCGCACCGTCGGCGAGCATCAGGGCCGGCCGCGCGACGCCGATACGCCCGGCATCATCATCGGCACGATCGATGAATCGCTCGGCGGCGACGGCGTCATCGTCGACGACACGATCAAGACGGTCGCCGACATGAAGGGCAAGACGGTCGCCGTCGAGCCCAACATCCCGGCGCGGCTCCTGCTCCAGCTCGAATTGAAGAAGGCCGGCCTGACGCTGAAGGATGTCGACATCCGTGATATCGCCACCGCCGACACCGTCGCCATCTTCTCGGATTCCTCGGTGCCGGTCGTCGCGAGCTACGAGCCCTTCATGTCGCAGGCGGTCAAGAATCTGCCCGACCGAAAGGGCCGCATCTTCGTCTCGTCCAAGGATTATCCCGGCATCATCATCGACGTCATCACGGCGCGCGAGGACGACCTCAAGGCCAACCCGGAGAAGTACAAGAAATTCCTGCGCGGCATCTACCGCGCCGTCGACTACTACAAATCCAACCCGGCCGACTTCATCAAGCTCGCCGCGCCGCACTACAATCTGAGCGAGGCCGAGGTGAAGGAGATCCTCGACACCAGCCTCGTCTACACCGACTACAAGACCGCCACCGACTATATCGGCACCGCCGAGGCGCCGGGTAAGCTCTACGGCATCTTCGACACGGTGATGGAGCTCAATCTCGAGAATGGCGCCGCCGAGACCAAGCTCGATCCGAAGACCGAGATTGACCCGTCGGTCCTGCCCGGACTCTTCTGACGCATGTCCGACGAAGCGGCGCTTACCCCTGTCGCCCGGAGCGCCGCTTCGCCGGAAAGGACTGTTGCCAGAGCCGTGAGCGACCCGTCGGATTTCAAGAATCTCTTCGTTCTTCGCGGCCGTCCGTCGCGGCAGGCCGAGGCGCTGGTCGCGCTTCTCGCCTGCATCCTGGTGATTGCCCTCTGGGAAGCCGCCGCCCGGCTGAAGCTCACCAATCCGATCTTCCTGCCCGCCCCCTCGACGGTCGCCGCCACATTCTGGCAGATGGCGACCGCGGGCGATCTCCTCTACCACTCCGGCGTCTCGACGCTGCGTGTCTGGGTCGCCTTCCTGCTCTCCGCCGTGCTCGCCATCCCGATCGGCATATTGATGAGCAGCTACCGGATCGTCGGCGCCGCCCTCGAGCCGATCGTCGATTTCATCCGCTATCTGCCGGTGCCGGCCCTGGTGCCGCTGTCGATCATCTGGTTCGGCGTTGGCGAGGAGACCAAGATTTTCCTCCTCTGGCTCGGCACCTTCTTCCAGCTCGTGCTGCTGGTCGCCGACGACATGCGCCGCGTCCCGCATGAATATGTCGAGAGTGCCCTGACGCTCGGCGCCCGGCCGCGCCAGGTCCTCTCCGACGTCGCCTTCCGCGCCATGCTGCCCAATCTCGTCGACAGCCTCCGCATCACGCTCGGCTGGTGCTGGACCTATCTGATCATCGCCGAGATCGTCGCGGCGCAATCCGGCATCGGCTTTGTCATCTGGACGGCGCGCCGCTACATGAAGACGCCCGAAGTCATGGCCGGCGTCATCGCCATCGGCATCATCGGCCTCGTCACCGACCAGATCATCCGCGCGATTCATCGCCGCGCCTTCCGCTATCTGTGAGGCCGGTGTTGAGCGCCCCCTATCTTGCCTTCGACCGCGTCACCAAGACCTTCGGCGACCTGGCGGTCGTCTCGCCGCCCTTCGACCTGACCATCGCGCGGCATGAATTCGTCGTCTTCCTCGGCCCCTCCGGCTGCGGCAAGAGCACGCTGCTCCGCATGATCGGCGGGCTGGAGACGCCGAGCTCCGGCGAGATCCGCCTCGCCGGCGCACCGGTCGGCCCGCCTGACCGCCGCCGCGGCATGGTCTTCCAGTCCTACTCGTCGTTTCCCTGGCTGACGGTCGGCGGCAACGTCCTCTTCGGCATGCGCTATCGCGACGATCTCTCGTCGGGGGAGAAGCGGGAGCGCGCCGACCGCTACCTGAAGCTCGTCGGCCTTGCCGATTTCGCGAGCGCCTATCCGAACCGCGTCTCCGGCGGCATGCGCCAGCGCATCGCCATTGCCCGCACGCTCGCCGCCGGCTCCGACGTGCTGCTGATGGACGAGCCCTTCGGCGCGCTCGATGCGCAGCGCCGCGAAAGCCTGCAGGTCGAGCTTCGCCTCATCCAGAAGACCGATGCCAAGACCGTCGTCTTCGTTACCCATGATGTCGAGGAAGCCGTCTTCCTCGCCGATCGCATCATCGTCTTCTCGCAGCGCCCGGCCCGCATCGTCTCGGAGATCGACGTTTCGGCGATCTTCGGCATGGAGCGGCCGCTGGCGCTCCGCGACGAGGAGCGCTTCTTCCACGCCAGGACCGAACTCCTGCGCATGGTCCGCCACACCGCCGGGGTCGACCCATGAGCGTCGATTTCATCGGCCGCAAAGTGCTTGTCACCGGCTCCAGCCGCGGCATCGGCCTCGGCATCGCCCGGGCCTTCGCCGCCGCCGACGCCGATCTTTACATGCTTGCCGACGATCCCGGCATCGACACCGCCGCTTCCGGCCTCGACGCGCGCGGCTACCGCGCCGACATCACCAACGGCCCGGCGATCACCGCGCTTCTCGATGGTATCGGCAGGCTCGACGTGCTCATCAACAATGCCGGCCTCGAACGCCTGACGCCCATCGATGACGCCGGCTTCGACAATGAGACGGTCTTCCGCCGCGTCCTCGAGATCAACGTCGTCGGCACGTTCCTGGTGACGCGCGCCGCGCTCCCGCATATGCGCGCCGGCGGCCGCATCGTGAATACCGCCTCCGTCTGGGGCCGCGTCGCCGAGCCTTTGTTCGGCGCCTATGTCGCCTCCAAGCATGCCGTCATCGGCCTCACCAAGACCTGGGCGAAGGAGCTCGGTCCGCGCGGCATCAACGTCAATGCGGTGGCGCCGGGCTGGGTACGCACCGAGGCCTCGATGCGCTCGCTTCGGCTGATGGCGGAACGGAGCGGCGTTGCCGAACAGCCGCTCCTCGACGACATCATTTCCCATCAGGCGCTGCCCGGCCTGATGGAGCCCGACGATATCGCCGGGCCCTATCTCTTCCTCGCCTCCGATCTCGCCGTGAACGTCACCGGCCAGACGCTCGGCGCCGATCGTGGAGAAGTGCCGTGGTAGCCCCGCTCACCGGCAAGCGCGCCCTGGTCACCGGCGTCGCGAGCGGCATCGGCAAGGCGACTGCGGCCGCCCTGGTCGACGCCGGCGCGCGCGTGGTCGGCATCGATCTCGTGCTGTCCGAGCTGGTTTCGTGCCGGACGATCATCGCCGATATCTCGAACGAAGCCGCCGTCCATAACGCCGTCGGCGCCGCCCTTCGCGAGCTTGGCGGTCTCGATATTGTCGTGAACGCTGCCGGCATCGAAAAGGATGCGCCGCTCGCCGATCTCGACATGGCCGTCGTCCAGCAGATGTTCGCGGTCAATATCTTCGGCGCCATGCATGTGACGAAGGCGGCGCTGCAGCATCTCGGCGAGGGCGCCCGCATCGTCAACGTTGCCTCGGAGCTTGCCTATCTCGGCCGCGCCGGCGCTTCCGCCTATTGCGCCACCAAGGGCGCCATCCTGTCGCTGACCCGCTCCTGGGCGCGCGAACTCGGCCCGAAGATCCTCGTCAACGCCGTGGCGCCCGGCCCGACCGACACGCCGCTCCTCAATTTCAAGGCGATGTCGCCGGCGCTTCAGGCGCTCGAATTGTCCAACCCGCTCGGCCGCGTCGGCCAGCCGGAGGAGATCGCCGCGGCGGGGGTCTTCCTTGCCGGCCCCGGCGCGACCTTCATCACCGGTCAATGTCTCGGCGTCGATGGCGGCGCCGCCATGCGATGAGGCTTCACGATGGTCGATAGCGTCTTTCTGGCGGAGCTTTCCTGGCGCGAATTCCAGGAGAAGATCTCGGCGAACGCGCCGGTCATCCTGCCGCTCGGCGCCACCGAGCAGCACGGCCCGCATCTGCCGCTCTGCGTCGACGTCGTGCTGCCGACCGGCGTCGCGGCGCGCGTCGCCAGCGAAGTCGGCGGGCTCGTCGCGCCCGCCATTCCCTATGGCTACAAGTCGCAGCCGCGCTCCGGCGGCGGCCAGGGCTTCCCCGGCACCACCAGTCTCGATGCGCACACTTTCGCGCTCGTCGTCCGCGACGTCATCCGCGATCTCGGCGCCCACGGCGTCCGCCGCATCATCGTCCTCAACGGCCATTTCGAGAATTCATGGCCGGCGGTCGAGGGCGTCGATCTCGGCCTTCGCGAACTGCGCCGCGACGGCATCGCCGACATGGAAGTGCTTCGCCTCGAATATTGGGATTTCGTCACCCGCCCGACGCTCGACAAGCTCTTCCCGGACGGCTTCCCCGGCACCGAGCTCGAACATGCGAGCCTCCTCGAGACCTCGCTGATGCTACTGCTCCGGCCCGATCTCGTCGCCATGGACAAGATCCCCTCCGACGGTCCGGCCAAGTTCCCGACCTACGACATGCGGCCGCTACCCGAGAATTTCGGCCTGCCCGCCTCCGGCGTGCTCGCCGTCGCGCAGGGCGCCAGCGCCGAGAAGGGCGAATGGCTGATGGCCGATCACGTCAAGCTGATCTCGGCGGCCATCCGCAAGGAGTTCAGGCTATGAACGAAGCGGTCGCGGCCAAGAATTTCCCGCAGCCGATCGACGCGGCGCTCGTGCCGCGCTTCGCCGGCCTGCCGACCTTCATGCGCCTGCCGGTGGCGCTGTCGCCGTCCGATGTCGATGTCGCCCTCGTCGGCGTGCCCTTCGACGGCGGCACCACCAACCGCGCCGGCACCCGCCATGGCCCGCGCGAGATCCGCAACCAGTCGAGCCTGTTGCGCCGCGTCCATCACGTCACCGGCGTCGCCCCTTACGATCTCGTCCGGGTCGGCGATCTCGGCGATTGCCCGGTTAACCCGATCGACCTCATGGATGCGCTGAAGAAGATCGAGACCTTCTTCGCCGGCATCCATGCCGCTGGCGCTACGCCGATCGCGGCCGGCGGCGACCACCTCATGTCGCTGCCGATCCTGCGTGCGCTCGGCAAGACGCGGCCGCTCGGCATGATCCATTTCGACGCCCATTCCGATACCAATGATCGCTACTTCGGCGACAATCCCTATACGCATGGCACGCCCTTCCGCCGCGCCGTCGAGGAGA
Organism: Bauldia litoralis; assembly: GCA_945882315.1. GTDB lineage: Bacteria > Pseudomonadota > Alphaproteobacteria > Rhizobiales > Kaistiaceae > CAMCWB01. The sequence continues at coordinate 18,544 of CAMCWB010000015.1, read as the reverse complement.
ACCTCCTCGATCCGAAGCGCATCGTGCAGATCGGCATCCGCGGCTCGATCTACGATCCGTCCGACTATGATTTCGCCAGGGCGAACGGCATCCGCATCATCTTCATCGAGGAGTTCGCCAGGCGCGGCCCCGACGACGTCATGGGCGAGGCCCGCGAAATCGTCGGCAGCAATCCCGTCTACGTCTCCTTCGATATCGATTCGATCGATCCGTCGATGGCCCCCGGCACCGGCACGCCGGAGATCGGCGGCCTGACGACGCGCGAGTCGCAGGCGATGCTGCGGGCGCTGCGCGGTCTCGATATCGTCGGCGCCGACGTCGTCGAGGTGTCGCCGCCCTTCGATCAGGGCGGCATGACGGCGCTCGCCGGCGCTACGGTCATGTTCGAGCTCCTCTGCGTCATCGCCGAGGGCCGCACCAAGGCCGCCGGATAGGAGCCGCCCATGGCGCATGGCTACGAGACCGGCCGCCTCGATTTGCCCTTCGTCGGCATCGCGACATTCGGCAAATATCCGCTCTGCCTCGATTGGGATGCGATCGAGGCCGATGTCGCGGTTCTCGGCGCGCCCTTCGATTTCGCCACGCAATGGCGGCCCGGCGCCCGCTTCGGGCCGCGCGCCATCCGCGAGGCCTCGACGCTCTTCGCCTTCGGCCACGCCGGCGCCTACGACCATGAGGACGACGTCGTCTATCTGCCCGCCGCAACGACGAAGATCGTCGACATCGGCGATGCCGACATCATCCACACCGATACGATCGGCAGCCACGCCAATATCGAATTCGCCGTCCGTAAGATCTTGAAGGCCGGGGCCATCCCGCTGACGCTCGGCGGCGACCATTCGATCACCATCCCGACCATTGCCGCTTTTTCCGATGAGGCGCCGATCCATGTCGTCCAGTTCGACGCCCATCTCGATTTCGTCGACGAGCGCCACGGCGTCCGCTTCGGCCATGGCAGTCCGATGCGCCGCGCCGCCGAGCGCTCCTGGGTCACGGGCCTCACCCAGCTCGGCATCCGCAACGTCTCCTCGACCGCCCGCGAAGGCTATGAGGACGCGCGCCGCATGGGTTCGGATATCCTCAGTGTCCGGCAAATTCGCGGGCTCGGCCGGGATGCGGTGCTCGCCCGCATTCCCGATGGCGTCCGCTACTATGTCACCATCGATATCGACGGCTTCGATCCATCGATCGCGCCCGGCACCGGCACGCCGAGCCATGGCGGCTTCACCTATTACGAGGTTCTGGAGCTTCTCGCCGGCCTCGCTAAAAAGGGCGATGTCGTCGGCATCGACCTCGTCGAGGCGGCGCCCGAATATGATCACACCGGCACCACGGCGATCCTCGCGGCGCAGATCCTCCTCAATCTTGTTGGCCGCGTCCTTCACCGCAAGGCGACAGGGAAATAGCCGGCGCTGAGCGGGGTCATTCGCGGGCCGGCGCCGGGCGTGATAGAAGCACGGACAGCACGATCCCCTCGTGGAGTCCGCCTTGCTTGACGACCTCAGCCTTCGCCGCCAGGAGATTCTGGCGCTAGCCCGCTCGCAGGGGCGGGTCAGCGTCGAGGATCTCTCGGCCCGCTTCGAGGTCACGCCCCAGACCATCCGCAAGGATCTCAACGAGCTTTGCGAGCAGCGCGTCCTGTCGCGCATCTATGGCGGCGCGGTCATCGCCTCGGGCGTCGAGAATGTCGGCTACGAGGCCCGCCGCTTCATCGCGCAGGAGGAGAAGAAGGCGATCGGCGTCGCCGCCGCCCGGCTCATCCCCAACAACTCGTCGCTCTTCGTCAATATCGGCACGACGACGGAGGAGGTGGCGCGCGCCCTCGTCGATCATGAGGGCCTGCTGGTCATCACCAACAACATCCACGTCGCCAACATCCTCTACCACCACCCGCGCATCGAGGTGATCATCGCCGGCGGCCCGGTGCGCCGCAGCGATGGCGGCATCACCGGCAGCGCGGCGGTCGATTTCATCCAGCAGTTCAAGGTCGATTACGCCGTTATCGGCGCCTCGGCGATCGACGAGGAGGGCGCGCTCCTTGATTTCGACTATCGCGAGGTCCGGGTCAGCCAGGCGATCATCAGCAATGCCCGCCAGGTCATCCTAGTCTCCGACCGGCTGAAATTCGAGCGCACCGCGCCGGTCCGCATCGGCCACATCTCGCAGATCGACGTCTTCGTCACCGACGAGATCGTCTCGCCCACGATCGCCGATCATTGCCGCACGCATGGCGTGCGCATCGTCGAAGCACGCCCTGGCGAAAATTCCGGCCTCTGAGTCCGAGCTCCGCGAAGACCGGTATTTTCGGCTGTCTCGCGGCCTAACCCTGCGTATTTACGAAGCAATTTTCTCCCAAGCGGTTTCAGGATCGCTTTCGTATCCCCGTGATTGCGCGCGTTTGTGTTTTCGGATATGTTGAAAGCGAAAATAAGCGAAATCAATTTCGCAAGTTTAACCGGCATTCACTCGGGAGGGAGTCGCCGGTGCCCGTATACGACCTGGCCATTATCGGCGGTGGTATCAATGGCTGCGGCATCGCGCGCGATGCTGTCGGCCGCGGCCTTTCGGTTGCGCTGTTCGAGCAGGGCGACCTCGGCGGCGCCACCTCGTCGTCCTCCACCAAGCTGATCCATGGTGGTCTCCGCTATCTCGAATTCTACGAGTTCCGCCTCGTCCGCGAAGCGCTGGTCGAGCGCGAGGTGCTGCTCCGCTCGGCGCCGCACATCATCTGGCCCCTGCGATTCATTCTCCCGCATCACAGGGGTTTGAGGCCGTGGCCGGTCATCCGGCTCGGCCTCTTTTTCTATGATCATCTCGGTGGCCGCCGCATCCTGCCGCCGACCCGCAGCATCGACCTGTCGCGCGATATCGCCGGCCGCGGCCTCAAGCGGACCTACCGGCGCGCCTTCGAATATTCCGATTGCTGGGTCGAGGATGCGCGGCTCGTCGCCCTCATCGCCCGCGACGCGGCCGATCGCGGCGCCGAAATCAGGACGCGCACCCGCTGCGTCACCGCCCGCCGCATCGAGGGCGAATGGCGGCTGACGCTGGAGGATCAGCGGACCAAGGCCCGGGCCGCTGTCTCGGCGCGCTGCCTCGTCAATGCCGGCGGTCCCTGGGCATCGGAAGTGATTGCCGATGTCGCCGGCCTCGACATGCCGGCCCGCGTCCGCCTGGTGAAAGGCAGCCACCTCGTCGTCGACCGCATCTTCGAGCACGACCGTGCCTACATCTTCCAGAATGCCGATGGCCGCGTCTGCTTCGCCATCCCCTATGAGCGCGACTTCACGCTAATCGGCACGACCGACGAGGATTTCGACGGCGATCCGGCGACCGCGAAGATCAGCCCGGCCGAGACCGACTATCTGCTCGGTGCCGTCAGCGAATATCTCGAAAAGCCGATTACCCGCGACAGGATCCGCTGGACCTATGCCGGCGTCCGCCCGCTCTATGACGACGGTGCCTCGAAGGCGCAGGAGGCGACGCGCGACTATGTGCTGGCGCTCGACGCGCCGTCCGGCGAGGCGCCGCTCCTCTCGGTCTTCGGCGGCAAGATCACCACCCATCGCCGCCTCTCCGAGGAGGCGCTCGAGAAGCTCGACCCGACCTTTCCGTTCATGCGCGCGCCCTGGACACATGACGCGACGCTGCCCGGCGGCGACATCAAGGTCACCTCCTTCGATGCCTGGACCGAGAGCGTCATCGGCGAATACGCTTTCCTCGACCCGGCCCTCATCCGTCGCCTCTGCCGCGCCTATGGCACGCGCATCCGCATCCTTCTGTCGGGCGTTCTGTCGGTCGCCGATCTCGGCCGTGATTTCGGCGCCGGGCTGAGCGCCCGCGAGGTCGACTATCTCATCGCCCATGAATGGGCCGAGACCGCCGAGGACATCCTGTGGCGGCGAAGCAAGCTCGGCCTGCATCTGGCGCCGGGCGAGGCCGGCGCTCTCGAAAGCTACCTGCAGACGCAACGCCGCGCCGGCGCGCCGGCCATCGGGGCCGCCGCGTCATGACCGCCACGCCGCGCTACAGGCGACACGATCTTTCCCTCGTCGGCGGCGGGATATCGCCGTTTGCGGGGATGGAAAGCAGCCGGGATGGAAAGGTGCGCTCCGCCCCGGCACCGCCCAACGATTGCGCACTCTAGGAGGAAACGACGATGTCATTCCGAGCAACCGTGTCGGCAGCGGCGCTGCTGATCGCGTTCGGAGCGACCCCTTCTTTCGCGGATGACGCCGCCGCGCAGAAGTGGATCGACTCCGAATTTCAGCCTTCGACGCTGTCCAAGGAAGACCAGTTGAAGGAGATGCAGTGGTTCGCCAAGGCGGCGGAACCATTCAAGGGCATGGAGATCAACGTGCTGTCGGAGACGATTCCGACGCACACCTATGAATCGCAGACGCTGACCAAGGCCTTCGAGGAGATCACCGGCATCAAGGTCAACCACCAGCTCCTCGGCGAAGGCGAGGTGGTGCAGGCGGTCCAGACCCAGATGCAGACCAACCGCAATCTCTACGACGCCTACATCAACGACTCCGATCTCATCGGTACCCACTCGCGTCTACAAGGTGCCGTCAACCTGACCGACTGGATGGCGGGCGACGGCAAGGATGTGACCAATCCGGGCCTCGACATCGACGACTTTATGGGCAAGTCGTTCACCACCGGTCCCGACGGCAAGCTCTGGCAGCTGCCCGACCAGCAATTCGCCAACCTCTACTGGTTCCGCAAGGACTGGTTCGATCGCCAGGACCTCAAGGATCAGTTCAAGGCCAAATACGGCTACGAGCTCGGCGTGCCGATCAACTGGTCGGCCTATGAGGACATCGCCGATTTCTTCACCAACGACGTGAAGGAAATCGACGGCGTCAAAGTCTATGGCCACATGGACTACGGCAAGCGCGCGCCGGATCTCGGCTGGCGCATGACCGATGCCTGGCTCTCGATGGCCGGCGAAGCTGATCCGGGCATCCCGAACGGTCGCCCCGTCGACGAGTGGGGCATCCGCATGGAGAAGGGGTCCTGCAATCCAGTCGGCGCGTCAGTGTCGCGTGGCGGCGGCGCCAATAGCCCGGCGGCCGTCTACGCCGTCACCAAATGGGACGAATGGCTCCGCAAATACGCACCGCCCGGCGCCGCCGACCTCGATTTCTACCAATCGCTGCCGGCGCTCGCGACCGGCAACGTCGCCCAGCAGATCTTCTGGTACACCGCCTTCGGCGCCTCGATGGTCGCGCCCAAGGAGTCGGGCAACAACACCGTCGACGATGCCGGCAAGCCCCTGTGGCGCATGGCCCCGTCGCCGCATGGCCCGTACTGGAAGGAAGGCTCGCAGCGCGGCTACCAGGACGTGGGTTCCTGGACGCTGCTGAAGTCGACCCCGGTCGAGAACCGCAAGGCGGCCTGGCTCTATGCCCAGTTCGTGGTCTCCAAGACCGTCGACGTGAAGAAGAGCCAAGTCGGTCTTACCTTCATCCGTGACAGCACGGTCCGTCATAAGTCCTTCGACGACCGCGCCGCCAACCTCGGTGGTCTGATTGAGTTCTACCGCTCGCCCGACCGCGTCGCTTGGACTCCGACCGGCGTCAACGTTCCGGACTATCCGAAGCTCGCCCAGCTGTTCTGGGAGAACATCGGTGACATCAACTCCGGCTCGGCGACTCCCCAGGAAGCCATGGACAACCTGGCTTCGCAGATGGACGACCTGATGGTCCGCATGCAGGCCGTGGACGAATCCAACAACGTCTACAATGGCTGTGGACCGCGTCTGAACCCGGAGAGCGATCCCTCGAAATGGCTGAGCACGGAGCACGCGCCCTGGGCCAAGCTCGATAACGAGAAGCCGGTGGGCGAGACCATCGCCTATGACGAACTGGTCAAGCGCTGGACCCAAAACCAGTAGGGCTCTTCCTCCCTACGGCCCTTTCCGGGACGCGGGCCTCGCCTGCGCCCCGGAAAGGGGACTACGATAAGAAAAAAATCTGGGTGGATAACGCGGGATTGCGATGACGCTCGAACTTCGCAACGTCACCAAGAGAGTCGGCGCCGACATTCACATCCACGAGACCAGTCTCGTCCTCGTGGAGCGCGCCTTCAATATTCTCATCGGGCCGACGCTCGCCGGCAAGACATCGCTGATGCAACTGATGGCCGGCCTCGAGAAGCCGACTTCCGGCGAGATCTGGTTCGGCGGCAGGAACGTCACCGGCGTCGCCGTGCAGAAGCGCAACGTCGCCATGGTCTATCAGCAGTTCATCAACTATCCGAACTTCAACGTCTACGACAACATCGCCTCGCCGCTTCGTGTCGCCGGCATGGCGGCGCGTGATATAGATGCGCGGGTGCGGAGCACCGCCGAGCTTCTCCGCCTCGGCCCGATGCTGATGCGCAAGCCCAGCGAACTCTCCGGCGGCCAGCAGCAGCGGACAGCGATTGCCCGCGCGCTCGCCAAGGACTCCGATCTCATCCTCCTCGACGAGCCGCTCGCCAATCTCGATTACAAGCTTCGCGAGGAGCTGCGCGACGAATTGCCGAAGCTCTTTGCCGGCCGCAGCAGCATCGTCGTCTATGCGACCACCGAGCCGACCGAAGCGCTTCTGTTCGGTGGTGCCACGGCGACGCTCGACAAGGGCCGCGTTACCCAATTCGGCCCGACCGCCGAGACCTACCGCAAGCCGGCCGACCTGATCACCGCGGCGGTCTTCTCCGATCCGCCGATCAACACGGCGCCGATCGTCAAGCGCGGCGACGCGATCGAGATCGGCGGCAGCCTCCGCCTGCCGGCCGGCAGGGTCGGTGCGGGGATTCCCGACGGGCCTTACACGATCGGCATCCGTCCCCACCATGTCACCCCCGCCACGGGCGGTGACGCTGGAGAGGTCTCGGGCAGGGTCATCCTGACCGAGCTCAGCGGCTCGGAGAGCGTCATCCATTTCGATCTCGGCGGCCGCACCTGGCTGTCGCAGTCGCACGGCATCCATCCTTTCGCGGTCGGCGCGACGGCATCCTTCCACGTCGATGTCGACCGCGGCTTTTTCTTCGGACCCGACGAGCGTCTCGTCGCGGGAGGTGAGTGATAGCTGCGATCGGGCTCAAGGACATCCGCCACAGCTACGTCGCCGAGCCGCGGAGCGACGAGGATTTCGCCCTGAAGCGGATGACGCTCGACCTTGCCGATGGCGGCGCCTACGCGCTTCTCGGGCCCTCGGGCTGCGGCAAGACCTCGCTTCTCAATCTGATCTCTGGCCTGCTGCGGCCGACCGAAGGCCGCATCCTGTTCGATTCAACCGACGTCACCGATGCCTCGCCCGAGCAGCGCAACATTGCCCAGGTGTTTCAGTTCCCGGTCATCTACGACACGATGACCGTCTACGACAATCTCGCCTTCCCGCTCCGCAATCGCGGCGTTGCCGAGCTGGAGGTCGATCGCCGCGTGCGCGAGATCGCCAGCATGCTCGAACTCGACGCGATGCTCGACAAGCGCGCCGCCGGTCTCACCGCCGACGGCAAGCAGAAGATCTCGCTCGGTCGCGGGCTGGTGCGGTCCGACGTCAACGTCATCATGTTCGACGAGCCGCTGACGGTCATCGATCCGCATCTCAAATGGCAGCTTCGCTCCAAGCTCAAGGAACTGCACGGCCGCACAAGGCGCACGATGGTCTATGTCACGCACGACCAGACCGAAGCGCTGACCTTCGCCGAAACCGTCGTCGTGATGAAGGATGGCGAGATCGTCCAGATCGGCACGCCGATCGAGCTGTTCGAGCGGCCGCAGCATACTTTCGTCGGCCACTTCATCGGCTCCCCCGGCATGAACGTCCTGCCTTGCACGGTCGAGGGCGGCAAGGCGGTGCTCGCCGGCCAGCCGGTCGAGACCATCAATGCCGGTCTGTGGCGGGGCAACGGCAAGCATCTCGAGCTCGGCGTCCGTCCGGAATTCGTGAGTTTCGCGACGGAGGGCATTCCGGTCGATGTTGTCAAGGTCCTCGATATCGGCCGCCACCGCATCGTCGAGGCGCAGCAGGCCGGCTCGCGCCTCAAGATGCTGGTGCCGGAAGGCGTCAGCGTGCCGACCGGCGCTGCCCATATCCGTTTCGATCCGCTGCACACGCAAATCTACGAAGATGGCTGGATGGTGAGCTGAGATGAGAAAGACCGTCAATCAGAAAGCCTGGTTCTTCGTCCTGCCGGTGGTCCTGCTGGTGGCGTTCAACGCGGTCATCCCGCTGATGACCGTCGTCAACTATTCGGTCCAGGAGACCTTCGGTGACAACGTCTTCTTCTGGGCCGGACTCCGCTGGTTCGAGGATGTCGTCACCTCCGAGCGCTTCCACGATGCGCTCATCCGGCAATGCATCTTCACCGCGCTGGTCCTGATCATCGAGATCCCGCTCGGCCTCGTCATTGCGCTCGCCATGCCGCGCAAAGGGCCCTGGGTCTCGGTCTGCCTGGTGCTGATGGCGCTGCCGCTGCTGATCCCGTGGAACGTCGTCGGCGCGATGTGGAATATCCTGGCGCTGCCCGACATCGGTCTCCTCGGCCGCTCGATCAACGCCCTCGGCATCGAGTTCAACTACACGCGCGAGCCGATCGCCGCCTGGTTTACCATCATCCTGATGGATGTCTGGCACTGGACCTCGCTCGTCGTGCTTCTCTGTTATGCGGGCCTCGTCTCGATTCCGGACGCCTATTACCAGGCCGCCAAGGTCGACGGCGCCCGTCCCTGGGCCGTCTTCCGTTACATCCAGCTCCCAAAGCTCCGGCATGTGTTGACCATCGCCATCCTCCTCCGCTTCATGGATTCCTTCATGATCTATACGGAGGTCGTGGTGCTGACCGGCGGCGGCCCCGGCAATGCGACGACCTTCCTGTCGATCGATCTCGTCAAGACGGCGCTCGGCCAGTTCGATCTCGGCCCGGCGGCGGCGATGTCGCTCATCTACTTCCTGATCATTCTCCTCTTCAGCTGGCTGTTCTACACGCTCGCCATGCGCAACGAGGCTCGATGACCATGCAGAAGCGCAGCCTCGTCCCGATCCTCTACATCGTGTTTCTATTGTTGCCGATCTATTGGCTCCTGAACATGTCGTTCAAGAGCACCAACGAGATCCTGCAGAGCTTCACGCTGTGGCCGCATGATTTCACGCTCGACAATTACCGGATCATCTTCACCGATCCCGGCTGGTACATGGGCTACCTCAACTCGCTCGAATATGTCGCGATCAACACGGTCCTCTCGGTCTCGGTCGCGCTGCCGGCCGCCTACGCCTTCTCGCGCTATCGCTTCCTCGGCGACAAGCATCTCTTCTTCTGGCTGCTGACCAACCGCATGGCGCCGGCCGCGGTCTTCGCGCTGCCCTTCTACCAGCTCTATTCCGCCGTCGGCCTGTTCGACACGCCCTGGGCGGTGGCGCTCGCCCATACGCTCTTCAACATCCCGCTCGCGGTGTGGATTCTGGAAGGTTTCATGTCGGGCGTGCCGAAGGAGCTCGACGAGACCGCCTATGTCGACGGCTATTCCTTCTGGCGTTTCTTCTTCCGCATCTTCGTGCCGACGATTGCCGCCGGCATCGGCGTCGCCTGCTTCTTCTGCTTCATGTTCTCCTGGGTCGAGCTGCTGCTGGCCAAGACCCTGACCTCGGTTGCCGCCAAGCCGATCGCCGCCCTCATGACCAAGACGGCGAGCACGTCGGGCTACCAGCTTGGCCTGCTGGCCGCGGCGGGCTCGCTGACGCTCATCCCCGGCGCCGTCGTCATTTATTTCGTCAGGAATTACATCGCCAAGGGCTTCGCGCTCGGCCGGGTGTGAGGAATCGCCATGAACAACACCGACATTCTCTCCTGGATGGCATGGACATGGCCGACGGCCCTGTTCTTCGTCTTCATTCTCGCCTGCCTCGTCACCATGTCGGTCTGGGAATATTACGTGCCCGGCGGCGGGCCGCGTCACGGCATATTGAGGCTCGATACGACGCGCGGCGATCGCCTCTTCATTTCGCTGCTCGGCAGTGCTTTCATCCTGCTCGCCTGGCTGGGCTTCCTCGGCCCGCCGCTCTGGTTCGGATGCGCCGTCTGCATCCTGTTCGCCATCGCCGTCTTTCTCTGGGTGTGATCGCTTGCCCGCATTCATTCTTGCCATCGACCAGGGCACGACCTCGTCGCGCGCCATCGTCTTCGATCGGCGCATGGCCGTTGTCGGTTCGGCGCAGCGCGAATTCCATCAGTTCTATCCGAAGCCCGGCTGGGTCGAGCACGATCCGGAGGAGATCTGGTCCTCCGTCGTCGCGACCTGCCGCGCCGCGATCCGCAAGGCCGGCATCAGGCCATCCGAGATCGCCGGCATCGGCATCACCAACCAGCGCGAGACGACGGTGGTCTGGAACCGGAAGACCGGCAAGCCGCTCCACCGCGCCATCGTCTGGCAGGACCGCCGCACCGCCGAGCGTTGCGCCGCGCTGCGCGACGCCGGCCACGAGAGCGAGATCGCGGCGCGCACCGGCCTCCGCATCGATCCCTATTTTTCCGGCACCAAGATCGGCTGGGTCCTCGATCGCGTGAAGGGTGCGCGCGCCAAGGCGGCGCAGGGCGAGCTCGCCTTCGGCACGATCGACTCCTTCCTGATCTGGCGGCTGACCGGCGGCCGCGTCCACGCCACCGACGCCACCAACGCCTCGCGGACGCTCCTCTTCAACATCCATGACGGCGCCTGGGACGACACGCTGCACGATATACTCGATGTGCCGCCCGCGCTGATGCCCGAGGTCAGGGATTGCGCCGCCGACTACGGCCTCACCGACAAGGCAATCCTCGGCGCGGAAATCCCGATCCTCGGCGTTGCCGGCGACCAGCAGGCGGCAACCGTCGGCCAGGCCTGCTTCGAGCCGGGCATGGTCAAGTCGACCTACGGCACCGGCTGCTTCGCGCTGCTCAACACCGGCACCCATGCCGTGACCTCGCAGAACCGGCTGCTGACGACCATTGCCTATCAGCTCGGCGGCGAACGCACCTATGCCTTGGAAGGCTCGATCTTCGTTGCCGGCGCCGCCGTCCAGTGGCTCCGCGACGGCATCAGGATCATCAAGCGCGCCGCCGATACCGCCGCGCTCGCGAAGAAGGCCGATCCCGCCCAGCCGGTCTATCTCGTGCCCGCCTTTGTCGGCCTCGGCGCACCCTATTGGGATACGGAGGCGCGCGGTGCGCTCTACGGCATCACGCGCGGCACGACCTCGGCCGAGATCGCCCGCGCCGCTCTCGAATCAGTCGGCTACCAGACCCGCGATCTCCTCGATGCGATGCGCGGCGACTGGCAGGCGGGCGGCGAGACGCGCGCCGTGCTCCGCGTCGATGGCGGCATGGTCGCCTCGGACTGGACCATGCAATTCCTCGCCGACATCCTCGACGCACCGGTCGACCGTCCGAAGATCCTGGAGACCACCGCGATCGGCGCCGCCTATCTCTCCGGCCTCCAGGCCGGCCTCTACCCGCCGCCCGCCGATTTCGCCAAGGCCTGGAAACGCGAGAAGCGCTTCTCGCCCAAGATGCGCGAGGCCGATCGCGCCGCGAAACTCGCCGGCTGGCGCGACGCGGTCGGGCGGACGCTGACGCGGCGCAATTAGCGCGGGCGAAGCGGCGCTCGTCCGCTATATGACTTTCTATGAAAACGCCTGCTCCCGCGGACTCCTTCTTTGACCCCTGGCTAGCGCGCTGGCGGCTGACGCCCGACGGGACACCGATCGTCACCCATGCCGCGCATCTCCTGCCGGTGCGCTGGCAGGGCAGGGCGGCGATGCTCAAGGTCGCGACCGAAAAGGACTAGAAGCTCGGCTTCGTCCTCATGGAATGGTGGGACGGCGTCGGCGCCGCGCGAATTTTCGGCCGCGACGATGACGCCGTTCTTCTTGAACGGGCCGAGGGCACGCGCTCGCTTGCGGCCTTTGCCCGCGAGGGCCTAGACGACGAAGCGACCCGCATCCTCTGCGATGCCGCCGCCATCCTGCATGCGCCACGGATGAAGCCTCTGCCCGATCTTGTGCCGCTCGGCGTCTGGTTGCGCGAGCTGGCGCCGATGGCGAAGAGCCGCGGCGGTGTCCTCGCCCGCGCCGACGCGCTGGCCGCGATGCTGCTCGCCGAACCACGGGATGTCGCCGTGCTGCATGGCGACATCCACCACGACAATGTCCTCGATTTCGGCGAGCGCGGCTGGCTCGCCATCGATCCGAAGCGGCTCCACGGCGAGCGCGGCTTCGACTACGCCAACATCTTCACCAATCCGGACATGGATGATCCCTCCCGCCCGGTCGCGACGATCCGGGAGAATTTCCTGTGCCGCCTGGAGATCGTTACCGAAAAATCCGGCATCGAGCGCCGGCGTCTTCTGCAATGGATCGTCGCCTGGACGGGCCTGTCGGCAGCCTGGATCATGGGCGACGGCGACGATCCCGCGGTCGACCTTCGCGTCGCCGAACTGGCGCTTGCCGAGCTCGACCGGTAGCGCTAGAGTCAAAAGCCGGAATCAAAAAGGGAGAGCGCCGAGACGCTCTCCCTTTCGCGCAAATAGCAGCCTTACGGGATGAGAATGTCCTTGTTGGCTTCCTTCCAGGCCTTGATGTTCTTCTTCACGTCGGCCGTGGTGAAATCGTTGGCCGCGTCCGTGAAGGAATCGTCGAGGAAGGTGCCGACGTCGATCTTCTCGGGAATCTCACCGAGCTCGACATAGGACGGCTGGATATTCTCCCAGACGTCGGGCTGCAGCTCGCCATACTTGACGGTCCGGCGGATCTGCGTCGTGAACACGCTGGTGTTGACGACGCGCTCGCCATTGCCGGGCTTCTCCCACTGCTCGGGAATGCGTTTCTTGCAGGCCGACATGACCGCCTTCGTATCGACGACGCCGGCATGGACGCTCTTCGCCCAGGCGCGCATGAATCCCGCGATCATCGGCCGTTTTTCCTCGAGCGTCGGAGCCCAGGCGGCGAAGGAATTGGCCGGGTTCATCGAGACTTCCGCCGGCGTGATGTTGAGCAGCGCGACACCGGCCGATTCGATGCCGACACGGTCCGAGATGCTGCCTGCGAAGGCGTCGATCGTCTTGTCGCGGAGCGCGGCGGCGAGCACCGGTCCCGACTGGCCGACCACCGCCGTCTTGATGTCGGCACCGGAGAGGCCGACGCTTTGCAGCGCGATCACCGTCGTCAGCTGGTCGCGGTCGCTGGCGAGGCCGACGGTCTTGCCCTTGAGGCCGGCGAGGCCCTTGATGTCGCTGTCGGCCGGAACGACGAGGCCGTCCGAGGCGAACTGATAGGCCTCGTACAGCACCTTGATCGGCTGCTTGGCGGTTACCGCCTGCAGCACCTGTCCGGCGTCGAGTGTCACGAGGTCGGCGTCGCCATTGGCGAGGAAGGCGACGAAGGGAATCGACGTGTCGGAATTGAGAAGGTTCACCTTCAGTCCTTCATCGGCGAAGAAGCCCATTTCGTCGCCGACCACCTGGGCGAAGGGTCCGCAGGTGGCGAAGTTGGGCGACATGAAGTTGAATTCCTTCAACTCCTGCGCCTGGGCCAGCGACGCCGTCAGCGCCGCGGCGCCGACGATGGCGCCGGCAATAAATCTCGCATGCAGTGAAACTGCCATGTATTCCTCCCGCTGTTCTTTCTGCGGATCTGTCGTCCGCTGGCCGTTACGATAAGCCGATTCCCCCTGCTGGCAAGCCATTGCGCCGCGGCATTGAAGTGTTGCGTCCGATCGACGACAACATCTCTGCGCGTCAGGAATGGGGGAAGCGATGCCGCGAAAGACCTATCGGATCTGCGTTCTGGCCGGCGACGGCATCGGCCCCGAGGTGACGGATTGCGCCAGGCGCGTCCTGTCGAGCCTCGAAAAGGCCGGCGGGCCCGCCTTCACCTTCGACGCGCAGAGCGCCGGCTACGGTGCCTTCGAGCGCAGCGGTTCGGCGCTGCCGGCGGAGATGGTGGCGGTCGCCAAGACCGCCGATGCCGTGCTGGTCGGCGCCATGGACGTGGCCCGGATCCCGGCGAGCGAGCCCGAGCCGCTCTCCGCACTCCGCCGCGCCCTCGACGTCCATGCCTCGATCCGTCCGGTCCGCGCCTTCACCGGCGCGCCGGCATTCCGCGAGAATATCGACGTCACGATCGTCCGCGAGGTCACCGAAGGCCTCTATTCCGGCATCGAATATGCCGCCGGGCCCGATGCCGCCTGTGCGGTCCGCCTCATCACGCGCCAGGCCTCGACGCGCGCCGCCGAGATCGCCTTCCGCCAGGCGATGGAGCGCCGCCGCAAGGTCACGGCCGTCCACAAGATCGGCGTGCTCAAGCTCACCGACGGCCTCTTCCTCGAAGCCGCCCGCGAAGTCGCGAAACGCTACCCCGATGTCGAATTCGAGACGCGCAACGTCGATGCCTGCGCGCTGGAACTGGTCCGCCATCCCGAGATCTTCGACGTCATCCTCGCCACCAACGTCTTCGGCGACATCCTGTCTGATGTCGCCGCCGCGGTCGGCTGCGGCCTCGGCCTGGCGCCGTCGAGTTGCGTCGGTGACAAATGGGCCTATTTTGAGCCGGTGCATGGCACCGCGCCCGATATCGCCGGCAAGGGCATCGCCGATCCGCTGGCGACGATCCTCTCCAGCGCGATGATGCTCCGCCATCTCGGCGAGGGCGCCTGGGCCGGTGCCGTCGACCGCGCCGTCGAGGCGGTGCTCCGCGACGGCCCGCGCACCGGCGACCTTGGCGGCCGCGCCACCAGCGCCGAGGTCACGACAGCCGTCATCGCCGCACTTGAGAAGCAGATGACCGTCTGAGGCGCTCGCCGGTCGGGCTGTTCGCGGCCCGGCCTGAGTTTGTCGCTCCCGGGTCCCCGAGTTCTGCGGGACGAGCGGATTGGGTCGACGATCATGACCAACCCGGAGGCCTCTCAGACCTTCGTGAACAGCGTCCCCTCGAAGGCCTTGTCCATCAAGTCGAGATTGCGGACGCCGTCGTCGAGTCCGGCTAGCGGCTGGCGCTTGTCGCGGATCGCCTCGACGAAATCGCGGAGTTCATGCACGAAAGGGTCGGTCTGCGCGATCTTGAACGCCTTGCCGTTATGCGTCATCGCGGCTTCCGGATTGGTGCGGCCGAAGACCTTCTCGCCGGTCACCGTGCCCTTGTCGCCATGCACCTCGATCCGGTTGCCGGCCGGCAGAACGGCGCCGACCGTCAGGCTCGCCATCAGGCGGCCGGGATAATTCATGATCATGACCGCGATTTCGTCCTTGGAAACGCCGTAGACCGGCGCGGCCATGGCCCCGGTCACCTCGGCCGGGTCGCCGAAGAACCAGCGGAAGATGTCGACGACATGCGTGCCGGAAGCGCTCATCGCCCAGAATTTCGACTGGCCGCCCTCGGCGCGCCAGCTGTTCGGGTCGCTGACGGCCGTGGTCAGATGGGCGTGGGCATAGCGCACCGCGCCGAGCTCGCCGCCGTCGATCATCGCCTTGATGTGCTGCAGGCCGGCATTGAAGCGGTTGTCGTAGCCCATCGCGAAAGTAACGCCGGACTTCTTCACGGCGTCGGCCATCGGCTTCGAGCTGGCGAGCGTCGTCGTCATCGGCTTCTCGCAGAGGATATGCTTGCCGGCCTTGGCCGCGGCGATCACCTGCTCCTCATGGGTGGCGTCGGGCGTCGCCACGATCACCGCGTCGACGGCCGGGTCGGCGAGCAGCGCGCCGAGATCGGCATAGGCTTTCGGGATACCCATCTTGGCCGCGAACGCGTCGCCGCGCGCCTGGTCGCGGGAGAGCGTCGCGATGAGCCTGGCGTCGGGCACGCCCTTGAAGGCCGGCACGTAGCCGCTTTCCACGATCCGGCCGGTTCCGAGTACGGCGATGCCGAGCGTCATTGTCTGGCTCCCCTGAAAAGTTTCTGGTTGTTGCTGACGGGTGGGACCGGCAGTGGGCGGCGCCGGCCGCCCCGGACTTCGTCATAAAAGCCTGGCGAGGCGCGGCGCGTCCGCTATGATCCATCGCCAAGGAAAAATCAAGAAACCGGCCATGATACGGGGATGGAAGAAACGCTAGCCGGGCTGTGCCTCGGCGAAGCGTCGGGCGCCTGTTTTCCTCACAGTCTGGTCTTTGCGGAGGAGCGGCGCTCCCGTGAGCGCAAGCGAGGGAAAGTCCGTGAGCGCAAGCGAAAGAAAGTCGACGGGCGTGAACGAGAAGATGAGTGCATTCGGCATTGCCGGCAAACGGGCGCTGGTCACCGGCGGCAACCGCAATATCGGCCGCGCCATCGCGCTCGCCTTTGCCGAAGCCGGCGTCGCCCCGGTCATCCTCTTCCACCAGGACGAGGCGGCGGCCCGCAAGGTCTGCGCCGAGGTGGCTGGCAAGGGCGTCGAGGCGGCGATGTACCAGGCCGACCTCGCCGATGTCGAAAGGCTGCGCGCCATCGTCCGCGATATCGACAATCGCCTCGGCGGCATCGATATTCTGGTCAACAACGCCGCCATCCGGCCTAACTCCAAGATTTCCGAGATCACAGTCGAGGAATGGGACGGGGTCTTCGCCACCAATCTCCGCGCGCCCTTCTTCCTCTGCCAGGCGGTCCTGCCCAACATGGTGAAGAAAGGCTGGGGCCGCATCGTCAATCTCGGCGGCACCGACGGCTATCTCGGCAAGCCGCGCCGCGCCCATGGCGTCAGCGCCAAGCTCGGTCTCGCCGGGCTGACTCGGGCGCTCGCCGTCGAGGTGGCCCGCTTCGGCGTCACCGTCAACACGCTGGTCCCCGGGACCATCGATACGGTCCGCCCGCATCCGGAATGGTATCCCGGCCTTGACACCGGTTTTGCCGAACGCAAGGAGCGCATCCCGATGGTTCGCCTCGGCGCGCCGCGCGAGGTCGCCGATGCCTGCCTGTTCCTGGCCAGCAACCTCGCCGGCTACACCACCGCGCAGGAACTTTTCGTCAATGGCGGCGCCTATCCGCTGGTCCGCCAGCCGCTCGAGGAGTATGAGGCGGCGGACTTCTAGCCAGCAAACGAATTGCCTACATTTCGCGCCTAACATTCTACAAGTGGGCCCCGCCCGGCGCAGGCTTATCTTGTTAAAGGCTACGAACCTGCCGAAGAAAATTCGGAAACAGAAAGCCTTCCGAGATTACAGAAAATTTGTGTAGGCGGCGCTCCTGACACTTGCGCTTCTCCTATCACCCGTCAGCCGCCGATTAGCTAAGACCTCTATCAATCACCGTCAGTCGTCGAATACAGTGAAGAGGTCCCACCGAACAAAGCTTGCATTCGACCCACGGCCCATCCGCTCTGTCGCGCAACCTGAATGAGGGCCCGTCCTCCGAAAATTGGCACACCGGCAACACACGCGGCACAGCCTAATACCTTAACTGCCGACGATAAAAGCGTCGTAAGCATAACTCTAGGGGTATTAACCGCGTGTCGTCGTCGAAATGAAGCTATCGCCTGGTTGCGAGCACGATCAAATTGATAACCAAAGCCTATTCTTGATAACGGAACACGCTCATAGACAACCGCCGAGGTGCTCCAACCCGAACGCACCGAGAGTGCTCGGGCGTCAGCGTAGAATTTCGCGTCGCTGCCCCCTGAAAATCTTAAAGCCTCATCGAATTTAAGGTTCGTCTGCCTCAGCCACGCCAAATCAACTAGCCAATTATTTGTAACGATAACGATATTTGATTCCAGGCCCTTTTCAGCCCGTCGTCTTGCTGATCGCTCTTTCTTCATGTCGCGGGCGACTATTCCGGTCATCAACGCCTTAGACCAAAGATCCATTGAAATGTCTGAAGAGAGGCACCTAACCGGTCCACCCACGAGGTCCAGCTTGCGCTCGACAGCCGCCGCGACAAGTTCGCAGACCCAGTCCGGGTGCACTTCCTCATCATCGTCGGCAAATGCCAAGTAATCTGCGCCCGCAGCGATGGCTTCCTGTACAGCCCGATTTCTTGCTATAGGAATTCCCGCTCTTGCTTCTACTGTATAGAGTACAATTCCTTCTTTCAGGCGACTTTGGAAGTTCTTCACAGCGATTGCAGCTGACATCGCGGCATCGTTATCCACGATAAGAAAAATCAAAGTCGCGTTTGGGGGCGCACGCAAGTTCTCAAAGCTTCTCAACAATCCACCCAAAAGATTCGGACGGCGAAACGTAATCGCCCCGACACATATCCGCATCGCACCGTCGTGCTGCATATGGAAACATCTGTGGGAAAGATCGATTGGCAAATTTTGCACGAGGGTTCGAAAGGATCAATCTTTAAACGGAAGGGTACTGGCTCATGCCCTTTTTTTTGGCTGCCCTCCGCATGCCAGCTATTCCGGACATCGACAAGCCGATTTGACAACTGTCGTACGCTACAAACGCCGCATCAGCCGAACTAGTGGAACAAATCTGACGGGTGAATCCGGTAGGGGATTCCCGCCGGGTTTAGCGCATGCGAGTCTTGGGCATGCGCCCCGGGATTTCCGTCAAGCTGAAGCCACGCGATCACCGCCGCCTTGAAGCGATTGTTGGTGACCGTAACGC